>JBELMB010000172.1:0-10852 GCA_042088665.1 Sagittula sp.
CTGCCTTGAGACGGTGGCACGCCGTCGTTTGGCCCAAAGCGCGCCGCGTTTTCAGGGCAATGGCGGCGGGGGCGGCTCCTGCGACAATTCATCGTCCGGCGGAGATGTATCGGCAGGCAGCGGCGGTGGTGGTGGATCCGCCGGCGGTGGTGGCAGTGGATCCGCCGGCAGCGGTGGCGGTGGATCGGCCGGCAACGGTGGCGGTGGACCGACCGGCAGTGGCGGGCGCTCTTCAATCCCTTTGAGATAGCCGTAGTAGCTGTTGATGGTGGGAAAATTACCCCCCCTCTGACCCGATGCATTGTGAAACAATTCCCCCGGATCGGCTGTATTCCAGCTCAGCGTATCGCCTGTACCATCCATGGTCACCCGAGGGACCGGGCCGCGCAGTTCGCCGTTGAGGTATCGCTTGATCGTCTCCAGCCGCCCGACCAGCGCGTCTTGTTCCAGCGTCGTCAACAACCCTATCGTCGCGGCGCGCAAATCGTCTGCGCTGGTGTCCAACAGCCTCTGGGCCAGATCGCGGTCCACAGCTTTCGGCAGGGCCCTCAACCATGGCGACGTCCCGGGCACGTCGTCTGCAATCTTGTAACTGTCATTATCCAGACCAAAGGCCTGATCGTTGTCAATCAATGCAACAGGTGGCGTTCTGGTCAGGTCGATGAACAGGTTCTGCATGTGCCGGTCAACTTGACCACACAGGGAGTCGAGCAGTTGCGCATTCGACAGCGCCTGACGCACACGCGGATCGTCGAGCTCGGCCTGCGTGATATCGCGCACTGCGACCGCTCGCTGCGCGATGGCTTGCGGCGTACCCTCGTTCAGGATGCGTGTTTGGACGAGGGCGTCGCGCAGAAGATCCCGGGCCTCGGAATAGGCCTTGATGGCTGGTCCGGCAACTTTCAGTTTATTTTCGCTCACGGGCAAGTTTGCGCCGTCGAGATACGCGTCAAGCTGCTCTTGTGTGACCGTGGTCGACGCAGGGGTCGTGGTTGTCGTGGTCGCCGTGACCGGTGGATTGATCGCGTTCAGGGCAAGATCAAGGGTTTCCTGAACACGCTCGCGCCGGGTCTTGACCTTGTCGATGTGGATTTTCGCCTCAGTGGGGACCTCCTGACCTGTTGGGTTCGGCATGTTCTCATAGATGTAGGAGACCGGCTGCTTGCCGGTCGCACGGGCCATCACAACGCCAAAATCGCCGTCCTTTCCGCCGTCGGCCACCAGTTCGGTGCGCACCACCAGACCCGCGTTTGCACCTTGTCCATCGTAGGTGTTCAAACCCAGAACCTTGGCGACCATTTCTGTGGCCTTGGCCCGCATGGACAGGCGCAGGGGCGGCATTGCAAGGCGGGCATAGGCGGCACCGCTGGGGTCGGTATGGTTCCAATCCAATTGGGCCAGCAGGCCGGCATCTTGTGTCAGAACCGGCACCTCGGCCTTGAACACCGCATTTGGGGGCTGCGATGGGTCCGGGACCACGTCGGGATTGTCAAAGTCATAGCGCAAGCTGCGGGTTTCGGCGTTCTGCCCCGCCCCGGCGGAGGCCCCACCATCCGGGCCGGACAGCGCCTGCGTGCGCGCGCCCGCCAGAGAGTGGGGATAGCTCGCGATGGCCTGCCCGACGACATCTTCCACAGCCTGCGCATACCCGAGCATGCTTTTTTCCAGCGAATCGAGCTTCCCGATCCGCGCGTCCAACTGCGCCAGCGTTTTGCTGGGCTGCGCCGCCGCAGCTGCCGCACCGCCCTGGATCGTCTCCCGAAGCGCTTGCGCCTCCTCCCTGGGTTCTCTGCCAAGCGCGTTGACCGCCGCTGCAATCTCGCGGGCCTTGATAGCGCGTTGCACCAGCGCGTTTTGCCGGACTTCAGCTGGCAAATTGGACGGGTTTTCGCTTAGCCCGCCCTGTTCAGGCAGTGTGCCGCGCAGGTTTTTGGCATCGGGGACCAGCTTTCTGACACCATTGACAGCATCAACGAGGCTCTGCGCAACATCAGCGGGCAAAGCGGCGGTGAGCCGTCCGTCATCGACCTTCTCAAGTGCGCGCAACTGCGACAACAAGGTTTGCAGCTGTTCCGTCTCGGGGCGCCGACCGGCGCGCGCCTTGAGTCTTTCCGCCGGTCCTGCGATGCTCTTGAATTGGTCTCGCGCGTCGTTCTCAAAACTGGTTTCTTTTTGTTCGCTGAACAGTACGGCCGTTGCGGAGAGCAACTCGAAGGACGGCGTGGGTGGGCCTGCCGGAAGCGCCACAGCCGCCGACGCGGCCCCGCCTCCTGCGTCGCTGTCCTCAGAGCTGTCTGCTGCGCTGCGGGCCGTCATGAAAGACCGGATTGACTGGCTGTCGCTCAGACTGCGCGACGTGCCGGTGCCCGAACTCGACGTCTCACTCCCTGTGTCGGAGGAGGTGTCTTCGTCATCATCGCTTGCGGTGCCACTGGCATCGGTGTCCTCATAGCTCCCTGAGCCGCTTTCTGAACCAGAGCTATCGCTGCTCTGGCTTTCAGATTCTGACGCAGCCGCGCCGTTCACACCCAACCCAAGGGACAACAGCAACAACAACAGGCAGATCCGCCCCCGGGGCCCTGCACAAACAAACATGCCAGAAGTCATTTCAACACCCTCACGGAATATTCGATCCGGTAGTCCACGCAGTAGCCGCAGCCCGCGCGGCGACTGACCATGCTATGCTTGATCCAGCGCCCGGCGATCTGGTCCAGGTAATCCTCCGTGATTTCCGAACAGCCGTTTGACAGCTTCTTGCAGAACAGATCAACCGAGGATTCGGACAGTTCGCGGCCACGCGGCACCGGCGGCGCGCTGTCGTCGTTCACCAGGATCGATCCTTCTTCGGACAACTCGTCAATCCCGACCTTTATGCCCAGCGTCAGCACGGCAAAGAATCCGCCCCAAAACGCCTCTTCTTCAGTGACATTGTCGTTGGAGACCGTGCGTTTGAGCGGATAGATCACGAAGTGTTCGAGGTTGCGCCAATCAGAGAAGACGAGGCGCGCCCATCCCCCCTTCAGTTGCCAGAACGGCACCTGAAACCGGGCCAACCGCCGGTCCTCAAGGAAACTGGATTTCTCGATCAGATCGGCATGCGAGGGGCAGACCACCTTGATCGGCTGATAGGTGCCTTCGGTGGGCAATCCGCGTTCGGCGAAGTCGCGATACCACAGCTTCTCCTGCCCTTTCAGTCCAATATGAAGCATCGGAAAGATCTCACGCACCCTGGGTGTCGCGTAACTCGCGGAACCGGGAAATACCTGTCCCGCGCGCAGGATCTGGTCATTGCGGTCGCCGCTACACTGCACCCGGTCCATGCGCACCTCGATGGTGTAGATGTCGGGCGGATCCTCTCTGGGCAGGAGCTTGCGCGCTGCCATCAGCCGCGTCTCGAGCGCCGCGCGCAATTCCGCCCGCATCCGGGTCGAGACATCCGGATCGTCGGGGAAATAGACCGGCGAGAACAGCTCGTCTATGGGACGCAGCGCGACATGGACCGGCACGACACCATCGGTGCCCACGCTCCAGCTTGAATGCTGCGCACCGGCGTGTGTGCCGCCGACCCAGTAGAAATTCTCGCTTTGCGAGCCGACCACATTGCGAAAGGTTTCGGCATGCTCGCTGTCCTGACTGACCCCAAAGGACGCTTTTGTCTGCGTGTCCGCATCCAGAAGGAAGCCCGTCTCCATCTTCAGGCCGACGCCGTCCTGCAGCAGCGACTGGCGCATCTCGTCGGTGAAGTCGATCTCGAGCACGCCGAGACCGCCATAGATGACCGCGACCGGGTAATGCGTGCCGAAGGCCTCGATGAACAGATCATAGCGTCCGGTGTCGCGCAGCCGCGCCACCTCGTCGCGCAGGGCGTCGCACAGCTCCATGTGCTGTTTGTCCAGCACCAGATCGTAGAACACCGCCTTGGTCATGCCCAGCGTCTTGGTCACCTTGTTCTGGCTTATCGCCTCGCGGGCCTGCGACATGCGCGCGCTGAAACTGAAAGAGACCGGCGCCAGCTTGCCGTCGATCCCGGCGCTGACCGTTTCGGAATGTGCATCGCGGAACTGGGAATAGGTTTCCGTTGCGTGCACCGTGCCGTGGTGGCGGCCGGTAAATTCCGGCACATAGTGCAGCCCTTTGGGCACAAAGACGCGGTTGGCGTCGTAGTAGTCCTGCGCCGCCCCCGAGGGCATCTTGAACACCGGCAGGTGCGTGCCGCTGTCCATCAGATGCAGCGGATCCATCGCCAGGATGTCGTAGCCGGTGTAATTCGCCTCAAGGTTCACGGCCTTGGACAGGGACACAAAGGTGTCGTTGAACCCGACCTGACGCTGCGCCGTTTCGCGGTCCTTTTGCAGCGTCAGATCGACATCGATACCGGCGATGACAATCCGCCCGGGGGCCAGCACCTCAAGGGTTGGATGGTCTATGACCGGGCGGCCTTCGGGCTTCAGGACATGCGGACGCGCCTGCGTGCTTTTGAACGTCGTGGCGCCCACGCGCACAAAGCGCACCGCATCCCCGGCATCGCTGCTGAACACCAGCGCAGGCCGCGCCAGATCGGGACCAAAACCCAGTTCGAGCCCCACGGTGCGCTCCAGATCGCGGCTGAATTGGGACCGGTGGGTCACCAGCCCCGTGACCGCAGCACCGATTGGCGCCATGCGCGTGACCTGTTCCGCCACGGCGTCTTCTCTGGGCCGGTTGCCGTAAGGGCCATGCACCGCTTGGGTGGTGTAAACCAGCAGTTCGACCATACGGCCGCTTTGTGTCAGGTGATAGGACACCCCCTGCACGCGCTCTTCGGGGGCAAGCAGGACGTATTGCGTCAGGGTCTTGTTGACCCGCGGATAGGGTTTCGCGCTTTCCCCCTTTGCCTTGCGTTGCAGGAAATCCGAAAGATAGGGCGCGCGATGCGCCAGATCCGTGTTGCAATGCGTGACAAACCCTCGCGTTTCAATGGCCTCTGCCGGGCAGGTGCCAGCGGTCACTTTCACGATCCCGCGCTGATCCATGGTGATCTGCAAAGCCTCCAGCCCCGGGCGTTCCAGATCAATGATGTCCTGCCATTGTCCCTGCAGGCGCTCAGGCAATTTCAGCGACTCCGCGTCAAACCCACCATCGACGGTCATCCTATATGTCTCGTGCAACGAGAAATGCGGATGCAGCCCGCCGTCCGCTGCATTTGCGAGCGTTGCGGGATCCTCGGAACTTGTGACGCGGCCCGTGCGCCCGCGCAGCGTGTCGGCAAAGGCGGTCTGCAGTTTCGAGAACTGTGGCGCGTCCAGACCGGCCAGAAAGTCCGGCGCGTTGTGCAATCGGATGTCCGCCCTACCCGATGACGCCCACCACCCTTCCGCCGGCGTCAGCACCCGCGGATAGCTGAACAAATCCAGCCCCTTGCCGGTCCCGGACGCGCGCGTCTCTGCGGCCAGCGTGAAGTCGAACTGCGCCTGTATATCCGTCTGGTCCGGCGGGATCGAATAAAGCTCTGCTGCCTGCGTCGGTGCCAGAGCTTCTGTAAACAGCCGAACCCCGCCGATCTCCCCATTGAACGGATCGATCCCGAGCACGCTGCCCAGCCGAACCCTGTCCACCGGGGAGGGCCCGAGGCCAACGGGAAAACGACCCGCCAGATGTCTGCCGTCGATCACCGCCAAAGCCCCGTCCGCATAGACCGACAGGGCAAGGTGATAGGGTTTGTTTTGCCTGAAATCATAGGGAAGGAAGGAATAGTTGTCCTTTGTTCCATCCCAGACCGCCAGCCCGCGGCGATTGGCGAGGATATGCACGCTGACCCGAGCACCCAGACCGTCCTCCAGCGAGACGATCGTCGGATCGTGGTCCAGCAAACTGTCCCAAGCGGGCGAGAACCACGCCTCGACCGTGATCCGGCTTGTCGCCGTGAACCGGTCATCGGGCAGATCGAAGACGGCGCCAGCCCCGCTCCCGTCAAAGCGCATGCGCGCATTCGCGGGGACATGGGCCACGGTTGTCCAATCCGCGGGAGGTGGGGAAAGCGGGGCCTGTTGCGCCACCGCTGCCGATGCCATGTCCGGCGTGTCGGGCTGGTCCGGCGCGGGGGCCGTATCCGCAAGCCGCGTGACGCGGATCTCGGCCCGCCTGTTCAGGGGGTCATAAGACGGGACATCGGGCAACAGATCCTGCGAACCGCGTCCTTCGACGGTGAGATCTGCAAGCCTGTGGTCCGGCCCAAGCATGGTCTCGAGCGCGGTTTCCACAGCACGCGCCCGCGACAGCGCGAGGCCCTCGTTGAACGCCGCAGGCCCGTTGGCATCCGCATGCCCGGTGATGGCAACCCTGTAGTCATCCGCACCCTTGCTGATCAAAAGCTCCGCAAATCGGATAATGAGCGCCTGTCCTTCGGGTGTCAGGCGCGAAGAATCCTTGTCGAACCGGAACGCTGGCAGAACACGTTCTTCGCCCGCATCAATACCAGACTGAAGCGCCGCAATAGCGGGATCAACTTGGTCTGCGAGGTGTTCTTCGGCATGGGCTTGCGAATAAACTGTGCATAAAATCACAATACCAAGGCATCTGAAATCAAACGCGCGTTTTCTGAAAATTTCTCTGAAAAACCAAAAAAGAACAGACATCATTTTGGAGGCATATGGAAAAACCATGATATTCCTTTCGGCGTCGCGCCAAAACGGTACTAGCCCCCGGGGCCCTTTCCCCAAAAACAGACACTGACAACACCGCACTCAATCGCACAATCGAGGCACACCTCACTGTCTCGCGCGGACTTGCGGCCAAGACAGAGAGAGAGCGAACAGAAACACCGCTCGCCGAAACATTTCATTGGTATTCTGACTTGCGCGAAAGACCCCCGCCGGCACACGCTTTACGCGAAGGTTGCAAGATCACAGGCCTAAATCAAGTCTTTTCGGCAGAAAGATATTCACACATCAAATGTGCCCAAATTCAGGACTTATCTTGTTAGAGAACCGCGACAATTCAACACTCGAGGCAAAACCTACCGCATGGCAATTCATTGCTCTGGAACAGTATTTCTTGAGATCTCCGAGAAGCCGCAGCGCTTGAATTTCGACGCCGCACACCCATTGTGGATAAGGCCATATGCACTCAGAATGCGCCCAATTTGAAGGCGGCTGTAAAAGCATTTTCCTTTGCGGCACAAGAACCACCGGGAATCAGTGTTTCCTCCGCTCTTGCTCTGACCGCGTGTCGACCGGATCATGAGACCCTTTTGGCGGAGAAACAGACAGATCAGCAGAAGAACTGTACAAGCCTTGCGTCAATTGATCCCGCGCAAAAGGACGTGCGCCCGATTGCCGGGCGTGTCGAAGCGGCACAGCAGAAGGGTTCTGCAAGGCCCCTGATCATGTGCACGAAAAGCGTGGTCTTGCCATCTAGACCGGCGGCTTGTGGCGCTTGCCCATATTGGCAGGCAAACCCCCGAGCCCAAACCGCTAGAGACGCTGTTCCAAAGGGTCGAGCGGTCAAGAACCCGCTTTGGCACCCGGCATCAGGTGTCGCGCCTGGCGCAACCGCACGCAATCAAGGTCCCACCACAACTCCCTGTAGACAAGGGTTCCTGTCATCCCGGGCTCGTATACCGGCAAGCGCGCCACCTGCAACGCCGCTTCGGGGATGCGCAGGGAGGGCGCGCGCAAGCCCAGCGGTTTGGACGCCTCGAACCCGCGCGCGCCGTAATAGGCCGGGCTGCCTTCGAGAAAGAGGAGCGGCGCACCTGTGCGCCCCGCCTCCTCACCCGCGCGCCGCAAGAGAGCCGTGCCGACCCCCCGTCGCTGCGCACGCTTGGCGACCCCCAGTGGCGACAAGACCAGAACGTCGACCAGCCGCGCCGGCGCATCAAGCCAGTTGTGCGACAGCATGACGTGCCCGACCAGATCATCCGACGCGGTGCAGGCCACGAACCCGCAGGTTGGCAGGGGGGCATCGAGATGGCGCAACCGATCAACCAACGCTGGAGCCACATGATCGGGTCCGAAGGCGTCTCGGTGCAGGGCGGCGATGGCTGTTGCGTCATCGGGGGTTTCTGGGCGAATGAGGATGTCACTGGTCATGGTTTGGTCAGCTCAGATTGGGAAAACGGCGCGAGGGTCCAAGGGGCTTTGGAACAGGCGGTGAGCGCCAGAACCTCTCTGCGGACCGTCTTCTTGCTTCTTGGCTTTGCGCAGCGTGCCCCAGGCCCCGATGCAGCACAAGCCATGTCAAGACCGCCAGACATACTGCGCCGGGTGACAGCCAAGTGGAGCATCGGCACGAAGGCCATCGGCAAAGACACCGGAGGCCCATTGACCGCAGGCATGTGGATATGACTCCCACAGAAGTCACGCGGGACGCTCCGTCAGGGAAATGCAATACAACTGGAAACGTGAAAGAAGGCGCGGCGCAACAGGGGCGATCCCCTGTTTGCCGTGGTACCCAAGGCCGGACTCGAACCGGCACGCCCGTTAGGGCGGGGGATTTTGAATCCCCTGCGTCTACCATTCCGCCACTTGGGCACGGACCCCGTGTTTAGCCGCCCGCCCTTATCTGGACAAGACCCATTTGAAGCGCTCCGCACCAGTTCTGTCCATGCGCCCTTTGCCCGCCCACGCCCCGTGCCTGCCCCGCATCCGCAAAGCCGCCACACGGCATGCCCTTTCGCCCTAAACTTAGGCAATCCTTCGGGAGTAAACTTCGGCACCTCCCGGTCGGCACCGGCAACCCATTGTAAATAAATGCACTCTCCAACGATCCCTTCAGACCTGTCTGGCGGAACGCCGCTGCGATCCCTGCGCCCCATTGACGCTCTGGTCCACACATGCTCAGAGGCGCGCAACAAGTTAGGAGAGCCCCATGCTGCGTCGCCTCTACGACTGGACCATGAGCCAAGCTGAAACCCGGAACGCGCTTTGGGTTCTGGCTTTCGTGTCGTTCATCGAATCTTCTGTCTTTCCGATCCCGCCAGATGTGCTGATGATCCCGATGATCATTGCCGCCCCCCACCGCGCCTGGCTGATCGCGCTGGTGGCGACGGTCTCTTCGGTGCTGGGCGGCTTGCTGGGCTATTCCATCGGCTTTTTCTTTTACGAAGGCCTTGGCCAGCCCATTCTCGAAGCGCTCGGCAAGGCCGACCGCATGGAAGAGTTCAACGCCACCTTCAACGGCGTCGGGTTCTGGGCGGTGCTGATCGCCGGTGTGACCCCCTTCCCCTACAAGGTCATCACCATCATGTCCGGCTGGACGGCGATGCCATTGGCGACCTTTCTGATCACCTCTGTCGTCGCGCGATCGCTGCGGTTCTTTGCGGTGGCGGCGCTTTTGTACTTTTGCGGCGCACCAATTCGTGACTTCATCGAACGCTACCTCGGTCTTGCCTTTACGGCCTTTGTGGCGCTTCTTATCGGCGGGTTTCTTCTGTTGAGGTACGTATGAACCGAAAACTGCTGACATTTCTGGCCACGGCCGGTGCCGCCGCCCTGCTGCTGGGCGCGCTCGGTTTCCAGCACATCGGAGAGCTGGCGCCCTGCAAATTGTGCTACTGGCAACGCTACGGCCATGTGGGCGCCATAGCACTTGGCGCTGCAGCGCTGGTTGTGCCCATGGCGCTGCTGCTCTGGCTTGCGGCACTTGGCGCGGGGTCCAGCGCGGCGGTGGCAGTCTACCACACCGGGGTGGAGCGCAAGTGGTGGGAAGGTCCCTCCTCCTGCACCGGTGGATCCGTCCAAGGCCTGACAACGGACGAGTTGTTCGAACAGATCATGAGCGCGCCCATCGTGCGCTGTGACGAGATCCCGTGGGAGATGCTCGGCCTCTCCATGGCCAATCTCAATATCCTGGCGTCTGCTGTGGTCGCTGCAATTTTCGTGATGGCAGCGCGCGCGAGGGCGTGACAGGCGCGGGCGGCTCTGGCATCACGAGGGTCTGACCCTCGCCAGGGCCCCGCGGAGCGCGTTTCATGACCAACCAGCTTGCCCTCATCCTAGGCGCGATCATCGCGGCGCTGATCGGCGTGGACCTGTTGCTTTTCGACGGGGCATACCTCTTGTTCCTTGCGAAAAAGCTGTTTTGGCTGATCGACTACATCGCATTCTGGCGCTGAAAAGGTCGCAGTTTCTGATCCACCTGCGGGGCGTTGGCGGTTGACTTTGGCGCGCGCCGATGATTGTTAGCGTTAACACTTTCGACTTCTGGAACCGTTTGCGAGAGGGGACTCCGCCATGTCCGTCAAGGTAGCCATCAATGGATTTGGCCGTATCGGCCGCAACGTGCTGCGCGCAATCGTCGAATCAGGACGCACCGATATCGAGGTGGTCGCGATCAACGATCTGGGCCCGGTGGAAACCAATGCACACCTTCTGCAATACGACAGCGTGCACGGCCGCTTTCCGCAGAAAGTGACCCATACCGACAGCACCATCGACGCAGGCACCGGCCCGATCGAGGTCACCGCGATCCGCAACCCGGCGGAACTGCCATGGGACGGGGTGGACATCGCGCTGGAATGCACCGGGATCTTCACCCCGCGCGACAAGGCGGCGATCCACCTTGAGAACGGCGCAAAGCGGGTTCTGATCTCTGCCCCCGGCAAGGGTGCGGACAAGACCATCGTCTACGGCGTGAACGATGCCTCGCTGACCTCCGAGGATCTCGTGGTGTCAAATGCCTCCTGCACCACCAACTGCCTCGCGCCCGTCGCAAAGGTGCTGAATGACCAGATCGGCATCACCCGCGGTTTCATGACCACGATCCACAGCTACACGGGCGACCAGCCGACGCTGGACACCTTGCACAAGGATCTCTACCGCGCGCGCGCCGCGGCAATGTCGATGATCCCCACATCCACCGGCGCCGCCAAGGC
>JBELMB010000173.1:0-10772 GCA_042088665.1 Sagittula sp.
ATCTCATCCGCGCCTCCGTACCGCGCGCGCGTCACCGGTCATGCGTCCCCTCCGCAACAAGGGCCGCGCGGATGTCCCCGACCAATGCGCGCAGATCCGCCTCCGGCCAATTGGCGCAAAAGGCCCGCCCCTCCGGCCCGCCACACCAGACCTCTGCCAAATGGCGCAGCGCGGGCCGGGGCAGCGGGCCCGCAAACCCCAGAACTTCCGCCAGCACGTCCGCCAGCAGCGGCCCCTGCCGGGCCTGATACAGCACCGCCAATGGGTCCATGACGTCATCCTCCAGCACAAGGTTGAACCGCGTCGCGAGGGCGAGATCCTCCGCCGTCATCCGGGCCGCGCGCAGCGCCTCACACGCCACATCAAGGGCCGGGGCCTCCGCCGCCGCGCGCAACGCCGCCTGCAACTCACCAACCGGCCCCGCGATCTCTGGCGCAAACCCCGCGTCCTCCCAGTCCATCTCCTGCATCAGCGCCGAAAACCAGAGCCGCGGGGCAGGCGGCCGATGCCCGGCCTCTTTCCCGGCCAACCCAGCCAAGGCGCACCACCGCGCCAAAGCCCCGGTGTCATCAGCAGGCAAGGCCCGCGCCGCGTTGCTCTCTACCAATGCGCTGAGCGTGTCAAAATGCACGACCCAAAGGTCATCCATCGCGCAATACACCGGCTGCGGACAATGCCGGGCCACCTGCCGCACCAGCGCGCGCAAGGCCGCCGGGTCCGACAATGGCAACCGCAAGGGGCCCAACAGCGCCGTGCTCCGTGACAGACCCAAAAGCGCATAGACCTGCCCGCGCAGCGCCGCGGTCATGCGTCCGGTCCGAGGCGCCAAAGCCCGAGCCCGGCGTCCCGATCGGCCCCCGTCGCGCTGACCGTCGCGCTGACCGTCGCGCTGACCGTTTCGGGCGGCTCTGCACCCGCAAGCCGCATCCGCTGCGCGCCGCTGCGGCCCAGCCAGTCCAGCGTGCCGCCCGCGCCCAACGGGCCGAGCACCTGCCGCCGCACCTCTTCCTGTGCAAGGTCCTGCTCAAAGGCGGCCCGCGTCTCGCTTTGCGCCGAGACCTCCGGCGTCACCCGCTGGTAAACCGCCGCCCAGGCCCGCGCCCTGTCCTCCGCAGACATGGGCGCGCAACAGACCGCCAACCTGTCCAGCGCCGCGGCCAGGGCCACCTGCTGGCGCGCAATATGTTGGGCCAGCGCCACATCGCGCGGCTGTCCCTCGATCATCTGTCCCGATACGTCGGATCCTTGCCGCGCCGCGAGTCCCACCGCACCCGAGGCCGTGCCGGACACAAGCCGCGCCACCGCCTCAGCCGCCACAGCACATCGCGGGCAGACCGCCTCTGCCGCTTCTGTGGGATCTACCGTCACCCGCCACCTCGCAAAACCGCTTCTCTCCCGCGGTCAGCCTAACCTGACGCGAAAGCGCAGCAAAGCCGCCAAAACGGCGGCGCTCTGCGACGAAAGCAGCAGACAGGCCAGGCGCGACAGAGCCGGGCAGGGGACAAGGGTAGCAGCATCGGGATCCCCGGTGAGACATTGGGGATGAGACCGGGGACCCCGATGGATGCTGGCCTGAGGAGCGGCAATTTCCCCTCCAAGCCAGCCCCGGCTTGCACCGGAGAAACGTCAGAGCCCGGAAATACGCGGGGTGCCGCCTCAATGCTCCTATGGCCAAAGCCACCACTCACGGAACCTCTGCAGATTGACAATTTACCCGTCGTAAAGGAAGTCGGGTTTTCCTGACCAAGCGGTAAAAGGGAGAGATTTACGCTCAAATTACGTCCCTCAAAACGAGGACACTGTCGGAAATGATAGGTGCAAATGTGACCTTTGGCGCTGAGTGCCTATGTCTTGTGCAATTCGCTTTGCCCGTGAAACGGGCCAGAGAAGAATCGCATTTTCAATGCGTTTGCAGCATTTTGCCCTGTCCAGCACCTGAGTTATGATAAAATAAGCAGCGGAAATGAGATGGCAACTCGACCTGCCTGACACCTGTGGTCGCTCAGGTTTTCCGTGGCGCAGCGCGTCCTGCGGCTTGCCAGAACGACACCCAGAACACCTCCCTGCACAACACCCGACACAACAAAAACAGACCGCCGCGAGCCGGGGGCACACTTCAGTGCCCGCAAACCAGCGGCAGTCAGAAAACGCCAGAAACCCCTGTCAGATCAGGCTTCGAGAATGAACATCTGGTTGTGAAAGGCAGCCTTTGCCACCGCCTGCGCCGTGGTCTCCACGTTCAGGGTCTCGCGGGCAAGGCGCAGGTGTTTTTCGATGGTGGCCTGCGTCAGCCCCATGATCTGCGCGATGTCCTGCATGGTCTTGCCATCCCCGACCCATTCCAGCGCCTCGCGTTGGCGCGGTGTCAGCGTCTGGTTCTGCAAGGGCACCGGCAGGGTCAGGATCTTGAGGTGTGTGAGGTTGTTCAGCAGAACGATGTCCTGCCCGAACTCCTTCCAGATGTCATCGGCCTCATCCTGGGTCAGATCCGCCCGCGTCGTCAGTGAAATCGCGCCCTTGGCGCGGCTCGATACGGATTTGAAACTGATGGTGTAACCCGCGTGCACCTTGTGCTGAAGGTTGAAGGCCACGACCTTCTGCGCCTTTTCGGTCATCGTCCCCTTGACGATCTGCTCGCCCAGCACGCGCCAACTGCAATGGCCCTCGTTGTCGAGCGCCCAGCGAACCATGGGCGCGTCGCGGTACAAACCACCCTCGACAAAGGCCTTGCGATACGCCGGTGTGTGGTTGGTCAGAACCACGAAATCGTTCGGATCCCCCATGGAGGTGGGCGTCAGGAACCGCGTGAACCCATAGATCAGCCGGTCGAATCCATAGCCCTCCATGAGGCTGCAATGCTGCGCCCAGAGGTCTTCGACCCGGTTGAGATTGGTCAGTTCGATCAGCTTGTCACGCAGGGCAGGGGTCACGGGTCAGGTCTCCAGATGTCCCAAAAGGGCGTCGATGGCCAAAGTATAACCGTTCACACCGAATCCCGCTATAACGCCGATGGCCGCCTTGGCGAGATAAGAGCGATGGCGAAAGTCTTCGCGCGCGTGGACGTTGGACACATGCAATTCCACGGTCGGCATTTCGGATCCGATCACCGCATCCATCAGCGCAATGGATGTATGGGTGTAGGCGCCCGCGTTCAGAATGATACCATCATGCACGCCGCGCGCGTCCTGTATATGAGAAACCAGCGCGCCTTCGTAGTTCGATTGGGCGCAGGTGATCCGGATCCCGCGGGCGCTGCCGTGCTGGCGGCACATCTCTTCCACATCCGAGAGCGTGGACCGCCCGTAGATTTCGGGCTGACGAGTGCCAAGCAGATTGAGGTTGGGGCCATTCAGGATCAGCAGTGAGGTCATGCAGGGGCTCCATTGCGCGCTGCGCGAGTAAAGTGTGCGCGCGCCAAGTTGTCCAGCACGAACCGGCTCCTGTACCAAACAGCGCATCACAGGCGACGGCACGATCAAGGTGAAATTTGCCGGGATTGGCACAGGGACTTGGCACAGGGATTTGGATCGGTGATTTTGCACGAGGACGTCACCCACCATGTGCACCACCTGATCCGTCACCCAACAATGGACCGATGCCTCGCTGTCCTCGCGTCGCGAGGCACACGCAGGCACTGCACATCCGGTATCTCTATCCCGGTCCTCGGGGCCCCAGGTCCCAGGCCTCCGTTCGCCCCAAATGTATCATGCGCCCCGCGATTGACCTCTGCGCGAGGCGCGTGCAGGCTGGTTTACGACAGGATCATGGTTCAAACCCTTGCTGCACAAGGGGTTTCCATCTACATCAATATTACACATAATACCGATTATACGTGAACGCACTGTACACGCAAAGTTAAAGTGTCCCACATCTGCAAAGTAGAAGTGTCACACTCTGCCCCAATGAGAACAGGCAGAGAGTATGGGCATGGGATGGGTTTTGATGAGCGAGCGCGAGCTGAATCGGGTCGAGGTATTGAGCCAGGTGTCACAAGGCCGGATGACGGCGACGACCGCGGCGAACGTGTTAGGATTGAGCCGCAGGCAGGTTCACCGGCTCCTGAAGACGTTCCAGTCTGATGGCGCGGCCGCGATCCGGCACAAGGCGCGCGGCCGGGTTTCGAACAACCGGATCGATCCGGCGGTGCGTGAGTTCGCGGTGACACTGATCAAAGAGAACGACATCGACTTCGGGCCGACCTTTGCCGCCGAGAAGCTTCAGGAAGATCATGGGCTCAAAGTCTCGCGCGAGACTCTGCGCAAATGGATGCAGGATGCTGGTATCTGGCTGTCCCGGAAGCAACGGCGCACGTTCCACCAGCCGCGTCTACGTCGGGAATGCTTTGGCGAGCTCATTCAGATCGACGGCTCGGATCATCACTGGTTTGAGGATCGCGGGCCTGCCCGCACCCTGCTCGTCTTCATCCCCTCTCGGCAGATTGCTTCGCAATCGCCTGCCGGGCAATGGGCGATGCGACCAGTACCTTGATGCACCTCGAGTTCGATAAATCCGAGAGCACCTTCAGCTGCTTTGGCACGCTGGAGGCGTACCAGCATGCGCATGGTCGCCCGGTGGCGTTCTACAGTGACAAACATTCGGTGTTTCGAGTTTCGAACGATTCTGCCAAGTCCGGTCACGGGATGACCCAGTTTGGCCGTGCTTTGAACGCGTTGAACATCGAGATCCTCTGCGCGAACAGCTCCCAGGCCAAGGGCCGCGTCGAACGTGCGAACCGGACGCTTCAGGATCGGCTGGTGAAGGAACTGCGCCTGGCAGGCATCTCGGATATGGGCGCTGCGAACGCGTTCCTTCCGGCCTTCATAGCGCGCTACAACGCGAAGTTCGCCAAGATCCCGCGCCGCCCGGACAACCTGCACAGGTCCCTCAATACCGAACCGGATCGGCTGGCGGATGTGCTGTGCTGGCGTGACGAGCGCTATGTCGGCAACCAACTGGCGTTCTCCTACGACCGGCAAAGCATCATCCTCGCAGAGAACGAGATCACGCGCGGATTGCCCGGCAAGTACATCGACACCTTCGAATTCGCTGACGGCCGATTGGAGTTCCGTTGGAAAGGCGTCTCGCTCCCCTACTCCGTCTTCGACAAGGACCAGCGCGTCACCCACGCAGCCATCACCGAGAACAAGCATCTGAGCGCCGTGCTGGAGCACATCAAGGCTGAACAGGACAAGGCCCCGCCAAAGAAACGCCGCGCAGGCAAGCAACGTTCAAAATACACGCCAACGGGGCGCCGCAACGACGGATGGAACAGCCTTGCAGACCAAAAGCGCATCGCCAAACGCAAAGCCAGCCAGGGCTGCGATATCTGAGGTCTCCGCCCTGTCAGGCTTTGCTACCCTCAGCGCCCAAGTGGGACATTTCTACTTGGCGGAAGAAGGGACATGTCTAATTGGTTGCAACACGCTATGTGCCCGAGGCAC
The DNA here is from genome assembly GCA_042088665.1 of Sagittula sp. Classification (GTDB taxonomy): domain Bacteria; phylum Pseudomonadota; class Alphaproteobacteria; order Rhodobacterales; family Rhodobacteraceae; genus JBELMB01. The sequence continues at coordinate 5,442 of JBELMB010000173.1, forward strand.
ATGTCTACTGGGTTGCGACACTCTGTTGAACGACACACGAACATGTTCCCAAGGCCCGGACATTCCTCCAACCAGAGATTGCGCCACCCTGCAAAACCTATAGGCTCCGGCTGTTGGTCCCAAAGGAGTTGCCCCATGTCACGCCCCCTTCACTGTCTTCTCGCACTCAGCCTCTGCGCCGCCTTGCCTGCACAGGCGCAGGACATGGTCAATGCAGATACGCTGACCACCTACGTGACGGGCAAAGCCTATCAGGGCATCAATCCCGAGAGCAAAGACGTGGTCGCCAGCGTCGTCTACCACGCCGATGGCACCTCCACCCTCTGGATGAACGCCGAAGGCGCCGCGGATGAGCCCGGCAGCTACCGGATCGAAGCCAACACCTATTGCACGCGCTACACGAACTTCCGCGAGAACAGCGAAAACTGCTTCACGCTCGAAGACATCGGCGACGGGCGCATGCAGGCCTACTACACCGACGGTCGCGTCGCGCTGATCCTGCAGCCAATCGAGATCCCAGAACGATTCCAGTGACACCTGCAGATCGGGCCGCAAGCCCCTGACAACACTCAGCTTCAGCCAGACGGCCGCGAGGCCCGCGGCTGAGGCATATCCGTTCAGGCCGTGACGGCGATGGAGTCCACGTCATAAGTGCCATCTAGGAACTGGATCCGCTCGACCCCGTCGAGGATGTCGCGTTCGCCGGTGCGCGCATTGGTCAGCACGTAATAGCCGTCGGGCATCTCCCGCAGCTCGTAATCCGCGGCATTGCCGAGGGCCACCTCCGTGTCGATCCCTTCGCCGCCATCGATCTTGTCGTTGCCGCTGCCGCCCACCAACACGTCATCCCCGATGTGGCCGCGCAGGACGTCATCGCCCATCAGGCCGCGGATCAGATCGTTTCTGTTCGTGCCGTCAAGGCTTTCGTCCCACATGCTGCCGTTGATCCGGGTCTGCGTCGCTGCGGGTCCGCCGCCCGAGCCCCCCGGCGCAGGCCGGTTGGGCCGGGTCTGGACCGGGCGTTCCTCGCGCGCGACCGGCTGCTGTTGCGCTTCGGCTTCTTCGGCGATGGCCTCCGCCAATTCCCGAGAGACGGCGTCCAGCTCTGACGGACCAACGGCCTCTGTCCCGGACCCGGCCCCAGCATCCGACCCATTGGCATCTGCGGCGGGCAGCACAACCGGGCCTCCGGTCGCGATGCTGTCAAGGGCGACAGCCGCGCCCAACACGCCCTCAGTGGATTTGAACGCGATCTGCTCGACACCTTTCAGCCGGTCCACGTCCCCGCTGACACGGTCAATCACGAGGTAGCCGCCCTCGGGATTTTGCGAGACCACGTATTGGCTTGGGTCGCCGTGGTAGACCGCCGTGTCGATCCCGGCATTGCCAAACAGCACATCGTCGCCGGCATGGCCGATCAGCACATCGTCCCCGGTGCCACCATAGAGTGTGTCCGCGCCAAATCCGCCCTTCAGCTCGTCATTGCCAGCACCGCCAAACAGCAGGTCATCGCCCAGATTGCCATGCATCCGGTCATCTGCCTGACTGCCGAGCAACGTGTCGTCTCCGCGGCGAGCGCGGACCATCGCGTCCTCCTGGCCCGACAGAACCACGCGCTCTGACTGGTGCGTGAGGTCAATCGCGCCGGTCTCTGGCATGCTGTCAGGCAGCACAGGCAAGACCGCGGCTGGCAGCACCACGATTTCGGCGCGCATCGGCGCAGCCACCTGCCCCTCCAAGGACGCCGTGACCTGCCCGCCGATCTGCTCCGCCGTGGTCACAAGGGCAAAAACCTCCGTTGCCACAGGCACTTGCACCTGTACAGCGGGCATGGGCACCATTGCCATGGCCCGTTCAAATGTCTGACGGACGCCCTGTTCGATGGATTGGCCCAAAGCCTGAACCGGCGTCTCCTGCCCGGTCATCAATGGCCCGGTCATCAATGGCCCGGTCATCAATGGCCCGGTCATCAATTGACCGGTCATCATCCGCGCGAAATCCGTTGTCCTGGGCGTGTCCGCCTCGGCCTCTGCCGGGCTCGTTTGCCCCTGCATGCTGTCCAAACGCATAACAACCCCCAAAAATGGTTACACGAGGGTAGCGATGACAGGTTACCGAGTCATGAAAAAGCGCTGCCTCGGAAACACTGCGTTGCCGAGGTCAGGACAGACCACGAACACACATGAAGTTTCCAAGGCAGCGCCCTGTTTGAAAACGCTTTTCCGGATCAGAAGAAAGCCTGCAGCCCGGTCTGCGCGCGGCCAAGGATCAGCGCATGCACGTCATGTGTGCCCTCGTAGGTGTTCACCGTCTCAAGGTTCAGCATGTGCCGGATCACCTGAAACTCGGCCGAGATGCCATTGCCGCCGTGCATGTCCCGCGCCATCCGCGCAATGTCCAGGGCCTTGCCGCAGTTGTTGCGCTTGAGAATGGAGATCATCTCGGGTGCGCCGCGCGCCTCGTCCATCAGACGACCAACCCGCAAACAGCCCTGCAGGGCAAAGGAAATCTCGCTCTGCATATCCGCCAGCTTGCGCTGAAACAGCTGCGTCTGGGCGATCGGCTTGCCGAATTGCTTGCGGTCCATGCCGTAGGACCGCGCCCCGTGCCAGCAGGCCTCTGCCGCGCCCATGACGCCCCAGCTGATCCCGTAGCGGGCGCGGTTGAGACATCCAAAAGGTCCCTTAAGCCCCTGAACATTGGGCAAAAGCGCGTCTTCGCCCACCTCGACACCGTCCATGACGATCTCGCCTGTGACGCTGGCGCGCAGGCTGAGCTTGTTGCCCACCTTCGGCGCCGAGAGCCCCTCCATGCCCTTTTCAAGGACAAAGCCGCGGATCTTGCCGCCATGGGCCTCGGATTTGGCCCAGATCACAAAGACATCGGCGATGGGGCTGTTGGAGATCCACATCTTCGAGCCGGTCAGCCGATAGCCGGTCTCGGTCTTTTCGGCGCGGGTCTTCATGCCCGCGGGGTCGGAGCCCGCGTCAGGTTCGGTCAGGCCAAAACAGCCGATCCAGGCACCAGAGGCGAGCTTCGGCAGGTATTTCTGCCGCTGTGCTTCAGAGCCATAGGCATAGATCGGATACATCACGAGGCTCGACTGCACCGACATCATGCTGCGATAGCCCGAATCCACGCGCTCGATCTCGCGCGCGACCAGCCCGTAAGACACGTAAGAGCTGCCCAGCCCGCCGTAGGCCTCGGGCACGGTGATGCCCAAAAGGCCCATCTCGCCCATCTCGGCAAAGATCTCGGGTTCCACGGTTTCGTTCTGAAAGGCGTTGAGCACCCGGGGCTGCAGCTTTTCGAGGGCAAAGGCGCGCGCACCTTCGGCAAGCATGCGCTCTTCCTCGCTCAACTGATCGGCAAGGCGAAAGGGATCTTCCCAGTCGAACGGCCCCAGGTCCGGCGCGTCCTTGGCTTTCAGGCTCGGGGTGACTTCGGTCAGCTCGTTCACGGCATTCTCCTCACGTTTGGGGGCTATCATAGCGCAGTGGGCGGCGGGGAACAGCCTCAACCGGCGGGGCGCGGCGTCTTGGTCACCGGGCCGCGGGGTGGGGCTGGATCGAGGGGGCCGGGGTCTTGGGGTGCTGTGATGGGGTGGGCGCCCTGCCCTTGCGTTGCGCCTGTGGCGGGCCGTGGCGCCGTGAGTATTTTTGAAACAGAGAAACCCCGGGACGCCCCCCGTGCCGGACGGTGGCGCGGGGTCACGGCCTTGTGGTCGCGGGCGCTGTGCTCTTGCACCGCTGCGCAAGCCGGGTCACAAGACGGCCATGACACAGCCCCGCAACGACGCCCCTGACATCCTGTGCATCGGTTCCGTCCTTTGGGACGTGATTGGCCGGTCATCGCAGGTCATGGTGGCCGGCAATGATGTGCCTGGCCGCATCACGCGCCTGCCCGGCGGTGTGGCGCTGAACATTGCGATGACGCTGGCGCGGTTCGGGCTGCGGCCTGCGCTGTTGTCCGCCGTTGGCCGCGACGCGGAGGGCGAAGAGCTGACGCGCGCCTGCGCCGACCTCGGGTTGGACGTGGGGCATCTGTACCGGTCGGAGGATCTGCCCACGGATCGTTACATGGCGATCGAGGGGGCGGGCCAATTGGTGGCGGCGATTGCCGATGCCCATTCGCTGGAGGCGGCGGGCGCAAAGATCCTGCGGCCCTTGACCGAGGGCCCGCTGGGGCGGGCGGACGCGCCTTACTCCGGCATGATCGCGCTGGACGGCAATCTGACAGAGCGGCTGTTGCGGGAGATCGCCGCTGCGCCGGCCTTTGCCGCTGCGGATTTGCGCGTGGCTCCGGCCAGCCCGGGCAAGGCGCTGCGGCTGACGCCCTTTGTGCAGGCTGCGCGCGGCACGCTTTACGTCAATCTGGAGGAGGCCGGGCTGCTCTGCGGTGCCGCGCAGCCCGAGGCGGAGACCGCGGCGCGCGCGCTTGTCGCGCTTGGCGCGGCGCGGGCCGTGGTGACGGATGGCGGGCGGCTGTGTTGTGACGCAACGGCGCAGACCGTGATCTGCGATCTGCCACCGCAGGTGCCGATCAGCCGGGTCACCGGCGCCGGCGACACCTTCATGGCGGCCCATATCGCAGCCGAGCGCGGCGGTGCCCCGCCCGCCGCGGCGCTGGCCCGCGCGCTCAAGGCGGCGGCCGCCTATGTGTCAGGAGATATGCCCACATGATCACGCTTTCCCCCGAGGTTCAGGCCGCCAAGGCCCGCGGCGCGCCCATCGTCGCGCTGGAATCCACCATCATCACGCATGGGATGCCCTACCCCCAGAACCTCGAAACCGCCCGCGCGGTCGAGGCCACGGTGCGCACCGCCGGCGCCTGCCCCGCCACGGTCGCCGTTCTGGACGGCACCTTGCACCTCGGCCTGTCCGATCTCCAGTTGGGCGCGCTGGCGCAGTCCCGCGGCGTGGCCAAGCTGTCGCGGGCCGACATGGCCCTGTGCCTTGCCACCGGCGGCACCGGCGCGACCACCGTCGCCGCAACCATGATCGCCGCCTCCCGCGCCAATGTCGCGGTCTTTGCCACCGGCGGCGTTGGCGGCGTGCACAAGGGGGCCGAGCTCAGCTTTGACATCTCGGCGGATCTGCAGGAACTGGCCCAGACCGCGGTCACGGTCGTTTCCGCCGGGGCGAAGGCCATCCTCGACCTGCCCAAGACGCTCGAAGTGCTGGAAACCCTCGGCGTGCCGGTCATCGCCTATGGTCAGGACGCCCTGCCCGCCTTCTGGTCACGCGACGCAGGGCTGAAGGCCCCCCTGCGCCTCGACACCCCCGAGGCCATCGCCCGCGCCCATGAGGCCCGCGCCGCCCTCGGCCTGCC
>JBELMB010000020.1:0-45809 GCA_042088665.1 Sagittula sp.
CCCAGCAGGTTGGCAATGTTCACCCTCAGAATGCAGCTGTCGCCGAACTCGCCCTGAAAGGCCCCGACGATCCACTTGCCCCAACGTTCCATGAAGGGCCTGTCCAGCCCGAGCCGCTGGCGTTCTTCCTCCAGCTCGTTGGCGATCTGGATCGAAGACCCCTGCGTGTTCTTGAAGGCGAGGTAGCGTTCTGCGCAGTCCCCGGGGACCAGCTCCATCAGGGAGAACACCACCAGCGACACGATCACCAACGTGGTCAGCGCCATGAAGGCGCGTGTCACCACGAAGCGCGCGAAATTCAGCATCTCAGTCCCCCGTCGTCCCGAAGGGACGCCCTGTATAGCATTCCCGAAGGGACGCCCTGTATAGCATTCCCGAAGGGACGCCCTGTATGGCATTCCCGAAGGGACGCCCTGTATAGCAATCCCGAAGGGACGCCCTGTATGGCAACCCCGAAGGGACGCCCTGTATGGCAACCCCGAAGGGACGCCCTGTCTCACGGATCGGCACGGATGTACCATTGTCCGGTACTGACGCCTTGCACCCTCGACTGGCCTTTTGATCTGGCCTCTTGATCTGGCCAAATCGCCCGGCTCACGCATCAGGCTCACTCGTCGGGCCGATGCAACTGGCCAGACTGTCGGGCCCAACCGTCAGGCGCACCGTCCCGTCCGGGCTTTGGCGCATGTTCCAGACCGATGGTTGCGACGAGTCTTTTGGACCCTTTGCTCTGGACCGTCCGTGCTCAGGGCCGTCCGTTCTGGCCCGCTTGCTCTCTGGCCCGCTTGCTCTCTGGCCCGCTTGCTCTCTGGCCCGCTTGCTCTCTGGTCCGCTTGCTCTCTGGCCCGCTTGCTCTCTGGCCCGCTTGCTCTCTGGCCCGTCTTCAACCCGGTCGCCCAGCCTGTCCCCGGCAAAGCATCCGTGTCGTTCTTTCGGCTAGCCACCCCATGCCATTGCGCGGGGCGGTTTCGGTGTCGCCGCGGGCAGGGTCCCGCCCGCGGCTGTGTCTGTCAGTTCAAACCGGCGATTACTCGTCCAGCCACCACTGCGTGGCGCGGTAGGGGTAGGTCCGGTAGTACTCGTAGGAGTGGGTCTTGAAGTCCGCGAAGTTCGCAAGATCGTTGTTGCGATAGATCGGCGCGGGCGCGTTGACCGTCCCGATGAACAGCAGGTTTTCGGCGGTCGCCTCAACCATGCTTGTCACGAGATCCTTGAACTCCTGGCTGGACTGATCCGCCGACTGCAGCGCGTTGATGTCGTCGATCATATCCATCGCCCACTTCGGCGGCTCGACGCCGGAGCTGCCGTCGGAATCGATCCACTCGGCCCAGAGCATCGCGTTGCGGTTGCCAAAGTAGTTCTCGTAGGGCGGCACCCACAGTTCGTTGTTGCCAAGCACGATGGCCAGCGGCTGCGACTTGCGCCACATGGAGACGTCAAGCTGGTTGGAGGACTGCGCGGAACGGTACTCGTCCGGCGTGACTTCCTTGACCACCGACTGGATGCCCACTTCGGCCCAGTTCTGCGACACCAGTTCCACCGTCTGACCGGCGATGCCCTGCGTCGAGAAGTTCAGCGCCACGACCAGCTTGTCGCCATTGGGCAACTCGCGGAAGCCGTCGCCATCGGTGTCGGCCATGCCAAGCTCGTCCAGCAGAGCATTGGCTGCATCCGCATCATACTCGGTCTTGTAGGTCAGCCAGGCAGGATCGACGAACTCGGGCAGCGGCGAAAAGCCGACGTACTGCTGCGGTGTGCCCTGCTCAAAGTAAGCCACGGCGTTCAGCTCTTCGCGGTTGATCGCGATGGACATCGCCTCGCGGAACCGCAGATCGCCGAACACTTCGCGCTTGGCGGGGTCTTCGTGGGTGACGTTGAAGCCAAAGGACCCAAGCGTGATCTCGGGACGCAGGTAGATCGAGTAATTCGACTTTTCCTGATTCTCCAGCAGGAGCGGCGCCGAGGCGAGCTGCAGCGACTGCGACTTGTAGTCGATCTCGCCGTTCACCAGCTTCAGGATGCGGACTTCGTTGTCGTTGATGTAGACCTCGTCCTGTGTCGAGATATAGGGCAGCTGCTGGCCCTTGGTGTCGACCTGGAAGAAGTAGGGGTTCGCCACGAGGTAGCGGCCTTCGGTCGTGTCGCGCACATAGATGTGGCTCTCGAGCGTCGGCAGCGTCGCCTTGGGCAGACCTTCGACGATTTCCGGCTTGGACAGCATCGGCGTGGGCGTGTCCGTCCAGTCCGAGTTGCCCCAGTAGGCCTTGATCGCGTCATAGCCGTTCTCAAAGCCGAGGCCCTGCGCGTAGCTGTCTGCATCGGCGTTGATGCCCGGGTGGAACTGGCCCAGGAAGTGCATCGGCTGGAAGCCCTGGCCGAAGTGCGTCGCAAAGTGCGCCAGGAGGCCCGGCTTGGGCGCAGGCAGGTTGAAGACGACGGTCGTCTCGTCAGGGGTGTCCACCGTCATCGGCTCACCGGCCACGGTCACGTAATCCTTCGGGTTCTCGAAGATATTCGTGTCCATGTGCAGGTTGTCATACCAGAACTTGACGTCGGCACTGGTAAAGGGCGCACCGTCGGACCACTTGTGCCCGGCCCGCAGGTGGAAGGTCAGCTGAGTGAAATCATCGTTCCATTCCCAGGACTTCGCGACGTTCGGCACGATGGTCTGAAGGTCGTCGGAATAGCGCACGAGGTTCACGTGGCGGACGGACAGGAAATCCGATGTGCCAGCTTCGGTGGCGTTGGACAGCACGTCCAGCTCGCCGCCGTAGGAACCGACGCTGTCGTAAGGCACCAGCACCAGCGGCTCGGAGGGCAGACGGTCCGCCAGCGGCGGCAGATCGCCGTTGCCCTGGATGCGGGCGTTCAGCGCTTCGGCTTCGGGGTTGCCCGAAAACGTCATCGAGCAGCCAGCGGCGGCCTCGAATTCAGCCAGTTCGAATTGCTGCGGATAGGCACCGGCAGCAATGCCGCCCATGTCGGCCAGCGTGATCTCGGGGCAGTTGGCCAGCGCCATTCCGGGCAGCGCGACTGCGGCCACACCTGACAAAAGTATACGTTTCATCTTCTCTCCTGTTGTTTTTGTCCCGCTGTGCGGTCAGCGGCGCATCATGCGACGCGCGCCCTGTGGGCAACGCGAGGATCAATGCGATTTGGTTTCGGGCCCCTGTCGGCCCGGGTTTCCAGACTGTTGTGCAGGAAACCCGCCTTTCCCCTTCTTTCCACCTACCGCTTGCGAGACATGGGACGGGTCATTGCGCTTCAAGATGACAGCAGCGTGACATCCCGGGACATGACCCATCTCTCGCGCTCAAGCGGTTCCTTTTTTCACGCCTCCGTCAACCACCATCGTCCGCGCAAAGGTGCTTTCGGGATTCGTCAGCCGATGGCAGAGCATTTTTCGCGACAAATCAAGACAAATCGCTTCTCCGTTGGGCAAAGCAGAAAGATCGCGCGCTTCGCCAGCGTCGGTCGCGTCAAAGGCGAGTTGCGGCAGATCCGCGCCAAACTGGACCAGACGGTGGGTGCGGGTGCGCAGGACGGCAAGGTTCGCCTCGCGCGCCGAAAGGCCAAGACGGTGTTGTATCGACGAAGGGCTTACCGGGTTTCCAAAGTCATGCTCGGAGAAGGTCACAGCCTTGCCCCCCTGCCCCGTCTCGATCAATCCGCACAGGCTGATGCCGTTCATGGAGTCGGGGATCTGCGTCCCGGCATACTCCAGCAGCGTCGGCGCCACATCGATGGATTCCGTCATCTCCTCGACGCGCCGGGGGGCTTTGCCCGGCACGCGGATCATCAGCGGCACATGGAAGGCCGCATCGTGAAAGGTGCCCTTGCCCCAAAGCCCGAAGTCGCCCAGCATCTCGCCATGATCCGCAGTGACGACGAGGATCGTGTCGTCCCACCGCCCGCTGGATTTCAGCCAGTCGACCACGCGGCCAATGTGGTGATCGACCTCCGCCGCCAGCCCGAGGTAGGTCGCGCGCAACTGGTTGACCACGTCTGGCGTGTCCGCGAGACCTGCGAACCCTTCGACCGTGCCGGACGCCGGGCGCGCCGCCTGCAGCGCTTCTACAAATGGGTGCTGACTGTTGTCACGCGACTGGCGCGGCGCGGGGATCGCGTCGGGATCATACATTGTGTTGTAGGGCGATGGCGCGACAAAGGGCGGGTGCGGGCGGATATAGGTCAGCGTTGCAAACCACCCCGGTGCAGCGCCCTGCATGTGATCCAGAAACCGGTCCGTCAGAAAGGCGGTGTCGCTGTCTTCGGCCCGGTAACGCGCAGGCGCATCGAGACGCGCCTCTTCGGGTGCATAAAGCGCCATGCCCTCGGGCACATCGTACCCCTTGCCGCGCAGATGGGCGCGCCATTCCGCGTCGTCCGTCTCCATCCGCTGCCGGACGATTTCGCGAAAGCCCGGCAAAAGCTCTTCGTAGCTGTTGAGGCGCGGGTCGTCGGCGGCCAGTGCCCGCGGATCCTGCGCCACATCCGTATATCCGAACAAAAGCGGATCATAGCCTGCCTCCCGCAAGGCACCTGCAAGGTTGGGCGTGTCGTGGCGCAGGGGCGTGCCATTGCGCACCGCGCGGTGGTTCATCGCGTATTGCCCGGTAAAGAGCGACACCCGCGACGGACCGCAGGGCGACACCACGGAATAATGCCTGCGAAACGTACAGCACTCCCGGGCGAGGGACGAGAGATGTCGCAGCCCGGCCGTCGCTGCCAGATCGCCGTCCAGCAGATCGGCGCGGAACTGGTCGATGACGATCAAGAGGATGTTGGGACGGTCGGACATGGCCTGCGCAATCTGGGGAAGTCGGCCAGAGCCTCTTGCAAACGCGCGGTTTTTTCAAGCCATGGTTTTGAGAAACGCGCGGATGACGGCCACGTCGCGCCGCGCGGTCAGAGTGATCAGCGTTTCCGACATGTCCAGATCGACCCCGGTCAGGGGGATCTTGCGCAGGCGCGCGTCATGGCCGAACTCCGCCTCTGACAGAAACCCTATACCGGCGCCCGTCGCCACCACTTCGCGCATGGCCTCGCGGCCCTCGACCTGTATGGCCGGGGCAAGGGACACGCCCGCCGTCCGCGCCGCGGCCTCCAGCCGCGCCCGCGTGCGCGACCCCGGTTCGCGAAAGATCAACGGCCAGCGCGGCAGGTCCCGAAAGGCGATCCGGGCGACATCCCCCGGGATCATCCCCCGGGCCGCGATGGCCACGATCGGCGTCGATCCCAGTTCGATCCGGTCAAGATCCGCGCCTGCGCCAAGATTGCCGACCACGCCGATCTCGGCGTCATACCTGCGCAGCCGCGCCAGCACTTCGCGGGTGTTGCCGGTCCACAGCGACACGGTCACACCGGGATAGGCCACCCGGAACCGGCCAACGGCAGGCGTGATATGCACCGCGGAATCCGCAACGATCCGCAACTGCCCGGTTGGCGCGGCGCGGCTGCGGTCAAGGTGATCGGCGATTTCCTCTTCCACCTCGAAGAACCGGCGCGTGAGGCGAAACAACCCCTCCCCCGCCTCGGTCAGATGCACCTGGCGCGTGTCGCGGTGAAAGAGCAGCGTGTCATGCGCCTCCTCGAGCCTGCGCACCTGATCGCTGATCGAGGGTTGCGACTGATTGAGCGCCGCCGCCGCACGGGAAAACCCACCCGCAAGGGCCACGTGGTGAAAGGCTCTGAGTTGGGTGTAGCGCATATATAGCCTTTACCTATGAATGGATAGAAAACCAAGATTTTACATATGGCGCTCACTGCGCGATCCCTGCCCGCGGACCAACCGAGGATCCCGCTCATGTCGCACGACTTTCCCGACCCCGCCCTTGGCGAACCCTTCCTGCTGACCCCCGGCCCGCTGACCACCTCAGCCGAGGTCAAACAGGCCATGCTGAAGGACTGGGGCAGTTGGGATGACGATTTTCGCGCCATGACCCGTGCCCTGCGCACCCGGCTGCTGGCGCTGATCGGCGATGGCGCTGCCGACTATGACTGCGTGCCGCTTCAGGGCTCTGGTTCCTATTGCGTTGAGGCGATGCTGGGCTCGTTTGTCCCGCGAGATGGCAAGGTGCTGGTGCTGGCAAACGGCGCCTATGGTCTGCGCGCCGCCAAGACGCTGTCCTATATCGGGCGCGCCTGCACGCTTCTGGACAAGGGCGATTACCTGCCCCCACGCGGCGACGAAGTGGCCGCACACCTTGCTGAAGATCCCGCCATCACCCATGTGCTGGCCATCCATTGCGAAACCTCTTCGGGCATCCTGAACCCGGTCGAAGAGATCGCCGCAGCGACCAAGGCGGCGGGACGCAAGCTGCTGATCGATTCCATGTCCGCCTTTGGCGCGCTGCCGCTGGACGCGGCAGAGCTGAACTGCACGGCCTTTGTATCTTCGGCGAACAAATGCATCGAAGGTGTGCCGGGCTTTGGCTTTGTCATCGCCCGCAAGCAAGAGATCACCGCCGCGCAGGGCAACAGCCATTCGCTGTCACTGGACGTCCATGCGCAGTGGCAGACCATGGAAACCTCCGGCCAATGGCGGTTCACCCCGCCGACCCACGCGGTCGCGGGGTTTCTTCAGGCGCTCGATATGCACGAGGCCGAAGGCGGCGCCGCTGCCCGGCTGGCCCGCTACACAAGAAACCGCGACGTGATCGTCGAGGGCATGCGCGCTTTGGGGTTCGAGACGCTGCTCGACGACCGCTGGCTTTCGCCGATCATCGTGACCTTCTTTTGCCCGGCTGACCCCGGCTTTTCCTTTGCCGGCTTTTACGCGGCGATGAAGGCACGCGGGTTCATCATCTATCCCGGCAAACTCACCGTCGCGGACAGCTTTCGCATCGGCTGCATCGGGCGGATGGACGACAAGATCATGGCCCGCGTTGTCCGTGCAGCGGGCGAGGCGCTGACCGAAATCGGGGTAGGCTCTGCCGCGCCGCCGCTGTCAGCGCTCGATGAACGCAAGAAACTCGTGGCCTGACGGGATGGACACCGCCCCCCGATGCATGAGACTTGCCCGAACCGCGCGGCGCACGCCCAGCGCCCCGCTTATTGCCCGGTATTGGCATTGACCGGCTCCCCTGACAGCCCATCGCACCGGCCCCAAGGCCCGTGCGGCGCCCCATGCCCCGACACCACGAAAGACCACAGCCATTGCTGGAAGGACACCACATGCAAGACGTGACCGCCAACGACCGAACCTATGCCGCGCCGAGGACCTGCGCGATTGCCATCTGCCTCGACGGCTGCGAGCCGGAGTACCTCGACGTGGCGATTGCCGAAGGCCTGATGCCCCACCTCAAGCGCATTCGCGCGGCGGGCACCGACCGGCTGGCCCACTCGGTGATCCCCTCGTTCACCAATCCCAACAACCTGTCGATTGCGACGGGCCGCCCCCCCTCGGTGCACGGGATCTGCGGCAACTTCCTTTATGACCCGGACACCGGCGATGAAGTGATGATGAACGACGTGCGCTTTCTGCGCGCGCCGACGATCTTTTCAAAGTTCTACGAGGCCGGCGCGCGGATCGCCATGGTCACCGCCAAGGACAAGCTGCGCGCATTGCTGGGCTCCGGCTTGCGGTTCGACGAGGACCGCGCGATTGCCTTTTCGTCGGAACGCTCCGGCGACACCACCCTCGCCGAGCATGGCATCGACCGGGCCAGCGACTGGCTGGGCATGCCGGTGCCAGAGGTCTATTCCGCCGATCTGTCGGAATTCGTCTTTGCCGCCGGGGTCAAGCTGCTGCGCGACTGGAAGCCGGACATCATGTACCTGTCGACAACCGACTACATCCAGCACAAGTTCGCGCCGGACGAACAGGGCGCAAAGGATTTCTACGCCATGTTCGACCGCTATCTCGGGGAACTGGATGCCATGGGGGCGGCCATCGTGATCACCGCCGACCACGGCATGAAGCCCAAGCATGACGCCAACGGCGACCCGGCGGTGATCTATGTGCAGGATCTGCTGGACGATTGGCTGGGCGAGGCCGCCGCGCGGGTCATCCTGCCGATCACCGACCCCTATGTGGTGCACCACGGCGCGCTTGGCGCTTTTGCCACGGCCTATCTGCCCGAGGGCGCCGACCGCGACGACATCGTGACCCGTCTGAAGGCCCTGCCCGAGATGATGGAAGTCACGACCCGCGAGGAAGCCGTGCGCAAATACGACCTGCCCGCCGACCGGATCGGGGATGTTGTCATGGTCTCGACCGAGAACATGACCATCGGCACCAGCGCCCATCGCCACGACCTTGCCGCCCTCAAGGAGCCGCTGCGCAGCCATGGCGGACTGACCGAACAAGAGGTCCCCTTTATCGTCAACCGCCCGCTGGACATGCCCGGCGCACCGTCCCTGCGCAATTTCGACGCGTTTTTCTACGCCTGCACCGCAGCCGCCCTTGAGGAGATGCCCGCATGAACGAAATGACCAACCTTGAGATCCGCAACGAAGGGATGCGCATCGGCGGCAAAGTGGTCTTTGCCGACGCCACCATTCCCGTGCACTACCCCTATCCCGACGAGGTCGTGGGCTATGTCCCGGCCGGGACCGCCAGCCATGCGCGTGACGCCTTTCGGATCGCGGCGGCGTACCAGTCCAGACTGACACGCTTTGAGCGCAGCGAGATCCTAAAGCGCGCGGGCGAACTGATCGGCGTGCGGCGCGACTACCTTGCCAAATGGCTCACGCTGGAACTGGGCATCTGCCACCAGCACGCCCTGTACGAGACAAAGCGCGCGCAGGACGTGTTTCAATTCGCGGCCGCAGAGGCGCTCAAGGACGACGGAGAGATCTTTTCCTGCGACCTGACGCACAACGGCAAGGCGCGCAAGATCTTTACCAAGCGCGAGCCGGTCAAGGCGATCTCGGCCATCACGCCGTTCAACCACCCGCTGAACATGGTGGCGCACAAGATCGCTCCGTCGATTGCCACCAACAACTGTATGGTGTGCAAGCCCACGGAGCTGACCCCGCTGACCGCGATCACGCTGGCGGACATCCTCTATGAGGCCGGGTTGCCGCCCGAGATGTTCCAGATTGTGACCGGCCTGCCGCAGGATATTGGCGACGAGATGGTCACCAATCCCGACATCGACATCATCACCTTTACCGGCGGCGTGCCCGTCGGCAAGATGATCGCCGAAAAGGCCGGCTACAAGCGCGCCGCCCTTGAGCTGGGCGGAAACGATCCGCTGATCATCCTCAACGACCTCAGCGACGCCGATCTGGACAAGGCCGCGACCATCGCCGTCGCGGGTGCGACCGGCAATTCCGGCCAGCGCTGCACCGCCGTGAAACGCATCCTCGTGCAGGAAAGCGTCGCTGACCGTTTTGTGCCGCTGGTTCTGGAAAAGGCCAAGGCCATCCGTTTCGGCGACCCGCAGGATCCCGAGACCCAGCTGGGCTGCGTGATCCATGCAAAGGCGGCAGAGCTTTTCGAGGCCCGCGTCCTGCAGGCCGAAAAGGACGGCGCAGAGATCCTCTACCATCCCGGCCGGGACGGCGCGCTGCTGCCGCCCATCGTGATCGACAAGGTCCCGCATGGCTCCGAACTGGTGATGGAAGAAACCTTTGGCCCCATCGTGCCCATCGTCCGCGTGCCCGACGATGACGCAGCGGTCATGGAGATTTCGAATTCCACCGATTTTGGCCTGTCTTCGGGCGTGTGCACCAATGATTTTCACCGCATGCATGCCTTCATAGAGGGGCTGCATGTGGGCACGGTGAACATCTGGGAACAGCCCGGTTACCGCATCGAGATGTCGCCGTTCGGGGGCATCAAGGACAGCGGCAATGGCGTCAAGGAAGGCGTGATCGAAGCCATGAAGTTCTTTACCAACGTCAAGACCTTCTCGCTGCCGTGGCCCTGACACGCAACACCGAGGGCGAGGCAAACACCTCTGCTGCGCGGGCCGACTGGTCCGCACGGCAATCCGATGCCGCCACTCGCGCCCTGCTCGACCGCGATGCAGATGCCTTTTTGCATCAATCGCTGTCCTCGCCCTGCGCCTCGACGATCCAGAAGGCCGAAGGCATCTGGATCGAGGACACCGCGGGGCGGCGCTACATGGATTTCCACGGCAACTCCGTCCACCATATCGGCTATGGTCACCCCCGCCTGATCGCCGCGATCAAGGACCAGCTGGACACGCTGCCCTTTTCTCCGCGCCGCTTCACCAATGCGGTCAGCGTGGAACTCGCCGAGCGGCTCGGTGCGCTGGCGCCCTGGCCGGCCAAGGTGCTCTTTACCACCGGCGGCTCCGACGCGGTCGAAGTGGCGATGAAGATCGCCCGCGCCGCCACCGGACGGTTCAAGACGCTGTCGTTCTGGGATTCCTTCCACGGCGCAGGGTTTGGCGCGGCCTCTGTCGGTGGGGAGGCCACGTTTCGCAGCCAGATTGCCGGGCCGCTGTTGCCGGGGTCAGAACACGTGGCCCCCTTCCATTGCTATCACTGCGCCTATGGCCATCCCGGGCCGGATGCCTGCGCGCTGGCCTGTGCCGGGATGGCCGGTTTCGTGCTGAAGCGCGAAGGCGATGTCGCGGCGGTTGTGGGCGAGCCGATGCGCGCTGTTCCTGTGGTGCCGCCACCCGGCTACTGGCAGGCGGTCGCGGCCAGCGCAAAATCCACCGGCGCGTTGATGATCATCGACGAGATCCCCACCGGGCTGGGCAAGACCGGCCGCTTCTTTGCCCATGACCACGATGGCATCACCCCTGACATCATCGTGCTGGGCAAGGCGCTTGGCGGTGGTGCCCTCCCGATTGCCGCGGTTCTGGCCCGCGCCGATCTGGACGTCGCCGGGGATTTTGCCATCGGGCACTACACCCATGAAAAGAACCCCGTCACCGCCCGCGCTGCGCTGACCACGCTTGACATCATCGAGGACGAAGGGCTGGCAGAGCGCGCTGACCGTCTTGGCACATGGGCCATGGACCGCTTGCGCGAGACGCTGGGGCAGAGCCCGACCGTCGGCGAGATCCGCGGGCGCGGCTGCATGTTCGGCGTCGAGATCGTCTCTGACCGCGCGGCGCGCACCCCCGACCCGGATCGGGCCGAACGCATCCTCTATGCCTGCCTGTCCCAAGGCTTGTCGTTCAAGCTCAGCGCCGGGAATGTGCTGACGCTTTCGCCGCCGATGACCATCGCCGAGGCTGACATCGACCGCGCGCTGCGCATCGTCGAAAGCGCCGTACTGGACGCTGCATGAAGATCGTTCGCACGGATGCAGAACTGTTCCTGCCGACGCTGGACGACAGGCTGCGCGCCGAGGGGCACGATCTGGTGCTGCTGCCGGATGGCGTGTCCGAGGCGGTGCTCTGCGCCGAGGTCCGGACCGCTGACATCCTGATGATGTGCTATACCCCCGTGACACGCGCCGTGATCGAGGCCGCGCCGAAGCTGCGCGGGATCGTCAAATACGGCGTCGGGATCGATGCCATCGACATCGCCGCCGCAAAGGATCACGGCGTCACGGTCGTCAATGTGCCAGACTATGCGGAACGCACGGTCGCCGAAGGGGCCTTCCTGCTGCTGCTCGCGCTCATGCGCAAACTGCCACCGTTGTCGGCCACCATGCAGGCCGATGGCTGGACATGGCCGGCCCCCCGCTGGCTGGGCCGCGACATCGCGGGCATGACGCTGGGACTTGTGGGGTTGGGCCGCATCGGACAGGCCATGGCCCAGATGGCCGGCGCCGGTTTCGGGGCGCGCGTCATCGCCTGCGACCCCTTGCAGGCACAATCGGTCTTTGACGCCGCCGGTGTCACACGGGTCGACGAGTTGGATGTGCTGCTGTCACAGGCCGATGCGGTTTCGCTGCACTGCGTTCTCAACGCCGAGACACGGCACATGATCGCTGCGCCGGAATTGGCGCAGATGCGCCCCGGCGCGCTTCTGATCAATGTGTCGCGGGGGGAACTGGTGCAGGAGGCGGCGTTGATCAATGCGCTGGACAGCGGTCATCTGGGCGGCGCGGGCCTTGATGTCTTTGCGCATGAACCGCTGACCCGCGCCCATCCGCTGTTCGACCGGCCCAATGTGCTGCTGCTGCCGCATCTGACCTTTTGGACACACGAGGCCATGGACCGTCTGGAAACGGACACGCGCGCGCGGTTGCAAGAACTGGTGGAAGGCCGTCCCGTGACCATCCGGTCGCGCGATCCCCGCCTGCAGGGCCAGCCCGGCGCGCAGTATCCCGCCTGAAGCACTTTCTGGCCTGAAGGACATTCCGGCCCGACACAGTTTCTGGACCGAAGCGGCCGCGGGACCGAAGCGCGCTCCGGCCAAGGTCGGACCGGCTACTTCCGGAAAAGCCGCGTGGCGCGGAACATCTCCTCCAGCGACTCGATCCGGTCCTTGGCCTTGTCCCAGCGCTGCGTCTGCACTTCGGCGATCAGCGCCTCGACGATCAGGTTGACCGCCAAGGTCGAATCCCAGCTTGACGGCACTTCGACCGAGGCATTGAACACGTGATGCGCGATCTTCGAGATCGGCGACCCCCATTGGTCGGTCAGCAGCACGATCACCGCCCCCCTGTCATGCGCCAGTTGCGCCAGTTTCCCCAGATCGCGCTCGTAGCGGCGGATGTCAAAAACCACGAGCACCGAGTCCGGCCCCATGTCCAACAGGTACTGCGGCCAGACATTGGGCGACTGGGACAGCAGCGTCACGCCGGGCCGGATGATCTGAAGATGGTTGAAGAAGTAGTCCGCATTTGACCGCGTGATCCGCCCGCCGGACAGCACGATCCGGCGTTGGGGATCGGCGAGACAGCGCGCGACGGCGTCGAATGTCTCCGGGTCCAGCCGTTCGATCGTGTGATTGAGGTTGTCAAAGACAGCCTCGGCGAAATCACGGAACGCGGGCGAGTCCCGCCCCCCCGACTGCCAGCTTTCGCGCTTGCGGATCGGCTGCTTGATCTGGGCGCTGGCCTCATCGCGCAGCGCGGCCTGCAATTCGGGATAGCCGTCAAACCCGAGTTTCCGCGCCATCCGGATCACCGTCGGAGTCGAAACACCCGCGGCCTCTGCGAGCCGCGTGATGGATTGCAACCCGGCCACCGGGTAGTCGCTGAGCAGGACATCGGACAGCAGACGCTCTGCCGGGGTCAGATCGGCCTTCTGGTCGTGCAACAGATCCTTGACGATCTTGGCTGGCTTCACTCCCGGATCCTTTTCTGCGGTCTTTGCCGGTTCCGCACCTGAAACATTCTGTACAGAATATAGGCAGGACGTAGTTTCGTCTACAATCCTTTCTTGACAGGCCTCCGGGCCGGTCGCCTTAATGGCCCTCGTGACCGACCTGCTGCCATATCAGATTCTCTCGGATGAGGACCGCCCCGCTGCCATCGTGGAAAACCCCGGCGGCAAGGCAGAGGTCTGCCTTGTCTGCGAACACGCCAGCCCGGCAATCCCCGCGGCCCTTGGCGCGCTTGGCCTGAGCGAAGAAGACCGGTTCAGTCACGCGGTCTGGGATCCGGGTGCCGCGGAACTGGCGCGCAGATTGGCAGAGCGGCTGGACGCCCCGGTGGTCATGGCGCGCGTGTCGCGATTGGTGTACGACTGCAACCGCCCGCCAGAGCGCGCAGACGCCATGCCGGAGCGCACCGAGACGATCGAGGTTCCCGGCAATCGCGCCCTGTCACCCGAGCACCGCGCGGCCCGCACGCAAGCCGTCTACGACCCCTTCCACCAACTGGTGAGCGACACTCTGGACGGGTTCACCAGCCCGCCTGCGCTGGTGACGGTGCATTCCTTTTCACCCACTTGGTTCGGCACCCGGCGCGAAACGGAAATCGGTCTTTTGCACGATGCGGATGACCGTCTGGCGCGGGCCATGCTGCGCGCCGCGCCCGCGGGGAATGCGCCGGGCCTGAACGAACCCTATTCCGCGGCTGACGGCGTGACCCACATGCTTGCAAGGCACGCAACGGCGCGCGGTCTGGACAGCGTGATGATCGAAGTGCGCAACGACCTGTTGCGGGATGACGACGCCCAGCGCCGCATCGCCGCGTCGCTTCACCAGATGATCACCACCGCATTGCAGGAGGTCCGCGCGACATGATCCGTTTCATGCTGACCTATGTCGCCACGGTCGACCGGATCAATCGCTGGATCGGGCGCATCGTGATGTACGGGATCTTTGTCATGATGGCGATCCTGCTGTGGTCGTCGATGTCAAAGACCTTCTTTCTGCCGGCGCTCTGGACGCTTGAAATGGCGCAGTTTGCCATGGTTGCCTATTACATCCTCGGCGGCCCCTACGCGATCCAGATGGGATCGAACGTGCGGATGGACCTGATGTATGGCGATTGGTCGGACCAGCGAAAGGCGCAGGTGGACGCGATCACCATCCTGTTCCTGATCGTCTATCTCGTCTTCCTGCTCTGGGGCGGCTGGGACAGCTTTGCCTATTCGCTGAAATACGGCGGCGAACGCAGCAACACGGTCTGGAGACCTTACATGTGGCCCATCAAGCTGATCATGCTGATCGGCATCTCGCTGATGCTGCTGCAGGCCTTCAGCGAATTCTTCAAGGATATCCTGCGCCTTAAGGGGCACGACGTGGGGCCAAAGGACGTCGACACCGAGAGCGCAGCCGCCGTCGCCAATGAGGGCGCCGGAGAGAGCGCCAGTGAGGGCGCCAGTGACGGCGCCCCCCTTTCCAGCGGGAAGGACCGCGCCTGATGTCATACGAAGCCATCGCCCTGCTGATGTTTTCCTCCATGATGCTGATGCTGCTGACCGGACAGCGCGTGTTCGGCGCCATCGGTTTTGTGGCCGTGATTGCCGCCTTTTTCCTGTGGGGCGACCGCGGCGGCTATGATCTGGGCTTTGCCGCGGCGATGAAGCTGATGAAATGGTATCCGCTGCTGACCCTCCCGATGTTCATCTTCATGGGGTATATCCTGTCGGAAAGCCGGATCGCCGATGACCTCTACAAGATGTTCCACGTCTGGATGGGAGGCCTGTCGGGTGGGCTTGCGGTGGGCACCATCGCCTTGATGGTGCTGGTCTCGGCGATGAATGGCTTGTCCGTGGCCGGGATGGCCATCGGCGCCACCATCGCCCTGCCGGAACTGCTCCGACGCGGGTACGACAAGCGCATGGTGACCGGGGTCATACAGGCCGGATCCTCGCTGGGCATCCTTGTGCCGCCCTCGGTGGTGCTTGTGCTATACGCAATGATCGCGCGGCAACCGGTGGGGCAGCTTTGGCTGGCCGGGGTCGTGCCGGGGCTGATGATGGCCGCCTTTTTTGTTCTGTACATCGTGATCCGCTGCCGCATGAACCCGGCGCTTGGCCCGGTTCTGCCGAAAGAAGAGCGCGACCTGCCCATGGGCGAAAAGATCCGCCTGCTGGGGGCCGGGCTCTTGCCGCTGTTCATCTTCTTTTCGATGATGGTCCCCTTTGTGAACGGCTGGACCTCGCTGGTGGAATCCTCTGCGATCGGCGCTCTCGCGGCCTTTGGCGCGGCGGTGGTCAAGGGCCGGATGACGCGCGCGGTCTTCGAGACATCCCTGCGCAAGACGCTGGGCATCTCGTGCATGTTCATGTGGATCATCCTCGCAGCGCTGGCCTTTGGCGCGGTCTTTGACGGGCTCGGCGCAGTGAAGGCCATCGAAAGCCTGTTCACCGAGCGTCTGGGCCTGAACCCCTGGATGATCCTCATCCTGATGCAATTGTCGTTCATCGTGATGGGCACCTTTCTCGATGACACCGCGATGCTGGTGATTGTCGCCCCGCTGTATGTGCCACTGGTCGGCGAGCTTGGCTTTGACCTGATCTGGTACGGCGTGCTCTACACGATCACCACGCAGATCGCCTACATGACGCCGCCCTTTGGCTATAACCTCTTCCTGATGCGGGCCATGGCCCCACCGGACATCACGCTGCGCGACATCTACGGATCGATCCTGCCATTCGTGATGGTGATGGTCGTGGCGCTGGCAACCATCATGACCTTCCCCGAAATCGCCTTGTGGCTGCCGGGCTATGTCTATGGAAACTAAATACAAGACCTTGGTCACAGGGCATCCAAGCAATCGACAGCAACCGAGAGGATACAGAAGATGACCACCAGACGTAAGTTCCTGAGCGCGGCCGGCATCGCCGGTGCGGCGACCCTCGCCAGCCCTGCCATCGTCAAGGCGCAGAGCACCATCAAGTGGCGTTTCCAGACCTATGCAGGCGGCGCATTGGGCGAGCATGTGACCAAGCCCGCGATCGACTACATCAACGCCAACTCCAATGGCGAGCTTGAGATCGAACTCTTCTACGCCGATCAGATCGTCCCCACCGGCGAGCTGTTCCAGGCCCTGCAGCGCGGCACCATCGACGGCGTGCATTCCGACGACGATTCCATGGCCTCGCCGACGCCGCTGCGCATGTTCGGCGGCTATTTCCCATTTGCAACCAAGCACATCCTCGATGTGCCGGTGCTGTTCAACCAGTACGGGCTGGCCGATATCTGGCGCGAGGAATACGCCAAGGTCGGCGTGCAGTGGCTGTCCGCCGCCGGGCAGGATCCGTGCAACTTCAACACCAAGAAAGAGATCACCTCCGTCGCCGATCTCAGCGGGCTGAAGCTGTACACCTTCCCCACCGCGGGCCGTTTCCTTGCGCAGTTCGGCGTGGTGCCCGTAAACATCCCCTACGAGGATGCCGAAGTGGCCGTGCAGACCGGCGAGCTGGACGGCATGGCGTGGTCGGGCATCACCGAAGACTACACCGTCGGCTGGGCGGATGTGACGGACTACTTCCTGACCAACAACATCTCCGGCGCGTGGATCGGGTCGTGGTTTGCGAACCAGGAACGCTGGGCAGAGCTGCCCGACCACCTGAAATCCGTGGTCATGGCGGGCGTCGAGGCAGGCCACACCTACCGCAACCAGTGGTACTGGGGCGGCGAGGCGGCGTTGCGCGCCAATGGCGACAAGCTGCAGTTGCGCTCTGTGCCTGCCTCCGAATGGGCCGAAGTCGAGAACGCCGCCAAGGTGTTCTGGGACGAAGTCGCACAGGAAGGCGAAGTGCACGAGAAGATCGTCGGCATCTTCCGCGAGTACAACTCCGTCATCAACCAGGCTGGCGCTCCGTACAACTTCGAGTAAGACACCGACAGCGGGGCGCGCCGGGTCACAGCCCGGGGCGCCCCCGAGACAACCGCTGACCGGAAAACCGGGGCGCCCGACCCGCGGGCGCCCCTCCTAATCGGGAGAGATCCGTCGTGACCGCAAACCTGACCTTTGAAACCCTCAAGGAAGAGGCCGCGCAGGGCAAGATCGACACGGTGCTCGTGTGTCTTGTGGACATGCAGGGCCGCCTGATGGGCAAGCGCTTTCATGTCTCGAATTTCATCGAGAGCGGTCACCACGAGACGCATTGCTGCAACTATCTCTTTGCCACGGACCTCGCGATGGCGACACCGGACGGCTATGCCGCCTCGTCCTGGGCGCAGGGCTATGGCGATTACGTCATGAAACCCGACATGACGACGCTGCGCCGCGTGCCCTGGCTGGAGGGCACTGCCCTGGTGCTTTGCGATATCATCGACCATCACACGCATGCCCCGGTGCCGCACACGCCACGGCAGATCCTCAAGGAACAGGTGGCCCGGGCCGAAGCGATGGGCCTGACCCCGACGATGGCGACCGAGCTTGAATTCTTCTTGTTCGAGAAAAGCTTTGACGAGATCCGCCGCGGCGGCTTTCGCGACCTGACCCCGATCAGCGGCTACAACGAGGATTACAATATCCTTCAGACCAGCAAGGAAGAGCACGTCATGCGGCCGATCCGCAACTTGCTGGTGGCCGCCGGTGTGCCCGTCGAGAACTCCAAGGGCGAGGCGGAGACCGGTCAGGAAGAGCTGAATATCCGCTACGCCGATGCGCTGCATTGCGCCGACCATCACACGCTGGCCAAGCAGGCGATCAAGGAGATCGCCAACCAGCACGGCCATGCGGCGACCTTTCTGCCCAAGTGGCACCACGACAAGGTCGGCTCTGCCGCACATATCCACCAATCGCTGATGGCGGGGGGCGAGAACGTCTTTTACGACGCCGATGCGCCGCTGACCATGTCGGACACCATGCGCGCCTATGTGGCTGGATTGCTGGCCTATTCCGGCGATATCACGGTCTTTCTGGCGCCCTATGTGAACAGCTACAAACGCTTTTTGCCGGGCACCTTTGCCCCGACCAAGATCGCCTGGAGCATCGACAACCGAACCGCGGGCTATCGCCTCGTGGGGGACGGCACAAAGGGCGTGCGGATCGAGTGTCGGATCCCCGGTTCTGACATCAATCCCTATCTCGCCTGCGCCGCGCAACTGGCCGCCGGGCTCACCGGCATCGAAGAGGGGCTGACGCTGGATGCGCCTGTCACCGGCGATGTCTACGCCATGTCCGACGTGCCCTCGATTCCGCATACCCTGCGCGCGGCGACCGAAGCGCTGCGCGGCTCGGCCATGCTGCGCAAGACCATGGGCGACGCAGTCATAGATCATTACACCCGCGCGGCCGAAGTCGAACAGGAGGCGTTTGACGCCGTTGTCACCGACTGGGAAATCGCCCGCGGATTTGAAGGAGCCTGACCCGTGACACGCGTTGACCTGATCTCCCCCATCGATGGCTCGGTCTACCTCAGCCGGGACGTCCTGTCCCGTGACGCCGCCCTCGAGGCCGCCGCAAAGGCCCGGCGGGCCCAGGCCGCCTGGCGCGCCCGCCCCTTGCAGGAACGTATCGATCTGGTGCTGAAGGCCAATGATATTGTCGGTCAATCCACCGACCGCATGGCACAGGAACTGGCCCATCAGATGGGCCGCCCCGTCCGCTACGGCGGCGAGTTTGGCGGCTTTGACGAACGGCTGCGCTACATGGCCAGCGTCGCGGCAGAGGGCCTTGCCCCGCAGGTCATCGAGGCGTCCGAGGAGTTCACCCGCCAGATCAAGCGCGTGCCATGGGGTGTCGTGCTGGTCGTGGCGCCTTGGAACTACCCTTATATGACCGCGATCAATACGGTCGCTCCGGCGCTGATCGCGGGCAACACGGTGATCCTGAAACACGCCAGCCAGACGCTTTTGGTGGGCGAACGGCTGGCCGAGGCCTTTCATGCCGCCGGCGTGCCCGAAGACGTCTTTCAGAACGTCGTGATCGACCACGACACCACCGACGCGCTGATCGCCGGTCGCGCGGTGGATTTCGTCAACTTCACCGGCTCGGTCGGCGGCGGACAGGCGATGGAGCGCGCGGCGGCGGGTACTTTTATCCCCGTCGCAACAGAGCTGGGCGGCAAGGACCCCGGCTATGTCCGAGCCGATGCCGATCTGGAGGCCGCAGTCGACACGCTGCTGGATGGCGCGATGTTCAACGCGGGCCAATGCTGTTGCGGGATCGAGCGGATCTACGTCCACAGATCCCTCTTCGATGCCTTTGTCGAAAAATCCGTCGCCTGGGCACAGGCGCAAAAGCTTGGCCATCCGATGGCGGCCGAGACCACACTTGGCCCGATGGCCAACATCCGCTTTGCCCGTGAGGTCCGCGCCCAGATCGCAGAGGCGCTGGCCGATGGGGCCACCGCCCATGTCCCGCAAATGGCCGCCGACGATGGCGAGAATTGCTATGTCACCCCGCAGGTGCTGACCGGGGTGACCCATGACATGCGCATCATGCGCGATGAGACCTTTGGCCCGGCGGTCGGCATCATGGCCGTCGAGGATGACGACGAGGCCGTACGCCTGATGAACGACAGCCGCTTTGGCCTGACCGCCAGCGTCTGGACCAGCGACCCCGCAGCGGCCGAACAGATCGGCGACCGGATCGAGACCGGCACCGTTTTCATGAACCGTTGCGACTACCTGGATCCGGCGCTGTGCTGGACCGGGTGCAAGGACACCGGGCGCGGCGCCGGCCTGTCCTCCCTTGCCTATCAGGCCCTGACGCGGCCCAAATCCTATCACTTGAGGAAGCTGTAATGTCGATCACTGCCAACTGGTCCTATCCCACCGCCATCCGGTTCGGCGCGGGTCGCATCAGCGAGATAGCCGAGGCCTGTGAGGCCGCCGGGATATCAAAGCCGCTGCTGGTCACCGACCGCGGGCTCGCGACGATGGAGATCACGACCAGAACCCGCGATCTGATGGAGGCCGCGGGACTGGGACGCGCGATGTTCGCCGAGGTTGATCCCAACCCCTCAGACACCAATGTGGACGCGGGCCTGAAAACCTACCGCGACGGCGGCTTTGACGGGGTCATCGCCTTTGGCGGCGGCTCGGGCCTCGATCTGGCAAAGACGCTGGCCTTCATGGCCGGGCAGACCCGGCCGCTGTGGGATTTCGAAGACATCGGCGACTGGTGGACGCGCGCAGACCCAAGCGGCATACACCCCATCGTTGCGGTGCCGACCACAGCGGGGACCGGGTCCGAAGTGGGCCGCGCCAGTGTCATTACCAATTCGCAGACCCATGAGAAAAAGATCATCTTTCACCCAAAGATGCTGCCTGCCGTGGTGATCTGCGATCCGGAACTGACCGTTGGCATGCCGGCCCATATCACCGCCGGGACCGGGCTGGATGCCTTTGCCCATTGCGTCGAGGCCTTCAGCAGCCCGCACTACCACCCGATGAGTCAGGGCATCGCGCTGGAGGGCATGCGGCTGGTCAAGGACAACCTGCCCCGCGCCTATGCCAATGGCAGCGACATCGAGGCGCGCGCCAACATGATGAGCGCCGCAGCCATGGGCGCTACCGCCTTTCAAAAGGGGCTGGGGGCGATCCATGCCTTGTCCCACCCCATCGGCGCAAATCACCACACGCATCACGGCACGACCAATGCGGTCTGCATGCCCGAAGTGCTGAAGTTCAACGCCGAGGCGATCCGCACGCGCTTCGACGGCGCGGCGGCTTATCTGGGGATTGACGGTGGCTTTGACGGGTTCCGCGGTTTCGTGGACGATCTGAACGCCAGCATGGGCATTCCCAAGACGCTGACGGCCCTCGGTGTCACGGACCCGGATCTGGACCGTCTGGTGGCTGACGCGCTGCGTGACCCCTCAACCGGGGGCAATCCGGTCGAGATGACACAAGCCAACACCCGCGCCCTGCTGGAAAAGCTGCTTTGATCCTTTTGGGCCTGCCTCGTCACGCTGTTGCGCGCGCGGGCCAGAATGGGCAGGCCAAAACGCAATGGCCAGAACGGTTTGGCCTGAATGGTTTGGCTCCATGGTGCAGACAGAACGAAGAGGCCTCAAAAGAAATCTGCCAACAGACAGTCCCCAATTGACAAGTGCCAAGAGACCGGCCCCGATCGTCAGGCCCCGATAGTCAGGCCAGACCGGGCGGAGATGAGCGAACCGATTTGAACGGAACGGCGACGTGACCCAGTATGATTACATCATCATCGGCGCGGGCTCTGCGGGCTGCATACTCGCGGAACGGCTCAGCGCTTCGGGCCGCGACACCGTGCTCCTGCTCGAAGCGGGGGGGCGCGGGAGATCGCCATGGATCACGCTGCCCGTGGGCTATGGCAAGACATTCTACGATCCATCCGTGAACTGGCGATATCAGGCTGCACCGGACCCCGGGCTGGACGGTCGCAGCCTCTATTGCCCGCGCGGCAAGGGCGTCGGCGGATCCGGCGCGATCAACGCCATGGTTTATGCCCGCGGCTTGCCGCATGATTTCGACGACTGGGCCGAGGCCGGCGCCTCCGGCTGGGACTGGCCCACCGTGCGCGCCACCTACGACACGCTTGAGACACAGATCGCCATCGACGGGCAGCGCAGCGGCAAGGGGCGGATGCATGTGCAGGATGTCTCTGACCGGATCCACCCTGCCACGCGGCACTATTTTGACGCCGCGGCCGAGTTGGGCCTGCCTGCGACCTCCGACAACAACGGCCCCGAGCCGGAGGGCGTGTCAGCCTATCGCAACAACATCAGCGGCGGGCGGCGGATGCATTCGGCCCGGTCTCATCTCGCGCCAGCCCTGAAACGCCGCAACGTCCGGCTGATCACCAAAGCGCTGGTGGACCGGATCGGGTTTGACGGCCGCCGCGCGCGCTTTGTGCACCTGCACCACAAGGGGCAAAGCGCCGCTTTGCCAGCCACCCGTTTCGAAGCCCGGCGCGAGATCATCATCGCCGCCGGGGCGGTGGCCTCACCCGGGGTCCTGCAACGCTCCGGTCTTGGCCCGGCCGAGGTTCTGAAATCCCATGGCATCACGCCCCTGCTCGACAGCCCCCATGTCGGCGGCAACCTGCAGGATCACCTCGGCGTGGACTACTTCTTTCGTGCGACGGAACCGACCCTGAACACTGTGCTGCGGCCCTTTTGGGGCAAACTGCGGGCAGCCTTGCAATATGCCATATCGCGGCGCGGCCCGCTGTCGATGTCGGTCAACCAATGCGGCGGCTATCTACGCTCCACACCGGAGCGGGCGCGCCCCGACTTGCAGCTCTACTTCAACCCGGTGACCTATACGACCACGCCAAGGGGAACGCGCACGGTGATCCAGCCCGATCCCTTTCCCGGCTTCTTTATCGGGTTCAATCCCGCAAGACCCGACAGCCGTGGACGCATCGACATCAGCAGCGCCGACGCGGACGCCCCGCCCGTGATCACCCCCAATGCGCTGACCACGGAAGACGACCGCGCGACGGTCATCGCCGGGGGCCTTTTGTGTCAGCGCATGATCGCGACCCGGGCGCTGTCAGGCCTCATCGAAAGCGCCATGGCGCCGGACCTGCGCCCGATGTCCGCGGCGGAGACGCTGTCGGATTTTCGCGCCCGGGCCACCTCGGTCTATCACCCCGTCGGCACCTCCCGGATGGGCACCGGGATAGAGACCTCGGTTGTATGTCCGAGGCTGAAGGTGCACGGTGTGGCGGGGCTGCGCGTTGTCGACGCCTCGGTGTTTCCCAATATCACCTCGGGAAACACCAATGCGCCCACCATGATGGTAGCGCAGAAGGCAGCGGACCTGATCCTGGAGGACCCATGACCATCCCTTATTCACCCTCGGGCGCGGTGCCCACCGGAGACGATCGCGGGCAAAATGACACCGGTCCGCGCATCCGGAAGCTGGAGACATTTGCCTCGCAGATGGTTGGCTTTGTGCGGGTCACGGCCGAAGACGGCAGCACCGGCTGGGGCCAGGTGTCGACCTACAACAGCGACCTGACCTGCGAGATCCTGCACCGGCAGGTCGCGCCATGGGCGCTGGGGCGAGGCATGGACGCGCTTGAGGACGTGATCGCCGAAGTGCCCCGCCGCGAGCACAAGTTCCCGGGCACCTACCTGTGTCGCGCCATGGCCGGGCTGGACACCGCCGTCTGGGACTGGCGCGGCAAGGCCGCCGGCAAGCCGGTCACGACGCTGCTGGGGGGATCGCCGGGCAGGCTTCGGGCCTATGCCTCGTCGATGCGGCGCGACATCACGCCCGAAGCCGAGGCCGCGCGCCTCGCCGCGCTGCGGGACGCAAAGGGGTTTGACGCCTTCAAGGTGCGCGTCGGCGCCGAATGCGGTCTGGATCAGGACGAATGGCCGGGCCGGACCGAAGCGATCATTCCCACCATCCGCGCGGGCCTTGGCGCGGATGTCTCGCTGCTGGTCGACGGCAATTCCGGCTTCAGCCCGGCGCGCGCCATCGAGGTCGGCAGGATGCTCGAAAGCGAGGGCTATGAGCATTTCGAAGAGCCCTGCCCCTACTGGGAGATCGAACAGACGGCCGAAGTGACTGCGGCCCTCGACATCAACGTGACCGGTGGCGAGCAGGACTGGGATCTGCAGCACTGGAAGCGCATGATCGCCATGCGCGCCGTCAACATCATCCAGCCGGACGTGCTGTACCTTGGTGGTATCGGCCGAACCTTGGAGGTCGCGCGCATGGGCGCCGCCGCGGGCCTGCCCTGTACGCCCCATTGCGCCAATCTTTCGCTGGTGACGTTGTTCACCATGCATGTGCTGCGCGCCCTGCCCAATGCGGGGAACTACCTCGAGTTCTCGATCGAAGGGACGGACTACTACCCTTGGCAGACGGATCTTTACGTCAATGATCCTTATACGATCACCGATGGCAAGGCAGAGGTCACCGACGCCCCCGGCTGGGGCGTTGAAGTCGCGCCGGAATGGCTGGCCAAATCGACCTATCTGAGCAGCGAAGCGGACTGATCACGATCTGCCCGCGCGGACGTCCCGGTCGGGGCAATTGCGCGGGCACGCCGGGCGTGTCGAGACGCCAAACGACGCCCCGGGAACCGGAAAGCTCCGTCTGGGCCGAGGTGTCCGGGATGCTGCGTCTGGGCTGCCGCGTGTGGGCCGCGCGGTCCGGGCTTCGTCGCCGAGCGATCAGCGCGCCCACGACAGCGGCCCACCCCATGGTCCCGCAAAGCATGGGATCCGCGCCGCGCGCATAGCCCAGATCGCTTGCAGGCCGCGCCCCGGACCGACAGCTCCTGCAAACTCAGGACCCGTCCAGCCGCACGGCGCGCCCCTCGCGCGCGGACAAATGTGCCGCCTGCCCCATGCGCACCGCCCATGCGCCATCTGTCAGCGTCACATCCGGTGTGCCGCCCTCCCGCACGATCGCAAGAAACTTCTGGTGCTGGTAAAACGTCGAGCCGTTGTGGTCCCCCGCCTCCAGCAGCGTCTCGTCGACGGGGATCCAGCGCGTCTGCGGTCCCTTGGGCGCGCGCGGGCTGATGACCAGCTGTGGCACCGGGGCCTCCCCCAGATCGGACGGCCAGAAACGGCCCGGACCGGGCACCAGCGCGTCGATCCGGCCCTTCCCCCCCACGGCAGAGATCTCTTCCTGATAGCGCGCGCCTTCGGCGAACATGCACAGCTCCAGCATGGCCCGCGCGCCAGAGGCAAAGTCCACGATCACATACCCATGGTCCAGCACATCCGGCACCGCGCCTTCGTATTCCTCGTCGAGGTGGTTCAGCGCCTGCCCGCCGGAGGCCATGACCTGCACCGGATCCGATTTCAGGATCAGGCGCATCAGGTCAAAGAAATGGCAGCATTTTTCGACGAAGGTTCCACCGGTCTTGTGGTTGAACCGGTTCCAGTTGCCGATCTTGTGCAGAAAGGGAAAGCGGTGTTCCCGGATGGTCAGCATCTGGATGCCGCCTGTCACGGCCTCGGCTTCGTCGATCAGCGCCGCGACGGGCGGCATGTAACGGTACTCCATCGCCACCCAGATCGGCGCCGGATAGGTCTTTGCGATCTCGTCCAGACGCGCGCCATCTGCCGGATCGGTAAAAAGCGGTTTTTCGATCAACAGCGGCAAGGGCCGCGTCGTGGCGATTTGCGCCAGTTGATCCATGTGCAGGTGATTTGGGCTGGCAATGAGAAGGCAATCCAGCGTCTCGATCGCCAGAAGGTCGTCCACAGAGGCCACCATGCTGGCCTCGGGCGCGAGGGCCGACGCCGAGGACGCCATGCCTGCGTCCGGCTCATAAATCGCCGCCACGCAGGTATTGTCCAGAAGGGCGATGTTGCGGATGTGCTCCTGCCCCATCATTCCGCATCCGATCAGCCCGTAATTGATCCGCCGGGTCATTCTTGTCTTCCTTCCACGAGGGTTATCTGAGGCGCTGCACGTAGACCGACCGATTTGGGTCGAACCAAGTGCGCGAGAATTCGATTGGGTCGGGCCTGTCGGACCAGCTGAACCGCTCGACAAAGCCGACCGTGGTGCCCGCGGGTTCGGGAAAATCCGCGGGCGTCCACGCCGGCAGCGCGCCGATGGACACGCGGTCCTCGGCCCGGGTGATCCAGAAGCCGAGCTGCTTTTGGTAATGCTGGTAGAGCGACTCCGACACGGCCGCGGGTTCGATCCGCCCGGCCGATTCGTCGAGCCAGATCTCTTCGACCGCGATGATTGTGTCATTCAGCAACCGCAGCCGTCGCACGCGGGACCCACGGGTCGCCTTGCCAAACCGCGGCAGATCCGCGGGCTTGTCCAGAAATTCGACCGAGAGGATCTGCGCCCGTGGCAGCCCGCCGCCTTCCGGCAGCTCCAGCCGGAACATGGCATAGACGGAATCGCCCTTGCCCGCCGCCCGGATGTAGTTGCCAGAGCCTTGAACACGCTCCAGCATCCCCTTCTTTTCCAGTTCCGCCAGTGCCTTCCTGAGCGTCCCGACCGAAACTTTCATCTCGCCCGCGAGGGCCCGTTCCGGCGCCAGTCGCTCACCCGGAATAAGCCGCCCGGCCCCGATGTCGCGGATCAAAAGCTCTGCGATCTGCACGTAGACCGGCAGCGCATTGGGGTTCGAAGAAGCGGGTTTTACCGGCTGTGTCATCACGTCACAGAAAAAATTGATCCCCTATTGATCTACATCAATGCGATTGGTACGCAAGGGAAAAAGCAAATCCTGAAACGGAGAGCACGCAGATGACCATCGTGCCCATCACATCGCCGGATCTCGACGCTGCCGAAGTGTCCTGGTTCTCGGCGCTCTGCTCGGACGACTACCAGTTTCTGGGTGTGCCCGAGGGCGATCTGCGCTCTTCGTGGGCGCATTGCTCGGACATCGTGAAAGAGGCCGAGGCGCAGGGGTTTCGCAATATCCTGTGCCCGTCGTCCTATCAGGTCGGTCAGGACACGCTGTCCTTTGTGGCGGGCTGTGCGCCGATCACGTCGGCGATCAACCTGCTGGCCGCGGTGCGCTGTGGAGAGATGCAGCCGATCATGCTTGCGCGCACGCTGGCGACGCTGGACCACATGCTGCAGGGGCGGCTGACGGTGAACATCATCTCGTCGGATTTTCCGGGCGAAAAGGCCCCCAGCCCGTTCCGTTACCAACGCTCCCGCGAGGTGGTGCAGATCCTCAAGCAAGCCTGGACCCGGGACGAGATCAACCACGAAGGCGAGGTCTATACCTTCAAGGGGCTGACCACCGATCCGGTGCGTCCCTACCAGACCGGCGGGCCGCTGCTGTACTTTGGCGGCTACTCCCCCGATGCGCTGAGACTCTGCGGAGAGCATTGCGACGTCTACCTGATGTGGCCCGAGGTCAAGGAACAGCTGGCAGAGCGCATGAAGGCCGTGAACGCCGTCGCAGAGGAAAACGGCCGCACGCTGGATTATGGCCTGCGGGTGCACATGATCGTGCGCGACACCGAAGCCGAGGCACAGGAATACGCCGATTACATCGTCTCGAAGCTGGATGATGACTATGGCCGGGCGATCCGCGAGCGGGCGCTGGATTCCACGTCGCTGGGCGTGTCGCATCAGGCCAGGAACCGCGATCTTGCCGATGACTACGGCTATGTGGAACCGGGCCTGTGGACCGGCGTGGGCCGGGCGCGGTCCGGCTGCGGCGCGGCGCTGGTCGGCTCCACCGATCAGGTCATGACCAAGATCGAAGACTACCAGAAGATGGGCATGCGTGCCTTCATCTTCTCCGGCTACCCGCATCTCGACGAGGCCCGCCATTTTGGCGCGCGCGTCCTGCCGAACCTGAAAACCTGCTCGCTGCCGCATGAATACGGTCGCGTGCCTGCTGAAACGCCCGCGACCCCGCTGGGCAATGGAGTGCGCCGCTGATGGATCGCGTGACCCTGAGTGACACCCTTGACATGAGCCGCATCGTCTATGGCATGTGGCGTGTCGCCGATGACGAAGACACCTCGCCCGCCCATGTGCAGGCCAAGATCGAAGCCTGCCTTGCGCAGGGCATCACCACCTTTGACCAGGCGGACATCTATGGCGGCTACATCGCCGAGGGCGTGATGGGCGCCGCGCTGAAGGCGGCGCCTGCGCTGCGCGACCAGATGGAGATTGTCACGAAATGTGATATCGTTGCCCCGGTCGGGCGCTATGCGGATGCGCAGGTCAAACACTACGACACCTCGCGCGCCCATATCCTGAAATCGGTGAATCTGTCCCTGTCGGAGATGGGCATCGAGTATGTGGACCTCTTGCTGATCCACCGTCCCGATCCGTTCATGGACCACCAAGAAACCGGCGCGGCACTGGACGAGGTCGTCAGCTCCGGCAAGGTGCGCAATGTCGGCGTGTCGAACTTTCGCCCCTGGGACTGGGAGTTGCTGCAATCCGGGATGCAGACGCCGCTGGTCACCAACCAGATCGAGATCAGCCTCGCAGAGATTTCGCCCTTCACCAATGGCGACCTCGCCTTTCACCAGCGCCACGGCCAGCCGCCCATGGCATGGTCGCCGCTGGGCGGCGGCAGTCTGATGACCGGTGACAGCGCCGCGGCCAGGGTCGCGGACGAGATCGCCGCAGCGCAGGGCGTGGACCGCGCCGCCGTGGCGGTGGCCTTTCTGCTGGCGCATCCCGCGCGCATCCTGCCGGTCATGGGCACCAACAACCTGACCCGCATCAGCCGCATATCGGACGCGCTCAAGGTCGAATTGGACCGCGAGACATGGTATCGCCTCTACGAGGCGGCCCTTGGACAGGAAGTGGCGTGATGAACGCGCATGTGAACACGCATCTGGGTGGGGCCTCGATGGATATGGCGCAAAATTTCGTGCCTGCAGAGGCCGACGACCGCGCGCTGCGTGACGCCTTTGGCCGCTTTGCCACCGGCGTGACGGTGATCACCTGCATGAGCAAGGACGGCCCCGTCTGCATCACCGCCAACAGCTTTTCCTCGCTCTCGCTGGAACCTGCTCTGCTGATGTGGGCCGGGGATCGCAACTCGCGGCGCTTTCCACATTTTATCGACAACCGTCACTTTGCCGTGCATGTGTTGTCGGCAGCGCAGGCGGATCTGTGTTTCACCTGTTCGAAAAACGCCTTTGCGCTGAAGGACATGCCCCACAGCCTGAGCGCCGATGGCGTGCCGCTGCTGGCGGGCTGCCTCGCGCGTTTCGAGTGCACACAATTCAGCTACCACGAAGCCGGAGATCATGTCATCGTGGTGGGCAAGATTGACCGGGTTGGCATGGACAGCGGCGACGCCCTCGCCTTTTATGCCGGTTCCTTTGGTCACTTCGCGCAGACCTGAGCGCGTCTCATCCGCAGGCCCCGACAAGAAGGGCCGCGACACAAAAGGGAGGATCCGCTCATGGGCGGACTGTTGACGGTGCTCGCACCGATCGGTTTCGTGAACGCAGAACTGCTGCGCGTCGGCCGTGTGATCGGCGCGGCTGCGGTCGCGCTGATGGTGCTCGCGATCCTGATCCAGGTCTGGTTTCGCTATGTGCTGAACAACGCCCTGCCCTGGCCGGACGAGGCCGCGCGCTTTTGCATGATGTGGATGACCGGGCTGATGGCCCCGACGGCCTTTCGCCGTGGTGGCTTTGTCGCGATCGAGATGCTGGCCCGCTTTCTGCCGCGCACCCTCGGGCAGTTGCTCAGCCTCTTTCTGCTGACCGTCAGCATCGTGGTGCTGGTCGTCGCAGTGCAGCTTGGCTGGAAGGAAATCAACGGATTCGGCGGGCGCTTTGCCACCGCGGCGCTTTACGTGCCGTTCCAGCCGCTGGGGTTTTGTGACGGCACGCTGGGCCTGAAGGCGCCGACCGATGGCGGCGCATGGTGCCGCGTGCCGCGCAGCTGGATGATGACCTCGCTCTTTGTCGGCGTGGTCTTGCTGACCATGGTCAACATCGAGCTGATCCTGAGGTCCGTCATCACCATGCTGGGGGGCGGCGACCGCCTGCCCGAAATCGAAGACGCCGTCGTAGGAGCTGAATGATATGCTGGTCTGGTTTCTACCCGTCTTCCTCGTGTTTCTGCTGATTGGACTGCCGGTCTTTTTTGCGCTACTGGCCGCCCCCGGCGCGCTCCTGTTCCTGAACGGTCAGGAAAAGGACATCACGCTGCTTTACCGCAATGTCTACAACGGCATGGACAGCTTTCCGCTGATGGCCATCCCCTTCTTCATGCTGGCCGGAGAGTTGATGAACCGCGGCGGCATCACGGAACGCCTGGTGGAGTTCAGCCAGGCCTTGATGGGGCACCTGCGCGGCGGTCTGGCGCAAGTGAACATCCTGTCGTCGATCCTCTTTGCCGGCCTGTCCGGCTCTGCGGTGGCGGACACCTCGGCGCTGGGGTCGATGCTGGTTCCGGCGATGGAAAAAGAGGGCTACACCCGCCGCTACGCCGCCGCGATCACCGCCGCCAGTTCGGTCATCGGGCCGATCATTCCGCCCTCGGGCATCATGATCATCTACGCCTATGTCATGGGCGAAAGCGTGGCCGCGCTGTTCCTTGCCGGGATCGTCCCCGGCATCCTCGTGGGCGTCGGCCTGATGGTCATGGTGCGCGCCACCGCGGACCGCTACAATCTGCCGCCTGCACGCCGGGTGGTGCTGACCGGCACCAAGATGGGGCCCATCGAATGGTGGGTGTCCTTTGCCCTCGCCCGGCTGAACATCGCGCTGCTGATCTGGGCCTTTGTGCCGCTGAGCGCGGACGCCTCCTCCGGTCTGAAATGGGGGGTGGCGGTGCTGGTGCTGGTGCTGGCCCATGCGCTGTTTGTCGGGCTGCGCCGCCTCGTCAACCATGATTTCCGCATGGTCTGCAAACGCGCCATGGTGCCGTTGCAGACACCGGTTCTGATCCTTGGCGGCATTCTCGGCGGTGTCTTTACCCCGACAGAAGCGGCCGCCATCGCCGTCGCCTATGCGCTGCTTGTGGGCTTTGTCATCCTGCGCAGCCTCAAGATGAAGGACATGGCGACAATCCTCACCAATGCCGGCATGACCTCTGCGGTGGTGCTGTTGTTGGTGGGCGCGGCTATGGCCTTCAAGACGGTGGTCAGCCTCAGCCATGCACCGGAGATCCTCGCCGAGATGATCCTCGGCCTGTCCGACAACCCGCTGATCCTGCTGTTCCTGATCAACCTGCTGCTGTTCGTGGTGGGCATGTTCCTCGATGCAGGGCCGGCGATCATCATCCTCGGGCCCATCCTCGGACCGATCTTCACTGACCTCGGCGTGGACCCGATCCACTTTGCCATCATTATGAGCGTCAACCTCACCGTGGGGCTGGCAACGCCGCCCATGGGGCTGGTGCTCTTTGTGGCGGCCGCCGTCTCAAAGGAACGGGTAGAGACCATCGCCCGCGCCATTCTGCCTTTCCTGGCCATTGAAATTGCGGTGATTTTCCTGATCACCTATGTTCCGGCCATCTCCATGACGATCCCGAGACTGACCGGGTTCGCCAATTGAACTGAGCTTACATAACAGGGAGTCCCAAACATGCTCAAAACTATGCTGAAATCCGCAGCGCTGGTGGCCTTGGTCGCCGGGTCCGCTGTCTCGGTCCAGGCGCAGGACATCATGCTCCGCGCGACGGCCAACTCCAACGAGAACGACGAAGACTATGACGGTCTGATCGTTTTCAAGAACTACGTCGAGGCAGCCTCGAACGGTGCCATCGGTGTGGAACTCTTCATCGGCACGCAGCTTTGCTCCAACGGGCAGGAATGCCTGCAGGGCGTGGCCGAAGGCCAGATCGACGTGGTGATCCAGACGTCTGGCGGCACCTCGGGCATCTTCCCCTTCGTGCAGGTTCTTGACCTGCCCTACCTGATGGCCGATGACCGCGTCGCGGAAAGCGTGCTGGCCAATGGCTCGGGCTTTATCACCACCATGCAGGAAATGGTGTCGGAATACAGCCAGGGCGCCGTGCGCCTGATGACCATCGGCAACACCGGTGGCTGGCGCAACTTTGCCAACACGCAGCGCCGTGTGGCAGAGCCCGCCGACATGGACGGCCTGAAGATCCGGACCGTTGTGGCCGACCTGCCGCAGGAGCTGGTCAAGGCACTTGGCGCCTCCCCGACCCCGATTCCGTGGCCGGAGCTCTTCACCTCCTTCCAGACCGGCGTTGTCGAAGGCTCCAAGAACGGCATCACCGACATCATGAACATGAAGTTCCCCGATGCCGGCCTGAAGTACGTGACCCTCGACGGCCACGCCTACATGGGCGCTCTGTGGTTCATGAACAACGAAAAGTTCATGTCCCTCTCGCCAGAGCTGCGCACGGTCGTGGTTGACGGCTTCTACCAGCTGCAGCAGGCCACCTTTGCCTCGCCGAAGCGCAAGTCGATCCAGGCCTATGCCGACTTCGTGGCCGAGGGCGGCGATCTCTACGTGCCGACCCCGGATCAGAAGGCCGCCTTCAAGGAAGCCGCGACCCCGGTCTACGACTGGTTCAAGCAGAACGTGGACGGTGGCGAGGCCGCATTTGACGCGCTGGTGAGCGCCGTGGCCGAAGCCGAGGGCGCGATCAACGCGACCCGTATGACCGACACGAAGTAAACCGACGTACTCACACGAGGAAGGCGCGCGTGGGCAACCACGTGCGCCTTTTTCATGGCGGGTTCAGGGATCCAGCGCGCCGTCCCAATCGTAGATAACGACGTCTTCGGTCTCTCTGGCGCCCAGCGCGCGATAGAGCGCGCGGGCTGGGGCGTTGTCGGTTTCCGTCGCCAGCCAAATGCCCTCGCAGCCGCGATCACGTGCCACGGCGATCAACTGCCTGCACAGCGTTGTGCCGAGCCCGCGACGACGCAGGGCAGCAGACACCTCGACCTCGTTCACGAAGAAAGCCGGCGGCTTGTCGGGGTGCAGCAGGACGGTGCCTGAAGCGAAGCCGACGACAGAGTCGCCCCGGCAGGCAAACACCAGTTCATGGCCCGGATCCTGCACGAAGGCGGCCAGTTGCTCCGGGTCGACGGCCTTGTCGAACACCTCGGCCGTGGCAAGCTGCGCCATGGTGCGCGCATCGAGGCGGTGCAGGGTACAGGGCAGTGTCATGGCGGCAGGCTTGCACCTGCCGAGGCATCGGACAAGCCCTCGCGGATCAGAGTGCCCACCCTTGGTCGGCGATTGACGAAACACAGGCTATCGTGGTTCGGCCCGCGCCTGTGCCTTTTCCGCCACCCTCGACGGGTTTGCGAAAAATCGTTGATGCGTCATCCTTGCCTGTCCCGCGGCAGCAATGCCACCTTTTGTTGCGATCGTATTTTGAACACGAGGAGACTTCATGAGACTTGCAGCAACAATACCCGTGTTGGCATTTGTGACACTGGCCGCTTGCGAACCGGTCCCGATGGAACCGGAGGCGACCGTTGTGGACGCGCTCGTCGGCCAGACGCTGGTGGCCGAAAACGGGACGGTGTTCCTGTTCAACGCGGATGGCACTGTGGGCGGCACGTTCCGCGATGAGGACATCGTCGGGACATATACAGCCGATGCCAAGCAAGTCTGCAGCACCTACACCGCGCCACAGCAATTGGACGGGCTGGAGTTGTGCAGCGTTCCGGTGATCGAAGACGGGATGGTCTCATTCAACCGCGAGGATGGCTCGACCTCCGGCCCCTACAAGATCGGTGGCTGAGCCCGGGTTGGGCATCTCCCATGCCACAGGCTGACGCAGACTGTCGCGTGTCCGAAAACATAAACACGTCGGACATGTAGCTTTTGTTTCCGGAGGGATGGAGAATGTTCAAAGGATCGGGAACCTGGTACGGCGAGGCCAACTCGCAAAAGCTGGCACGCAAACAGGGCGAGATGCTGGCGCGTTCCCGCATGGCGCTGCGAAACGCCGACAACATCGGGTATTACGCCATCGATCTGGACATGAACCTCCTCAGCTATGCCTGACCGGCGCGCGGTGGCGTGCCGTGCTGCGCCATCCAGGCCCGATAGAATTGCGCATAGCTGCCAAAGCCCGCGTCGAGCGCCAAAGTGGTCAGGGAAAGACGCGGCTGCGCGGCTTTGAGCGCCGCAAAGCGTGCCAGTTTCTGACCGGTGCGATAGGCGGTGACACTTTGCCCCGTTTGTGCGCGAAAAAGCCGCCCCAACCGCCCCGGTGACAACCCGGCCTCCTGCGCGACATCGGTCAGCGCGCGTTCCGGCGCGTCCTGCCAAAGCCGCGCGGCCCGCTCCACCGCCGGATGCACCAGACGTCCCGCCCCCTCGGGCGCCGCGTGCCACAGCGCCCAGGCCCGCGCCAGCCACCAGCGCAGTCCTGCGGCGCGCGCCATGTCCTGCTGACACTGCGCCTGTGCGTCGGCGATCTGCTCAAGTTCCGCCATGCCAGCGGTGGTCAATCTGCGCGGTGGCAAGCCCGCCCCTGTTTCACTCAGCGCAAGTGGCGGCAGATCCACCCCCGGCGCATAGGCCGCACGGGCCACCAGCACGACCCGCATGTCGAAGCCCGCCGTTTCCGACAACAGGAAATGCTTTTGCCCTGACAGGGCCCAAAGCAGCACGCCCTCCCGCAGGGTATGGATCACCCCGTCCACCATGTAGGACGCCTGCCCCGACAGCCCGAGAAAGGCCACCAACTCCTGATGGGCCTCAGGCG
This sequence comes from Sagittula sp., assembly GCA_042088665.1. Lineage (GTDB taxonomy): Bacteria > Pseudomonadota > Alphaproteobacteria > Rhodobacterales > Rhodobacteraceae > JBELMB01. The sequence continues at coordinate 34,303 of JBELMB010000020.1, forward strand.
AGGTTGCGTGATGCCGCCGCGCCGCGCGCCGCCATGTCAGACCATGGGGATACGGGACCACCAGCGGATGCGGTGTATGTTCGACCATATTTGCAAAGCTCTGGGCAGCATTCGCAAAGACAGTGCCGCATTCTGGCGTATTTTGACAAGTCACAGTGTCAAGAAAGGACGCCTGATGTCAAACCATACCGAAATGTTCCGCCGCAGGGGCTACGCTGTTTTCGAGAACGCGCTGACACCTGCGGACCTCACCATGTTGCGCGACACCTGCAATACGCTGCTGGACGAGCCGGTTCATGACGGCGGACAGGGCGACATTCACAAGATCGGACTGGGCGAAGCGCGCCGCTTCCTGCGTCATCGCCATCCGGAGTTCCCAGATTTCGAGGGCTTTTTGCTGGGGCCACAGATCGCCCGGATCACGCAGGCCTGCGCCTTGGAGGATCCGATGCTGTTCAATGAACAATTCGTGGTCAAGGGCGCGGGCAAGGGCGCCAGCTTTGCCTGGCATCAGGACGGCGCCTATGTGGGCTTTGACCACCGCCCCTATCTGACGGTCTGGGTCGCGGTCGACGACGCGACGCTGGACAACGGGTGCGTCTACCTGCTGCCGCGCGATCTGGATGACCAGCCGAACCTTGACCCACACACCTGGCAGGAGGACAGCAACGAGTTGAACGGCTACACCGGGCCCGACAGAGGGATTGCGATGACCTGCAAGGCGGGCACGGTGGTGGCCTTCTCCAGCCTCACGCTGCACTGCTCCGGTGCCAATACCACGCCCGACCCGCGGCGCGCGCTGGTGTGCCAATACTCCTCCGGTCCCATCATCGACCCCACGACGCAAAAGCCGAAACGCTTCGCCAAACCCTTGTTGGTGTGAGGCTGCGCCAAGGGATCTGTTCCGGATCTCGCCAAGGAAAACGGTTTGCAGACAGCTTTGCGGGAACCAAGGCCGCAGCGCCTCGGGGTCTCAGCGAAAGGGATACATCCATGGCCGGTAGTCATCGATCAGCACCTGGGCGCGATCGATCTCGTCGCGGGACATTTTGCGCACGACCTCCTCAAGGCTGATCGCCGCATCAGGATCGCCGCCAATTGCACTGAGCGCGTACCACATGTAGGCTCTGACCAGATCCGGCGCAGGCATCCCGAGCCCAACCTCGTAGTACCAGCCGACACCGGATTGGGCGCCCGGGTGCCCTTTCATCGATGACCGCAGATACCACTCGAAGGCCCTCTCATGATCCCGCTCGACCCCCAGACCCAATGCGTACATCACGCCGATCAGCTCTTCGGCATCGGCGTTGCCGGAGCGCGCCGCAGGCAAGAGCGCCACGCGCGCCGCTTCGAAATCGCCGGACTCCATCAGATCGCGAGCCTCTTCGATTTCCGATTGCGCCGGGGCGGCGAGGAGGCACAAAACAAGAATGAACGCGCGCATGGCAAGGCCTTTCGGTGTCTGGTCAGCGCGGCCGCGATGGGCCTGATGGCAATGTCCCCCGCCGGAGCGCAAGACCTGCCAAACCCGCTGACGGATGCGGATTTTCTTCCTTTTGATATGGGCCAGGCGGCACTGGGGCATCAACTGTTTTACGACCCGATTCTGTCGGGCAACCAGAATGTGTCCTGCGCCCATTGCCATCACCCGGATCTGGGCACCGGGGACGGCCTGTCGCTGGGCATCGGCGAAGGCGGCGTGGGCCTCGGCCCCAAGCGCACCCCGGGCACCGGCGACTCGCGAATCCGCAAACGGATCCCGCGCAATGCCTCCGCCCTGTGGAACCTCGGTGCGCGGGATCTGCATGTCCTGTTCCATGACGGTCGCCTCAGCACCTCGCCCCTCTATGGCAACGGATTCAATTCTCCGGCGGAGGAATGGTTGCCCGCGGGGCTGAATTCACTGCTGGCCGCGCAGGCGCTTTTTCCGCTGACCGCCCAGTTCGAGATGGCCGGAAACCCCGGAGAGAACGAAGTCACCGGCGCGGTACACGATCGCATCGACAAGGGCTGGCCGATCCTTGCCAAGCGGGTGCGCACGCAGGCACGCTACGGGGCGGAATTTGTCGACGCATTCGCCCATGTCACAACGCCCGAGGATGTCACGATTGTCGAGATCGCCAATGCGCTGGCGGCCTTCATGGCGCTGGAATGGCGCAGCACGGACAGCCCCTTCGACCGCTATCTTGCTGGCGATGCCGAGGCGCTTGATGCCCGGCAGTCCGCGGGCATGGCGCTGTTCTACGGCAAGGCAAATTGTGCAAGCTGCCACTCCGGGCCGCTTTTGAGCGATCAGAAGTTTCACGCCCTCGGCCTGCCTTCTTTTGGTCCGGGCCGCACGCGACGCTTTGATCCCTATGCCCGCGACGTTGGCCTGATGGGGGAAACCGACCGGTTGGAGGACGCCTACCGCTTTCGCACGCCGATGCTGCGCAACGTGGCCCTGACCGCGCCTTACGGTCACAATGGCGCCTACCCGACGCTGGAGGGGATCATTCGCCACCATCTGGACCCCAAGGGCAGCCTCGCCACCTGGCGCCCTGAAACCGCAAACCTGCCGGAGGTGGCCTGGCTGGCCGCGGCAGATTTCGTCATTCAATCCGACCGATTGGAGATGGCGCGGCAAGCGCGTGTGCTGGACATCGCGCCGATCGATCTGAGCGCGGAAGAGATCGCGGATCTTGTGGCTTTCATGCATGCGCTGACGGGCACTACGCTGGACTCGCCGCTTTTTGGCGTGCCTGAAGGGTTCAAGCCCTAGGGCGCAGTGATCTGCGGCATCCTGAGTGAGGCAATCAGATGTTTCAGAGCAGGGCCGCGAGATTTCGTATGGCGCGCTTGGCGTCGGTCTTTAGGCGATGTGGCCCTGCCCTCCCCGAAAGGTCGTCCACTTCCAGGCAAGATCGGTCCCTGTGAACGTTTCCTTAGCCGAATCGCCCCACCATAAAGGGCGGTAGGGAGAGGGATGCCCGTACATCTGGATTTGCCTTCGGCACGGGCCGTTGTGGCAGGCTCACGCGCAATCTGCCGTTTCGAAAATCGGCCAATCGGACCCTCGAGCATGCGCATTTGGCGCCTGCGGCTCCCGCACCGTATCGCGCTGCGCCGCTGGGAACTTCAAACACGGCAATCGCACCACTACGATTGCGCGTCGCCCCGCAGATAGGCCAGCATCACCTCCGCCGAAGCGCGGTCCAGCGGCACTCCGGGTGGGTTGTCGGCAAACCCGGGCTCCACAAACATCTGCACGATCCGACCATCTTCCACCAGCATCGCATATCGCCAACTGCGCAGCCCCAGGCCCTGGCTCGTCCGCTCGACCAGCATCCCCATCTTGCGGGTGAATTCCGCGTTGCCATCGGGCAGCATCATGACCTTTTCGACGCCCCGCGATTGCGCCCACTGGTGCATCACAAAGGCATCATTGACCGACAGGCAGATCACCCGGTCCACACCCTCGGCCAAGAGCGCGTCATGCAAGGCCTCATAGCCCGGCAGATGGCTTTCAGAGCAGGCAGGCGTAAAGGCGCCGGGCAAGGCAAACAACACCACCCGCTGACCGCCAAAGAGTTCTGCACTTGACAGCGCCTTCCATTCGAACGGGTTGTCGCCGGGCAAGTCCGGATTGCGCACGCGGGTGTGAAAGGTGGCCTCGGGCACGGTTTGCGGGGTCATGGCTGGGCTCCTGCAAGGGGATTGCGACGCGCCGCCAAACCCGGCGGCCAAAAGAAAGACACCGCCCGCAAGACAGCGGGCGGCGCTGGCGGAGGCACGAGACCCCCGTCTAGTTTCCGTAAGCGAAGGCGGGCAACCAGGTCACCAACCCCGGGTAGGCAAAGACGATGCCAAGCCCCAGAAGCTGCAGGCAGACAAAGGGAATGACACCCCGATAGATGTGTCCCAGCGTGACCCCCGGCGGGCAGACGCCCTTCAGGTAGAACAGCGCAAAGCCCACTGGCGGCGTCAGGAAGGATGTCTGCAACGTCACCGCCACGAGGATCGCGAACCAGACCACCGAGGGATCTCGCACTTCGCCAAAACCGTTGATCGCCAGTTCCAGCGACAGGATCACCGGCAGCATCAGCGGCATGATGATGATCGTGATCTCGATCCAGTCCAGCAGGAAGCCCAGCAGGAAGACGATGAACAGGATGAACCCGACCGTCAGGTAAGGATCGTCAAAGGCCGACAGCACCAGATGCTCGATGATCTCGTCCCCGCCGTAACGACGCAACACAAAGGCAAAGAAGTTCGCCGCGAGGAAGATCCCGACGATGTAACCCGCCGTGTTCAACGTCGACCGGCTGACTTCGGACATGACCTTGAGGTTCAGCTTGCCGTTGAACAGGGCCAGCAGCGTCGCCCCCAATGCCCCGAGGCCGGAGGCCTCTGTCGGTGTGGCAAAGCCCGCAAAGATCGACCCCAGAACCAGCAGGATCAGGAACATCGGCGGCACGACGGCCAGCAACACTTCCTTGACCACGGGCCAGCCCACCACTTCGGCCTTGGCCGGGGCCGGCATGGCCTTGGGATTGATGAAGCCGTAGATGACAATGAACACGATGTACAAGGCCCCAAGGATCAAGCCCGGAAAGAGCGCGCCCATGAACAGGTCGCCAAGGCTGATCGCCAGCTGGTCGGACATGATCACCAGCATGATCGAAGGCGGGATAAGGATGCCCAGTGTCCCCGCCGAGGCAATCGTGCCCGTGGCAATGGGTTTCGAATAGTCCTGCCGCATCATCTGCGGCAAGGCCATGACACCCAACAAGGTCACCGACGCGCCAATCACCCCGGTTGAGGCCGCGAGGATGATCCCGATCAGCAGCACCGTCAGGGACAGCCCGCCGCGCAGCCCGCCAAAGAGCTTTTGCATCGAATGCATCATGCGCTGCGCCACACCGGACTGGTCCAGCATCAGCCCCATGAAGATGAACATCGGCAGCGCCACAAGCACCGGGTTCTTGACGATCGACCCGAATATCCGGCCCGACAGCGCCTGCAGCTTCTGGTAGGCCATGCCGGTGCGGTCGAACTCGATGATGTCGCGGAACGTGCCGCGGAACGGATCCAGAAGGATCTCTGCGACCAGAACAAAGATCAGGCTGACACCCACCAGCGCCATGGCCACAGGCACACCGCGGAACAGCATGAAGATGAAACCGCCAAACATGAAGATCACGGCGATCTCGTTCAGGGTCAGGAATTGTCCAAGAAAGCTGAGCATCACTTTGCCCCCCGCTTGTCACGCCAGAGCGCGGCGCCGATCACGGCGATGGTCAGGACCAATGTGATGACGATGGTGTACTTGATGTCCCATGGGCCCAGCTCGAACTCGTCAAAGATCGGCTTGCGCCCGATGGTCCGCGGGTTCTGATCCTCTGGCAGCGTCAGCCAGTGGAACATGTAGAACGCGTAATAAACGGCGAGGTTGATCGCGAACATGACCGAGGGAAAGGCCCAGAACAGCAGTTTGCCCAAGGTTGGCGCCATCAGGGTGCGCATCCGGCGCACGTATATCGTCCAGGCCGCCAGCGCCATCAGCACGAACGACAGGTTCAGAATGACCTTTAGGATCCACAGGTTGTGCAGCCCGTTCGGACTGTCCGACCCTTCGCCCGCCACGACAGAGGCAATGGCATAGCCCAGCGTCACGTCCCAGCACAGGATCACGAAGGGCAGAAAGCACCAGACCAGCGCAAAGATGTCGATCCGCGCCTTTCGCGCCGCATCGTAACGGTCATAAAAGATGTCCACGCGCACGTGGCTGTTTGTGGTCACGGCATAAGCCACGCCCACAAGCACTGCAGAGCCGTAAAGCCACCACTGGAAATCATCCAGCCAGGCCTGGTTATTGCCCATCTGGCGCAACACGACCTGCGCACAGATGGCAAACATCAGCATCGGAAAAAGCCAGGCCGCGGCATTCGCAATGCCCACGACCAGCCGGTCTGCCTTTAGGTGCTCGTCCCGGCCGATCTCACCCGGATCATAAATCGCCACGGGTGCTTCGGGCACCTGCGGTTCGGTTCCATCCTGCATGACAGTTCCCCCTGCGCTTTTGGTCTTCTTGTTCTATACGGATCATGCGCCTGCATCGCGCGGTGTCCCACCGTCACGCAACACCTGCGCCCCGGGGGTCTCCCGCCGAACCGGACATCTCTGCCCAGCCGCACGATCAACCCATGGTCTGTTCAGTCCGACGGATCTTCCGCCTGCAACACGGTCAAGCAGCGCTGCGCTGACAGTCAAATCAGCCCCGTCACGCCAGAACCGGCTCACCAGACCCGACGACGATCCATTGGCCAAACGAACGTGAAGGCAGGCCCGAAGACCTGCCTCCCCTGTCGTTGTGCTGCGGCGATCAGTTGCGCGGACGCGGCAGATAGATCGTGTCACCCCATGCCTTGTAGCCAGCACGGAATTCCTGAAGGTCGTCCCAGACTTCCTTGAAGTAGGCGTCCTCGGCGGCCAGTTCTGCGGCCACTTCGTTCCAGGAGCTTTCAAAGACGGCCAGCTGTTCGGGTGTCCAGCTCTTGATCTGCACGCCATTCTTCTCGGTGTTTTCCACCATGGCGGAGAAGTTGGTCGCTTCGCCTTCTGCGTAGTTGGTGGTGATGTTGGCGAGGCAGGCGATCTGGATCTGGTTCTGCGACGCCTCGTCAAGGTCGTCCCAGCGGTCCTTGTTGACCAGCAATTCAAACATGGTCGCGGGCTGGTGCCAGCCGGGGAAGTAGTTGAACTTTGCGATCTGGTGGAAGCCAAGACGCGCGTCGATGCGCGGCATGGAGAATTCGGTCGCGTCGATCGCGCCGCGCTCCAGCGCCGGGAAAATGTCACCACCCGCCAGCAGCGAGGTGGACACGCCCAGCTTTTGCATGACTTCGGCGCCGAGGCCGAAGAAGCGCATGTTCAACCCGCGCAGGTCTTCGAGCGAGGTGATCTCGTTCTTGAACCAGCCGGAGGTCTCGGGCGCAATGATGCCACAAGGCTGCACGTGCACGTTGTAGCCGTTTTCGTCGTACATGCGCTGCATCAGCGCGTGGCCGTCGTCATACAGCATCCATGCGAGGAATTCACCGGCCTCGGGGCCAAACGGCACAGCGGCAAACAGCGAGGCGGCCGTGATCTTGCCCTGCCAGTAACCGGATGTGGTGAAGGCCGCGTCGACGGATCCGTTGGACACGGCGTCCAGCGCCTCGAGCGTCGGAACCAGCTCGCCCGGATCAAAATGTTCGAACTCGACATCATTCGAGATGCCGTTGATCTTGGCGACGAAATCGGTCGCCGCGGTGCCCAGGATCGGCAGGTTCTTGCCAAACGCAGACGTCATTTCAAAGGTTTCCTGCGCCTGGACGGTGCCGGCCGCAAGCATCCCTGCCACAACAGTGGTCACGATGGTTTTCATAGGGTCTTTCCTCCCGGTTAGGTCGCGGCCCTAGAGGCCGTCTTGGTGTAGAAAGCGGGCATGTCGCGCGCTGCCCCCTCTCTTAACAGGATAACTAGGGCAAGGCCTAGCGGCGGCGTGCAGTTTTCTGTCATTTCCTTGCCCTTGACCTTTTCGGATCGGTCAAGATTGCCCCTCGCCGCGCAACGAACCACCGGATGTGAGCGCAAACGGACCCTTCACACAGGCTCTGGCTCTGGCTCTGGCTCTGGCTCTGGCGCGGGTCCGGCTGCGGATCAGGGACGGCCCTGCCGCGCCAGCGCGCGCAGAGACACGCCGAGGCGATCTTGGGTCCGTGCGGATCGCAGCACGCACCGCGCGAGGAATCGCTCCGGGTCAAAGCCGGGGTCGTGATGTTTCAGTTGGGCATAGGCCGACGCCGCCTCTGCCCTTTCGCCGCGTTCAAAGGCGATGATGGCGCGATAGACTTGTGTCTCTGGCCGGATCATCTGGTCTTCGCCCGGCAAGGCCCGGGCCGCGTCATCGAGTTTGCCCAACTCGTACAGAACCATGGCGCGCGTGGTCGCGATCTCGCGCCCAGCGGTGTGCGGGTCATGCGCTTCGGTCCGGTCAAGCACCTGCAAGGCCTCCTCCCAACTGCCAGCACGGGCAAGCAGATCGGCCACCTCGTCCAGCACCGCCGGGCAATGCGGCGCGGCGCGCAGCGCTGCCATCGCATCCGCCGCGACGCCCTCCCACTCTGCCGAGAAGACCCGCAGCCTGCCGCGCGCGCAAAGCAACTGCGCGTCATCCGGGGTCAGCGACAGGCAGCGCGCGAGCCCGGCGCAGACCGCCGCGAGGTCGGCAGCCCGCCCGCCTGTGCGCAGGTCAAGAACCGTCAGCATTGCCATACCGATCCAGGCCGCGGGCAGGTCCGGATCGTGGCGCAGCGCGGCCTGAAACAAGCCGCGCGCCCGAACCCCGGCTTCGGACGTCATTTCCGGTGACACCAGCGGCAGGGCTTGCGCAAGCTGCCACCAGGCCGCTGGATGTGGGTCGCGGTACGGGGCCGCGCGCGCGACCCGACCGCCAAACCCCGCGTTGATCGCGCGCACCAGCGCCGGGACGACCCGTTTGCGCAGGTTCGGCGCAAAAGCGCGTGCGACCGGAAACGGACCCAAAGTGCGCGTCCCTTTGTTCGCCCCCTGCCCGGGCGTCAGGATCACGGTCCGGGCGCGCGGGATCTGGCGCGCGGTACTGGGATCAGGATCTGTCGGACGCCCCGCCAAAGGCGTGGAAAGCGACAGACTCAGCGCCCAGCCCTCCGCCGCCTGTGAGAGAAGACCATCAACCTGCAGCGCGCCGCCCCTGCCCGGCCCCCGCAACACGGCGATCCCGGGACTGGCGTAAAGCCCCTCCCACAGGTCATGGGTCAGCCCCCGGGCGAGGATCCCTGACTCTGGCGTAGCGTCTTGGGGTACAACATCCATCAACCTTACACGCGGCACCTCCCCCGGCACCGAAGCCACGGGCGCACCGGGGTCTGGCAACACAAGACGCGCCTGCAGGCGATAGCCCCGCCCCGGAACGGTTTCGAGACAAAACCGATCACCGCCCAGCGCCTCCCTGATCTCAGAGATACAAGCCGCCAAACCCGACTCTGATGCAGATTGTGCAGGCCAGATCCGGGCGATGAGCGCCTCTGACAGCACCGCCTCCCCGGATAAGTAGGCCAGCGTGTCCAGCACCGAAAGGGTGGCGCTCTGCACCTGCGTCACGCGGTGGCCGGACCGCGACACGACGCCAGAAGACAGATCAACACGCGTGCCGCCGATCTCGACCATGACTGTTGCGGGGGCACGGGGATGCACGGATCACCGCCCGACCCGGAGGTCAGCCTTGGCAAAGCCGCAAGGCCCGCCGGTGCAGCGCGCGCCCGAAAAGGCGCGCGTCAGTTGCAATGGGCGCAAAGCGCGCCAGACTCGCGGGCCAGACTCGCGGATCAGGCGAAATCCGGCACAAGCGCGTCGGGCATGTTCTGGTAACAGACCGGGCGCAGAAAGCGACGGATGGCCATGGTCCCCACGGAGGTTGCGCCAAAATTGGTCGAAGCCGGGTAAGGCCCACCATGCACCATGCCTTCGGCAACCTCGACACCAGTCGGGAAGCCATTGGCGAGGATGCGCCCTGCCTTGCGTTCGAGGATTGGCACCAGTTGCGCCGCCAGCGCTGTATCACCGCTGTCCATCTGAAGGGTGCAGGTCAGCTGACCTTCGAGAGCCTGCGCCATGGCCAGCATCTCTGCCTCGTCGGCAGCGGTCACGATCAGCCCCAGCGGGCCAAAGACCTCGTGCCCCAAGGCCGCATTCGCAAGCCATGTCGCAGCATCCGTGCGGTAGACATCCGGCGTGACGCTGCGCGCGCTGCTTTCGGTGGTCAGCACGGGCTCGACGCCCGGCGCCGCGGCGATGCCGTCCCGACCCGACCGATAGGCCTCTGCGATGCCCTCCGTCAGCATGGTCTGCGCCGGGCTGTCGGTCAGCGCAGCGCCCGCTGCCTCGGCAAATCCGTCGGCCTCGGAACCGGCCAGCGCCACGACGATGCCGGGGTTGGTGCAGAACTGCCCCGCCCCCATGGTCAGCGACCCGGCCCAGCCTTGTGCGATCTGTGTGCCACGGGCCGCCAGCGCCTCGGGCAACACAAAGACCGGGTTCACCGATCCCAACTCGCCATAGAAAGGGATCGGCTCGGACCGCGCGGCGCACAGATCAAAGAGCGCGCGCCCCGCCCGCAAGGACCCGGTAAAGCCGACGGCCTTGATCAGCGGATGTTTCACAAGCGCCCCGCCCACCGCATGGCTGCCGCCATGCACCATTGAAAACACCCCGGCGGGCAGTCCGCAGGCCTCGACCGCGGCCTTGATCGCGTCGCTGACGATCTCCGTCGTGCCGGGATGCGCCTCGTGGCCCTTGACCACGACCGGGCATCCGGCGGCCAGAGCGCTTGCGGTGTCGCCACCTGCCGTCGAAAAAGCGAGGGGGAAGTTTGACGCGCCAAAGACCGCCACAGGCCCAACCGGGCGCTGCACCAACTTCAGATCCGGACGCGGCAGCGGCGCGCGATCCGGCAGCGCCGCGTCATGATGACGGTCGAGGTACTCCCCCGAGAGGATATGCGACGCAAACAGACGCAACTGACCGACCGTGCGCCCGCGTTCGCCCTGAAGACGGGCCTCCGGCAGACCGGTTTCCTGCGTGCCGATCTCCGTCAGCGCATCACCGCGCGCGTCGATCTCATCGGCGATCTTGTTGAGAAACGCCGCGCGATCCGCCCGCGATGTGGCGCTAAAGGCGACGAATGCCGCTTCGGCGGCTTCGCAGGCCGTGTTCACAAGGTCTTCGGTGCCGGCGCTGAAAGCCTGCGGCGCGCCGCTGGCCGGGGCAGAGTGAAAACGCTCGTCCGCGCCAACCCATTGGCCTGCAATCAGGTGTTTTCCGTGCAATGTCACGCTCATGTCGGATGCCTCCCATTCGAAATGCGTCGTTTGCGCGGACTTTGCGCCAAAGCGCGCCAAGACACAATCACCGCCTGCGCAGACCCGGCGCTCTGCGGCACACAGACCTGCCGCCTAGCTGAGCAGGCAGCGCATCAGGTCAGAGCCGGGCGTCCGAAGGCCGTCGAGAACCGTGAAATGCGTGTGCTGCGCCTCTTCGACCGTGGTGATCCGTGCGCCAAGACCTTGCCACATCAGCGTCAGCAGACGCGTCTGGCGCAGAAACTCCGGCCTCTCGCCGCCGCCGACCCATGCCGTGACGCGCACCCCGTCGAGGGGCCGCAAGAGTGCCGGGCTTTCGGCCTCCGCCTCTTCTGCGTCAAGGCGCAGGGCCGCGTTCATCGAGGTCTGCGTCAGTGCGCGCAGGTCATGCAAACCGCTGAGACTGAGGACATGGGACAGCCGGTCCCGCAGCCCCGTGGCCAACGGCCCACCCGCGCAGGCGAGACGGGACACCAGATGCCCACCCGCCGAATGCCCCACAAGGCACAGCGGTCCCTCGACACGCGCCGCCGCGGCCGAAACCGCCGCGCCGATTTCCTGTGTCATGTCACGGATGCGCCCCTC
>JBELMB010000174.1:0-10676 GCA_042088665.1 Sagittula sp.
AGGCGCGCAGAATATTTTAGTAGGTGGGACGTCTGCAGGAGGTGGCCTGGTGCTCAAAGGGTTCGTCCAGCAAGTAGAGGTCGGCCTCCTGCGCGAGGGCGCGGGCGAGGAAGACGCGTTGTTGCTGGCCGCCTGAAAGCTGGCCGATCTGACGGTCGGCGAAGTCTTGCATGCCGACGCGGGCGAGGCAGGCGCGGGCCTTGTCCCTGTGGCTGGCACGGGTGCGGCGCAGCAGGCCCAGTTCGCGGTAGAGGCCTTGCAGCACCACGTCGAGGGCGGTTGTCGGGAAGTCCCAGTCGACCGAGGCCCGTTGCGGGACATAGGCGATGCGGTCGCGTTGCGACGCCACCGGTTTGCCCCAGGCGCTGACCTGTCCGGCGAGGGCCGGTTGCAGGCCCAGTGCCGCCTTCAGCAGGGTGGATTTTCCGGCGCCGTTGGGACCGATGATGGCCGTCATGCTGCCTGCGGCGGTGGTCATATCGACCGAGAAGACCACCGGATCGCCACCATAAGAGACCGTCAATCCGCGCACCGCGAGGGGGCTGGCGGAGAGGTCTTCGGCGACGGGGGCGCCGTCGGAGGCGACGAGATCCAGTTTCACGAGGTCAAAGGGGCTCATGTCATATCCCTGCGGAGAGTTTGCCAAAGCGCCCGCCTTGGGGTGCGCTGCCGCCCAATGCACGGGCGATGGTTGTGGCGTTGTGGTCGATCATGCCGATGTAGGTGCCTTCGTAGGTGCCGGGGAGGCCCATGGCGTCGGAGAAGAGTTCGCCCCCGAGGCGGACGTCGTGGTCCTGCGCGGCGGCGCCTTCGATCAGGGCGCGGACGTTGCGTGCGGAGAGGGTGCTTTCGACAAAGACCGCGCCGATGCGGCGCGCCACCAGCAGGTTGACGAGGTCGGAGATGCGGCTGAGGCCGGCTTCGCTTTCGGTGGAGATGCCCTGAATGCCCATGACTTCGAAGCCGTATTCGGCGCCGAAATAGCCAAAGGCGTCATGGGCGGAGATCAACACGCGGGCGGGTTCGGGCACGGTGGCCAGCACCTCGGCGGCATAGGTGCCGATGGTGTCGATCTCTGCCAGGTAGCTTTCGGATCTGGCGGCAAGGGTTTCTGCGGCGTCGGGGCGCTGTGCGTTCAGCGCGTCACGGGTGGCGTGCACGGCGTGGCGCCAGAGGCGCGGGGCCATCCAGACGTGGGGGTCGGCGCGGCCGGCATAATCCTCGTGGCGCAGCAGCTCGGCTTCGGGCACCGCTTCGGCAACGGCGGTGACGGGCTGGCGCGCGGCGAGGTTCTGAAGCAGGTCTTCGAGCTGGGCTTCGAGGTAATGGCCATTCCAGAGGACCAGATCGGCGCGTGTCAGGGCGACGATGTCGGAGCGGGTCTGGCGATAGCTGTGCGGGTCGATGCCGGGGCCCATGAGGGCGGTGACCTCGGCCAACTCGCCAGACAGCGCGCGGGCGATGTCGGCGACCATGCCCGTGGTGGCGGTCACCTTGAGCGGCGCAGAGGCCATGGCGGCGCTGCCCAGCAAGGGGGTTGCTGCGGCGGTGGCCATGAAGTGGCGTCTTGTGAACATCATATCTGCCGTCCTTTTGCCATGTGAGACTGAATATGAGAGTCATTCTCATGAAGTCAATGCAGTTGCGACTTAGTCGCAGAAAAACGCCTGTTTTTGACGAGCAGCGTCAAAAATGCATGGAAAACGGGCGATTTTGGGCGGCGTGCCGGTTTGTGCGACGAGGTATGGGGCGGTTTTGCATTGGCAAACAGCAGTGCCGCGTTTCGTCCGAGCGTTTGGGACACGCACTGCGCGCCTCGTCAGGTGCTGTTTGGGACCGAGGCCGCGATGCGACCTGTCCAATGGTCTGCCAAGGGGCGGGCGAGACGCGCCGCGCTGTGGCCTGTTGTCTGGCGCCCATGGCGAGTGGCGCCGCGACCCGTGACAGGCGCAAGAGACTGCGCTAGCAGGGGGCATGACCGAGGGACAGACAATCGAGGCGTTCGCAACCTTGTCGCTGGAGGGCAGCGGGCTGACTCGCGTGCCCAAGGTGCGCGAGGCCTATTGGGAAGAGGGGTATCTCGCGCGGTTCGACGCGACGACGCTTTGGCTGGATGCGGTCTGGTGTGGGGGCAAGGTCACCTTGATCTGCCCTTTGCTCAGCAATCTGACCCGGGCCGTTGCGGGCGCGCGGTTTGCGCTGGACGGGGTCGCGGTGAGGCCGCGGTTTCGGCATTTCCGCCGTCACAGCCTTGTGGAGTTGCCATGGCGCGGGAGGTCTGCGGCGGGTCGATCGGGACGTTCTGGTCGTTCGGGGCCGTATGTCCCGGGGCAGGGCCCTGCCGTGGTCTCGGTCGAGATCGGGGATTGGCGCGGTGAGAGCCCGGTACAGGACGCTGCCGCGGATGGTGCGGCGCTGGCCGGACGCAACGTGCTTGTGACCTTGTCAAAGGACAATGACCTCGCGTGGATCGAGGATTGGGCAAAGTTTCACCGGGTGCATCATGGCGCGGATGCGGCGCTGGTGGTGGACAATGGCTCTGACCTTGTGGACCCGGAGGGGATTGCCCCGGCGCTGCGGCGGGCCGGGATGGAGGTTTGCGTTGTGGCGCAGACGCCCCTCACCTATGGGCCGCGCGGCAAGAAGCCGTTTTCCAACACCGAGTTGTTCCTGCAGTCGGCGGTCTTGAACGCCTTGCGGCTGCGTTTTCTGGGACAGGCCCGGGCCGTGCTGAGTTGCGACATCGACGAATTGGTGATGAGCCGGGGGGCGACGATCTTTGACAAGGCGGTGTCGCACCCGCTGGGGTATGCGCGCTTTGACGGGTTCTGGGTGCATCCGGCGCCGGGGACGGTGGGCTGGTGTGGCCATGCGCAGCATCTGTACCGTGAGGAGGCGCCGCGGCCCTGTCCGCCAAAGTGGTGCCTGCGGCCGCAGGGGCTTTTGGCGGGCTGGCAGTGGAACCCCCATGGGCTTGAGCGCTTTCCCCTGCCGAGGGCGCTGGGCACCAAGACGGCCTGGTTCTACCATTTCAGGGGCGTGAACACCGGCTGGAAGCTCGCAAAGCGCGCGCGGTCGCGGGAGGGCACGGTGCTGGATCCCGAGATCGGTGCCGCCATGCAGGCGGCGGGGGTTCTGGCGCGCGAGGCGGATGGGTCTGAGGCCGAAGGGTTTGAGACCGGTGGGCTTGAGACCGGTGGGCAAGGGGCTGGCGGCTCGGGTCAGCGGGACGCTTGAGAGGGCGCTGGCCCGTTGTAGAGCGGGTCTGCGGGGCGTGATCCTCGCGGGGGGTCCGTGTCTGCGGGTGTCTGGGACAGCTCGCTCCGGGTCTTTCACCCGGTGGTCAGCGGCTTGCGCTCCGGCACCGGGCAGGGCAGTCTGCCGGGACCACTGAGCAGGGAGGCCAGCATGGAACCGACCACCGCGCAGAGTGCCCCGGAGGGCAGACCCGAGAGCGACCCAAGGACCGTTCCGGAGCGCCAGGCCGAGGGCGTGGCTGGCGCGGCGACCTCGCAGTTGCCGCAGGTCTCGGAGCCGCGCAATCCGGGGATGGAGCTGGACATGGACTGGGTGCGCTCCGCGCGTGCCAACCGCTCTGCCATCGAGCGGCGCGCGGCTGGACTGTCGGGCCGGCGGTCTGTCAAGAAGGATTTCCAGGCGGCCTGGCTGGCGCGTGCGGTGAGTTGCATCGACCTGACGACCTTGGCGGGTGATGACACGGCGGGACGCGTGGCGCGGTTGTGCGCCAAGGCGCGCCAGCCGGTGCGTGCGGATCTGCTGGACGCTTTGGGGCTGGAGGATCTGACGGTTGGCGCGGTCTGCGTCTACCACGACATGATCGGCCCGGCGGTTTCGGCGCTGCAAGGCTCGGGCATCCCGGTGGCGGCCGTGTCGACCGGGTTTCCGGCGGGGCTGTCGCCGTTCCATCTGCGGGTGGCGGAGATCGAGGCCAGCGTGGCCGCGGGCGCGCGCGAGATCGACATCGTGATTTCACGTCGGCTGGTGCTGAGCGGCGACTGGCAGGGGCTGTATGACGAGATGAAGGCCTTTCGCGCGGCCTGCGGCGAGGCCCATGTGAAAGCCATCCTTGCGACGGGGGAGTTGGGCACCTTGCAGAACGTGGCGCGGGCCTCTCTCGTCTGCATGATGGCGGGGGCGGATTTCATCAAGACCTCCACCGGCAAGGAGAGCGTGAACGCCACGCTGCCGGTGACCCTTGTGATGCTGCGGGCGATCCGGGCCTACCATGCGCGGATGGACGTGCGGGTGGGGTACAAACCGGCAGGCGGGATCTCCAAGGCGAAGGATGCGCTGGTGTATCTGGCGCTGATCAAGGAGGAGCTGGGGGACCGCTGGTTGCGGCCGGACCTGTTCCGCTTTGGCGCGTCGAGCCTGCTGGGGGATATCGAACGCCAGCTTGAGCATCACGTGACCGGGGCCTATTCGGTGGGTTGGCGTCATGCGATGGGCTGAGGGGAAGCCGAAATCTTTCGAAGATTTCGGGACGATTTCTTTGCAAGAAATCGGCACCTTGGTTGTGTTGCGCGGAAGGGGCCCGGCATGCAGATGACGCCGCAGTGGTCGCTCATGATGGTGGCCGTGGTTCTGGTGATGGGCGCCAGCCAGTGGCGCCGCAAGCGGATCAAGCGCGCCGCGCGGGACCTGCCCACGAGGCTGCGACGCCTTCTGGGGCCGGAGCCGGAATATGCGCCGCCGGACGAGGCGCCAGAGGATGACGGTGGCGCGCTTGCGGGCTTTGCCGCGCTGCACCGCCGCACGGAGCGGGTGATGCATGCGATCTGGGTTGTCGCCCTGCTCTGGGTGGTCTGGGTGCTGGCGATGTCTTGGAACATCTTTGGATAAGGGAGACCGAAGATGACGGTCAGGGATATTTTCGAGAGCATGGACTATGGCCCGGCGCCAGAGAACGCAGGTGACGCGCTGGCCTGGATCGTGGACCGCGGCGCGCGGTTTGGCCATTTCATCGACGGGGCCTTCACCAAACCCGGCGCGGGTTTTGACACCCGCAGTCCGGCCACCGGGGAGACCCTTGCCACGCTCACGCAGGCCAGCGAGACGGATGTGGCATCCGCCGTCGCGGCGGCCCGCAAGGCGCAGCCTGACTGGGCCGGTCTGGGGGGCGCCGGACGGGCGCGGTTCCTCTATGCCTTGGCGCGGCTCCTGCAAAAGCACGCGCGGCTTTTCGCGGTTCTTGAGACGCTCGACAATGGCAAGCCCATCCGCGAGAGCCGGGACATCGACATCCCTCTTGCGCAGCGACACTTCTACTATCACGCGGGTCTCGCCCAGTTGATGGATCGCGAAATGCCGGGTCGCGAGGCCATGGGGGTCTGCGGGCAGATCATCCCGTGGAATTTCCCGCTGCTGATGCTGGCGTGGAAGGTCGCCCCGGCGCTGGCGATGGGCAACACGGTGGTGTTGAAACCGGCGGAGTGGACCTCTCTGACGGCGCTGTGTTTTGCGGATATCTGCCAGCAGGCGGGGTTGCCGCCGGGCGTTGTGAACATCGTGACCGGCGATGGCGCGGTGGGAGAGATGGTCGTGTCGGCGGAGGTGGACAAGATTGCCTTTACCGGGTCCACCGAGGTCGGACGGCAGATCCGCGCGGCCACGGCGGGTCGGGGCATCGGGCTGACGCTGGAGCTGGGAGGCAAGAGCCCCTACATCGTTTTCGAGGACGCGGACATCGACAGCGCTGTCGAGGGGCTGGTGGACGCCATCTGGTTCAACCAGGGACAGGTCTGTTGCGCGGGGTCGCGCCTTTTGGTGCAAGAGGGGATTGCGGCGGAGTTCGAGACGGCTCTCAAGGCACGGATGGACCGACTGCGGATCGGCAACCCTTTGGACAAATGCATCGACGTGGGGGCCATGGTCGACCCGGTGCATTGCGCGCGGGTGACGCAGATGGTCGCCGAGTTGGGGGCCAGCGCCTCTGGCGCGGTTTATCATGCGGCGGCGGAGGTGCCCGAGGGGTGCTATTACCCGCCGACGCTGATTTCCGGCTGCCAGCCCTCTGACGCGCTGATGCAGGAAGAGATCTTTGGCCCGGTGCTGGTCTCGACGACGTTTCGCACGCCTGCCGAAGCGGTGGCACTGGCCAACAACACCCGCTACGGGCTGGCGGCCAGTGTCTGGAGCGAGAACATCAACACGGCCCTGGATATTGCCCCCAAACTGGCGGCGGGCGTGGTCTGGGTCAATGGCACCAACATGTTCGACGCCAGCGCCGGGTTCGGTGGAATTCGTGAGAGCGGCTTTGGTCGTGAGGGCGGCTGGGAAGGCGCGCTGGCCTACACGCGGGCGGCGGAGCAGCGCCCGGTGTTGTCCCCGGTGGCGGGGTTTTCCGGCAAGGACGCAGAGCCGCAACCGGTCGACCGCACCGCAAAACTGTATGTCGGAGGCAAGCAGGTGCGCCCGGATGGGGGCTATGCGCGGGCGGTCTTTGGTGCGGATGGCAAGTTGATCGGGCAAGCGCCCATCGCCAACCGCAAGGACATCCGCAACGCGGTAGAGGCGGCGCGCAAGGCCAGCGGCTGGGCCGGTGCCACGGCGCACAACCGTGCCCAGGTGCTGTACTATATCGCCGAGAACCTCGCGGCCCGGAAGGCGGAATTCGCAGAGGGGCTGGACCGCATGACCGGGCGCAGCGACGGCGCGGCAGAGGTCGATGCGGCGGTCAACCGGCTGTTCACCTACGGCGCCTGGGCTGACAAGTTCGAAGGCGCGGTGAAGCCGGTTCCGATGCGCGGCCTCGCGCTGGGGCTGAAAGAGCCCTGCGGTGTGATCGGAGCGATCTGCCCGGACGAGGCGCCACTGCTGGGGCTGATCTCTTTGATGGCGCCGGCCATGGCCATGGGCAACCGATCGGTTCTGGTGGCGTCGGAGCCGTTTCCACTGATGGCGCTGGCCTTTTACCAGGTGCTGGAAACATCGGATGTGCCGGGGGGCGTGGTGAACATCCTGACCGGGCGACATGCGGATCTGGCGCCCGTGCTCGCGGCGCATCTGGATGTGGAGGCGGTCTGGTCGTTTTCCTCCACCGACCTTGCAGCGGAGATCGAGCGCGGGTCGGCAGCGGGGCTGAAGCGGACATGGGTTCCCGGCGGTGCCTGGGACTGGACCGCACCAGAAGCGGAAGGCCGCGCCTTTCTGGAAGCCGCGACAGAGGTCAAGACGGTTTGGGTGCCTTACGGAGCCTGAAGGCCGGAGGTCCGGACCGGAGGTCGCCTGGGAAGATGCCCGGCGCTTGGGCTGGACTTGGCTGGGGCCTGGGCGTGGCCTGGGCGTGGGATGCGGGACCCTGCAGGACTGGGCAAGTTGCAGGACTGGGCAAGTTGCAGGACTGGGCAAGTTGCAGGACTGGGCACGTTGCAGGGGAGGCACGTTGCAGGGGAAGCAATTAGCGGGTGCCTTGATGATCCGCCTGTTCGAAGCGTCCCTCTCCCTACCGCCCTTTATCCTTGGGCGATTCGGCTAAGGTTTCATGAACAGGCGCCCAGTGCCTGTCCGTCGGTGGCGCAGAGGTGATGGATCCGTTGTCATCCGACGGTGCAGCCGCCTGATCCAGCTCAGGCCAAAATCCGCCCAAAAGAGCGACCTTTGGCGTGAACGCCATCGCGGCACCCGAGCGAAACGCCCTTGGCGGGAGATAAATGTCGGTTTTTGCGGCAATTCACCCGTCATCCGCACCGAAACGGGGTGGACAAAGCGCCGACATTGAGAATTTACAAAAGCTCTGCTATATTTGGTGGTAACCCGGCGCCGGGGGTCAACAGGCGCGCGACGCATAGGAGGACACTGTCCTGTCTGCCATGGCACATGCGGGGTCGCCCGCAGAACGGAAACAGCCGATGTCGGCTGCGACCAAACCGGACCTCACCAGCGACAATGTTCTGGCTGCGGTTCTTTCTTCTCTTTCTGAAAACAAGGCCGAAGATGTCGTGCAGATTGACCTGCGCGGAAAGACATCTGTCTGCGACCACATGGTGATCTGCTCCGGCCGGTCGTCCCGTCAGGTCGTCGCGATCTCCGAGAAACTGTCGGAGGCGCTGAAGGCCGAGATCGGGGTCTTGAGCAAGCTGGAAGGCAAGGACACGGGGGATTGGGTGCTGATCGACTCGGGCGATGTGGTCGTGCACGTGTTCCGCCCCGAAGTGCGCGAGTTCTACCAGCTCGAAAAGATGTGGGCCCCGATGGAGCCGGCCGCCGGCAACGCCTGAGGCGGCATGCGGGTGCATCTTTGCGTGGTGGGCCGGCTGAAGGCCGGTCCAGAGCACGCGCTTGTTTCCGACTACCTCACGCGCTTCGACCGCAGCGGGCGTGCGCTTGGTTTCGGGCCTGCGCGGATCGTGGAGGTCGAGGACCGCAAGGGGGGCGGCATGGCAGCCGAAGCGGTGCTGCTGCGCAAGGCCTTGCCCAAGGGCGCGCGGCTTTGCCTGCTCGACGAACGGGGGCGGGTCGAAAGCTCCCCTGATTTTGCGCGGCGGATGGCGGGATGGCGCGACGGTGGCTGTCAGGATCTGGCATTTGTCATCGGTGGCGCAGATGGCGTGGCACCGGATCTGCGCGCCGAGGCGGATTTCCTGTTGAGTTTCGGCCAGATGGTCTGGCCTCACATGCTGGTGCGGGTGATGCTGACAGAGCAGCTTTACCGGGCCGTCAGCATCCTCGCCGGTGCGCCCTATCACCGGGTGTGAGGCGCACGGCCCAGTCTCAGTTCCAGATCCGGGCCCAGTTCCGGGCTCAGGTGTAGGCAATCCACAGCAGGATCACGCCAAGGATCACGCGGTAGACCACATAGGGTGTGAAGCTGACAGAGTTCAGCAGTTTCATCATCGCCCAGAGTGCCGCCAGAGCCGAAAGAAAGGCAAAGACCGCCGCGATGGCGCCGTCGCGTGCGGCTTGCGCATCGGCTGATGACGCCACCTCTATCCCGAGCACCGCGCCGGAGGCGAGGATCGTCGGGATCGACATCAGCATCGCCAGCTTTGCCCCGTCGTGCCGGTTGTAGCCCAGCATCCGCGCGCCCGTGATGGTGATGCCGGACCGCGATGTGCCCGGGATCAGCGCCACGGCCTGCCACAGACCCATGATGATGGCATCCTTGCGCGACCATTCCGCGTCCGTCTTGGTCTGTGCGCCGGTCATGTCTGCCCAGTAGAGCACCAGACCAAAGACCAGCATCGTCCAGCCGATCACCGCGATGGAGCGCATGGCGTCGTCCAGCCCGGTGGCCTTGAGGAAGAGACCAAAGAGGATCACGGGGATCGTGGCGATCAGCAGCAGAAAGGCGAGGCGCGCACCGGGCGTGTCGATCTTGCCGCGGATCAGGCGGGTGCAGCCTGCGGCGGCGATCTTTACGTCGGACCAGAAGTAGAGCACCACCGCGCCCAGCGTGCCAAGGTGCACAGCCACGTCGATCACCTGTCCCTGGTCCTCCATGCCGGTCAGGCTGGGCAGGAGAATCAGGTGCCCGGAGGAGGAGATCGGCAGAAATTCCGTAATGCCTTGGATCAGCGCGAGAATCAGAAGCTGGAACAAGGGCATTGGCGATCTCCGATGGCAATGATGGGCTCTGGTATAAGCCTTTGTTTCGCCATGAAAAGCGGGAAATTGGGTCCGCTTTGATATATAAAAACCGCAAAATTTCGGGTGCGGCGCGCCAGAGCGGGAAAAAAAGGCGTTAAAAGGTCAGCCCTTTTGACTTTTATTTTCTGCAGCCCTTCGTTAGAGAAGCCCGACACGAAGATGCACTACCACAAGAGAGGCTTTGACCCTATGGCCAAACAGCCAATGTTGAAATTCGTTTCCACCGTCCGGGAGATGCCGGCAAAGCGCGACGCAGACGTGCGCAACAAGGATTTCGACGAGATCTATGCGGAATACGCCGCCCGAAAGGCCGAGGAACAGTCCGCGCGCTGCAGCCAGTGCGGTGTGCCCTATTGCCAGAGCCATTGCCCGCTGCACAACAACATTCCTGACTGGTTGCACCTGACCGCCACCGGCCGCCTGAAGGAGGCCTATGAGGTCAGCCAGGCGACCAACACTTTCCCGGAGATCTGCGGCCGCATCTGCCCGCAGGATCGTCTGTGCGAAGGCAATTGCGTGATCGAACAGTCGGGCCATGGCACCGTGACCATCGGCTCTGTCGAGAAGTACATCACCGACACGGCGTGGGAAAATGGCTGGGTCATGCCCGCCGCCCCGGCGCAGGAGCGTGGCGAGAGCGTCGGCATCATCGGCGCGGGCCCCGGCGGGCTGGCGGCGGCTGACATGCTGCGGCAGGCCGGTGTGCAGGTCACGGTCTACGACCGTTATGATCGCGCGGGCGGGCTGCTGACCTATGGCATCCCGGGCTTCAAGCTGGAGAAAGATGTGGTCATGCGCCGCATCGAGCAGTTGGAAAAGGGTGGCACGCGCTTCGTGATGAACTGCAACATCGGCGAGGACATGTCTTTTGAAGAGATCCGCGCGCAGCATGACGCGGTGATCATCGCCACCGGTGTCTACAAGTCACGCGATCTTGGCGGCCCCGGGGCGGGCGCGCAGGGCATCGTGCGGGCGATCGACTATCTCACCGCGTCCAACCGCGCCGCCAACTTTGGCGACAGCGTGCCGGAATTCGACAATGGAATGCTGAACGCGGCGGGCATACG
>JBELMB010000021.1:0-45452 GCA_042088665.1 Sagittula sp.
CGTGCCCGCCAACGCGACCTTTCTGCAAAAGGTCTACGTCGTGGCCCCACCCGGCGCGGAGGCCGCAAACTCGGAACGCACGCCCTTTCGGTTCTGGCTTGAGGATCTCACCAACGGCGACCGGGCGTACAATGACACCATCTTCAACGGACGGGCAAACTGATGACAAAGACAGAGTTCAAACTGACCGGCTGGCATGTGTTCGCCCTGTTCGCGGCAGCGTTTTCGGTAATCATCGCGGTGAATGTGACGCTGGCCGTAAACGCCGTGCGCACCTTCCCCGGGGTTGAGACGGACAATTCCTACATTTCGTCCCAGACGTTTCAGGACCGCCGCGCGGCACAAGAGGCCCTTGGCTGGCAGGTGGCCGCACGCCATGACGGCGAGGTCCTGATGCTGGAAATCCGCGATGAAGCGGGCCAGCCCGTGCAAGCCGCACGGCTGGACGCCACGCTGGGCCGCCCCACGCATGTGAAGGATGATCGCACCCCCCGGTTCCGCTTTGACGGTCAGGCCTATGTCGCACAAGAGCAGCTGGACCCGGGCAACTGGAACATCCGCATGAAGGCCACCGCGCTCGATGGCACCCCCTTCGAGCAACGCGTCGTGTTCTACATCAACGGCTGACCCCCAAGGGCCCGGGGTCAACCCCGGGCAACATTCTGTTCCACGAGAAGGCCACGTTCATGACCGCCGCCCTGCGTTCCGCCCCTTCGGCTTGCCCCGCCTGCGTCGCCGCACCCGCGGCCGAAGCCCTCGCAGAAGCCGCTTTGCCAAAAGAGGCACATGTGGTCCTGTCGCTGCCGACGATCCACTGCGCCGCCTGCATGTCCACGATTGAACGGGCACTGCGCGCGACCCCGGGCGTGCACAGCGCAAGGGTGAACCTGACGCAAAAACGTGTGAGCATCGCAGCAGAGCCGGACATCACCGCCACACAGATGGTCGCCGTTGTCACCTCTGCGGGGTTCGAAGCGCATGAATTGGACACCACTGCGCTCTCGGCCACAACGACGGACAAGGCAGGTCGGGACCTGCTGATGCGCCTTGCCGTGGCAGGTTTTGCCGCAATGAACGTCATGTTGTTGTCCGTTGCCGTATGGTCAGGCGCAGACGGCCAGACGCGCGACCTGTTCCACTGGATGTCCGCCTTGATCGTCGTGCCCGCGGTGGCCTTTTCGGCGCAGCCTTTCTTTCGCAATGCGGTCAAAGCGCTTTCTGCGCGACGCCTGAACATGGACGTCCCGATATCGCTGGCGATCCTGTTGGCGCTGGTGACATCGCTCTGGGAGACGACCCTGTCGGGGGAGCACGCCTATTTCGACGCGGCGATTACGCTGACCTTCTTCCTCTTGACCGGGCGGTATCTGGACCACCGGACACGCTCCGTGGCGCGTTCCGCGGCAGAAGAACTGGCCGCGCTGGAGGTGCCGAAAGCCTGGCGTGTGACGTCCGAGGGGGAAGAAGAGGTTTCCGTTGCCGAGCTTTTGCCCGGGGATCTGCTGCGCGTGCGGCCCGGCGGGCGCATGCCGGTCGACGGTGAGATCCTCGACGGCAGTTCCGAAATCGACCGCTCTCTGCTGACCGGCGAAACACTGCCGGTGCAGGCCACGCCGGGGCAGGCTGTCTCCGCCGGGGAGGTCAACCTGACCGGCCCCCTGACCGTACGCGCCATTGCCGTCGGCCGGGACACATCCTTGCACCGCATGGCCGATCTCGTAGCGGTCGCAGAATCGGGCCGCTCGCGCTATACCTCGTTGGCCGACCGTGCGGCAAAGCTATACGCCCCGGGGGTTCACATCCTGTCGGCCCTGTCCTTTGTGGGGTGGTTTCTCTACGCAGGCGACTTGCGCGTGGCGCTGAACATTGCCGCCGCGGTGCTTATCATCACATGCCCCTGCGCGCTTGGCCTCGCTGTGCCGACAGTCACCACAGCGGCCTCGGGCAAATTGTTCCGGCGCGGACTGCTGATCAAGAACGCAACTGCGCTGGAGCGGTTGGCACAGGTGGACACGGTGGTCTTTGACAAGACCGGCACGCTGACGGAGGGCACGCCCGAAGTCAGCAACCTCGGCGATCTCTCGCAAGAGGAGGCCAGAGTGGCCCTTGCCTTGGCGCTGGGCTCACACCATCCGTTGTCGCGGGCCCTGACACGCGCCGCACAGCAAGCTGGCATTGCCCCCGCGCGTGTCTTTGATATCGAGGAACGGCCGGGCTACGGCACTGAAGGGGTCTGGAACGGCAAGCCGGTGCGCCTTGGGCGGGCCACATGGGCAAAGGGTGGGAACACCACGCAAACCGCCGCCTGGTTGCAGATCGGCGAGGCAGAGGGCCGCGCCATCACCTTTACCGACCATCTGCGGGACGGCGCGGCAGAAACCGTCGCGGCGTTTCTGGCCTCGGGCAAACGGGTGATCCTGATGTCCGGCGACACCGCAAGCGCAGTCGAAACCATGGCCCGGCGCCTGCACATCCCGCAGTGGATGGCCGAAGCACTCCCGGAGGACAAGGCCAAACGGATCGAGGCCCTGTCGCGCGAAGGCGCGCGCGTTCTCATGGTCGGAGACGGTTTGAACGACACAGTGGCGCTGGCAGCGGCGCATGTCTCGGTCTCTCCGGCCTCAGCGCTGGACGCTGCGCGGGTGGCCTCTGACATCGTGCTGCTGGGGCAATCCTTGTCGCCGCTGCCCGATGCTTTGCAAACGGCCTGCAAGGCGAGGCGCAGGATCAAGGAAAACTTTACCATCGCCACATGGTACAATGTCATCGCGGTGCCTCTGGCCATCGCGGGCCTCTGCTCGCCACTGATTGCCGCCTTGGCAATGTCTGCCAGTTCCATCACCGTTTCGCTGAACGCATTGCGTGTGAGGTGAGCAATCTGGAAAGCGAGGAAAAGGATCCCGGATGAACGTTCTGACCTATCTGATCCCGATTTCACTGGTGCTGGGGGCGCTGGGCCTTGGGTTCTTCGTCTTCACTCTGCGCAGCAGCCAGTATGACGACCCGGAAGGGGATGCCCGGCGCATTCTTTCCGGCGACTACGACGACCGGCCCAAGCAGGATTGACCCAGTCACCGTTGTACCGTTCAGGACGGACCCACACTGAGCCATCACCCCGACGGGCGACAGGGTCCAAGCCACAAGACCGCCCGATGTAGCGCGGGGTTTACCCCGCGTGCCTCAGCAAGATGTCCGTGCAATTCGCAACCCTCACGCCCGGTTTGCCATTTCTCTTGCCGCTGGCGAGACGATCTGGGGCACTTGCGGCGACCACACCAAAACGTCTTTTTGCGCCTCTCAACGAGGAGCGGCGGCGCACGCGGGGCAAGCCCCGCGCTACACGCTGTTGGCACTTGCGGATACCTTGAGGTCGCCCGCCAGATCGGCGTTCACACCGGCAGCGCCGTGGTCTTGAACACCGTGCGCAGCGCAAAGGAGGACTGCATCTGGGCCACGCCCGGCAAGCGCGTCAGGTACTGACGGTGGATCCGGGCAAAATCCTCTGTATCTTCGGCAACGACCTTGAGGATGTAGTCTGCCGTTCCTGCTGTCAGATGGCATTCCAGCACGGCGGGCACCCGCGCCACCGCGGTCTCAAAGGCTTCGAGGACTTCGTCCGCTTGCGTCTGCAGGGTAATCTCGACGAACACGGTGGCAGGCAAGCCCAGTTTGCGCGCATTCAGAAGCGCCACGTAGTCACGCACGAACCCTTCTTGCTCAAGCCGCTGCACACGGCGATGGCAAGCCGACGCCGAAAGATGCACCTGCTCGGACAGCTCCGCATTCGAGATGCGCCCGCGGCGTTGCAAGACACGAAGGATTCGTCGATCCGTCTCATCCAGTTCCATTTTTGCGAATAATCTCCGCCATTGGCCCGATTTTGTCGAAGGATAATGCGCCTTCGGCGTGCAGGATGCACGCGCTTCGCAGCGCTTTGCAACCAATCTGTGACATCCTTCCCTCATCGCACAACGGAGGAGAGCGCGATGAAGATCGGATGCCCGACGGAGATCAAGGCGCAGGAGTTTCGCGTGGGTTTGACCCCGAACGCCGCGCGCGAAGCGGTGGCCCATGGCCACGAGGTGATGGTGCAACGGGGCGCAGGCCAGGGTGCCGGTTTTGCGGATGCGGACTACCTGGCGGCCGGCGCTCTTTTGGCGGACACCGCCGAAGAGCTGTTTGCCAGCGCCGAGATGATCGTCAAAGTCAAGGAGCCACAGCCCGAAGAGCGCGCCCGCCTGCGTGAGGGACAGCTGTTGTTCACCTATCTGCACCTTGCCCCTGATCCGGAGCAAACCCGGGACCTGCTGTCCTCCGGGGTGACGGCCATCGCCTATGAGACGGTGACCGATGCACAGGGCGGGCTGCCATTGCTCGCACCCATGTCAGAAGTGGCCGGCAAGCTCGCGCCGCAGATGGGCGCCTGGGCCTTGCAAAAGACCAACGGGGGGCGCGGTGTTCTCATGGGCGGCGTGCCCGGTGTCGCCCCGGCCCGAGCGGTTGTCATTGGCGGCGGCGTCGTGGGCACCCATGCAGCCCGGGTCGCGGCGGGCATGGGGGCAGAGGTCGTGGTTCTGGACCGCTCCCTGCCGCGGTTGCGGGCACTGGACGAGACCTTTGGCGGGCTCTTCCAGACACGGTTTGCGAGCGCGGGCGCCACAGCAGAACTGGTGGCGCAGGCAGAAATGGTGATCGGGGCCGTTCTGATCCCCGGCGCTGCGGCACCAAAGCTGGTGCGGCGCGCACAACTGTCAGAGATGTTGCCCGGTGCCGTCGTCGTGGACGTGGCCATCGATCAGGGCGGATGCTTTGAGACGTCGCGCGCGACGACGCATCAGGATCCCATCTACGAGGTCGATGGAATCGTGCACTACTGCGTGGCAAACATGCCGGGCGCTGCGGCGCGAACCGCCACGATTGCGCTGTCAAATGCCACCATGCCCTACATGCTCGCGCTGGCAGACAAGGGGTGGCGGCAGGCCTGTTCCGACGATCCTCACCTGCTGAACGGGCTGAACGTGCACGCTGGCAAGCTGACCTATTTCGCGGTGGGCAAGGCGCTTGGCATTGATGTCACGGCGGCCCATCTGGTTGTCAAATCAACGGGCTGACCCGGAGACGGGCGTCCTGCGTCTTGTTCACTCAGTGCTCGCCCGGGCCTGTCCCGCGGTGCGTGTTCGATCACGCATCGGCAACTCGAGGCAAGGCGGTCCGGGCGGGGGCACAGCGCCCCTGCCCCGACCCCATTGTCAGCCGCGCGTTTTCAGCGAGTCGCGGATCTCCAACAGGACGTCCAACTCGCTCGGTCCGGCCGGTGCAGCCTCTTCTGCCTCGGTTTCCTGAACGGCGGCTGCCTTGATGCGGTTGACCATCTTGACCAGCATGAAGACAACGAAGGCGACAATCAGAAAGTTGATCACGGCCATGACAAACCGCCCGATGGCAAAGACCGGTGCACCGGCATCTTCGGCTGCCTTGAGCGACAGATAGGACTCCCCGTTCAACGCGTAGAACCAGCCGGAAAAATCGATACCGCCCGTAAAGAGAGCGATGATCGGATTGATCAGATCACCCACAAGTGACGTGACAATCGCCGTGAAGGCAGCGCCGATGATGATACCGACGGCCATGTCCACGACATTGCCCTTGGCGATGAAATCTCTGAATTCCTGGATCATTGTACCCTCCCAGCCCGGGAAAGATCCTGTGCAGATCCCGGGACGTTTCAAAAGTTAACACTCGGGATGCGCCTTCGCACACTCAGCGCTCTGGGAAAGCGGGAAAACATGGCTACGTTTCCCACGATAGCGAACCGAATCCCTGAAAGGTGCCCGCCCATGTTTGACCTGGCAACCCATCCGATCTCTGCGCGTTGGCCCGCAGAGCATCCCGACCGCATCCAGCTTTATTCTTTCCCGACGCCGAATGGTGTCAAGGTTTCGATCATGCTCGAAGAGACCGGGCTGGCTTATGAGCCGCATCTTGTCACGCTGAAAGATGCCGACGTGAAAAGCCCTGAATTCCTGAGCCTGAACCCGAACAACAAGATCCCTGCGATCATTGACCCGAACGGCCCGGATGGTGCGGCGCTGGCCCTGTTCGAAAGCGGGGCGATCCTGCTGTACCTTGCGGAGAAGTCCGGCCAGTTTCATGGCGAGACCGCCGCAGAAAAGCACCAGATCACCCAGTGGCTGATGTTCCAGATGGGGGGGCTTGGACCGATGTTTGGCCAGGTGGGCTTTTTCTACAAGTTTGCCGGCAAGGACATCGAGGATCCGCGCCCACGCGCCCGCTATCTCAACGAGGCCAAGCGCCTGTTGAACGTGGTCGAGACGCAGTTGGAGGGCAAGGACTGGATCGCCGGATCCTATTCCATCGCCGATATGGCGATTGCCCCCTGGCTGCGTGCGCTGGACTTCTATGGCACCCGCGACGCGCTGGGATGGGACGACCATCCCAATGCCGTGGCTTATCTGGCGCGTTTTCTGGAACGGCCCAAGGTGCAGGGCGCGCTGAACGTCCCGCCGCGTCCCTGACGCCTGCTGGTGCGCGGGGTCAACCCCGCGCAACATGCCCCTGCGCTGGCCCGGCGGGTCTGGTCCCCGCCGAGGGTCTCGCTCAGGTGGCTTACCCCGGCAGCGTGCCTTTCTGGACGTATGTCAGGATCTCGACCACCTGCGCAGGCGTGCGCGCCACGGCGAGTGCGGCTGCGTCGACTTCTTTCAGCGCGTGGTCGTGGTCTGGTTGCTGGAGGATGATCAGCGACTTGCCCAGCGCCGCGGCATAGCCCGCGTCGAAGGCGGCATTCCATTGCCGGTACTTCTCGCCAAACCGCACGACAACCACGTCGGCATCCGCGATGCCCTTGCGCGTGCGAATGGCATTGACCATGGCGCCCTTGTGGTCGTGCCAATACTTGTTGGGCTCTTCCCCAAGGATCGCGACGCCACAATCATCGCTGGCGGCGTGATCGGTTACGGGGGCGGAAAAGCTGATATCGAGGCCGACCGCACCATTGGTGATCTGGTCGCGCCAGTCGGTGTGGATCTCGCCGGACAGGTAGACGGAGAGGGTCATCAAGGGCTCCTTGTTAAGGTTTGGCATAGCCTATGGCACATATGGTCGAAGGCAAGGGGACAGGTGGCAGGGATCGGGGGGGAACGGGCCCTGTGACCCGGCCAAAACCGGGGTATCGCCACGCGTGAATGGTGCGGCGAACACCACTCTGGAGCCAGGCCAGCCTGCTAGAGCCAGCCCAGTGCGACGTCGAACGGCAGCGACATCCGTCACGTGCCCAGACGTCTCTCGGCGAAGCGCACCCGCCTTGCGAAGATCACAGGCCTGCGCGCATTGGAGAAGGGCACAAGAAGCACCCCCCACCCGCGTCATCCGAATGGCGGCAGCGCAACGATGGCTGCCAGCAGATCACGTCAGTACCCGAGCCGCCGGTCGAAGCGCCAGTCGCGGTTCAACTCGCCGTCGCAGTACCCCCATTTCATCTTGAAACCCGGGGCATCCTTGCTGTTGGTCAAAAGCAACCGCCCCCAGTGGTCGGAACCCGCTATCGGCTCGTCGCATGCCTGATCGGACTCGTCTTCGACCCAGTAACCGGTCAGCATTCCGCCGTCCCAATCGAGGAAGAACTGCCCGTTCTCATTGCCATATTTGCCGGCGTACCCCTCTGCGTCGCCCTCTATGGCAACCGCACCCCAACTGGTTTCCCAAGTCCCTGCAAAGCTGCCGACACTTTCCTGCGCTGCGACGGCAAAGGCGCTGCAAGACAGCGCCGCCGCCATGATCCAATGCTTCATTCCGATCTCTTGTTCGTTTTGCGGCACATTAGACCAAGGCGCAGCACCGTCAAACCGTTGAGCGGCCGCAGATCGGCGCCGGTCTCACCCATCCTTGCGGATCACCGCATTCGTCGGATCATAGGGGCTGTCACGGGTCACGGTGGCGTCCCAGAGTTGGTCGAACATCTTGACCTTCAGCTCTGTGCCCTCAACCGCAAGCTCCGGGCGCACATAGCCCAGTCCGATGGATTTTCCGAAAGCCACCGAATAGCCCCCCGACGTCAGGCGCCCCACGCGGGTGCCATCCGGCGTATACAGCACCTCGCGGCCCCATGGATCCGCGTCTGCCGGACCGTCGATCAGCAGGGTGCAGCATTTCACCCGCACGCCCGTCTCTTCGAGTTTGGCCTTGCCGTGGAAATCCTTGGTCAGATCGACAAAGCGCGGCAGATCGGCCTCCAGCGGTGTCGCGTCGCGGCCCAATTCGGTGCCAAAGGCGCGGTAGCTCTTTTCCTGCCGCAGCCAGTTCTGCGCACGCGCGCCGACCAGCTTCATGCCGTGCTTTTCACCGGCCTCGACCAGCAGATCCCAGAGATAATTCTGCATCTCCATCGGGTGATGCAGTTCCCAGCCCAGTTCTCCGGTGTAGGCCACCCGGATCGCGTTGACCGGGCACATGCCCAGTTCGATCTGGCGGGCCGACAGCCATGGAAAGCGTTTGTTGGACAGGGCCGTTTCGGGATCGGCGTCCTTGATCACCGCTTTGAGCACGTCGCGCGACCTTGGCCCGGCAATGGCAAAGACACCCCACTGCGAGGTCACATCCGAGGCCCAGACATAAGCGCCGCCCGCGGCCATGAAATCCTCGATGGCCTTGCGCAGGTAGTCGCTGTCATAGGCCTGCCAGGCGCCTGCGCTGACGAGGTAATACTCGTTCTCGGCAAAGCGGACGATGGTGTATTCGGTGCGCGTGGTGCCATGCGCCGTCAGGGCATAGGTCAGGTTGATACGCCCGACCCTGGGCAGCTTGTTGCAGGTGAACTGGTCCAGAAAGGCCGTCGCCCCGGGGCCGCGCACCACATGTTTGGTAAAGGCCGTGGCGTCGATCAGGCCCGCGGATTCGCGCACCGCCTTGGCCTCGGCAAAGGCGTATTGCCACCACGCGCCGCGGCGAAAGCTGCGCGCATCGTGGTCAAAGCTGTCGGGCGCACCCACCGGGCCATAATAGTTGGGCCGTTCCCAGCCGTTGACATGGCCGAATTGCGCACCGGCGGCCTTTTGGCGGTCATAGGCGGGGGCGGTGCGCAGAGGGCGCGCGGCGGGGCGTTCCTCGTCGGGGTGGTGCAGGATGTAGACGTGCTCATAGGCCTCTTCGTTCTTGCGCGCGGCGTATTCGGTGGTCATCCAGCTGCCGTAGCGCTTGGGGTCAAGGCTGGCCATGTCGATCTCGGCCTCGCCCTCGACCATCATCTGCGCCAGATAATACCCCGCGCCGCCCGCGGCCGTAATCCCGAAGGAGAACCCCTCCGCCAGCCACATGTTGCGCAGGCCCGGGGCGGGGCCGATCAGCGGGTTGCCATCCGGCGTGTAGCAGATCGGGCCGTTGTAATCGTCCTTCAGGCCGACGGTCTCCGACGAGGGGAGCCGGTGGATCATCGACATGTATTCCTCTTCGATCCGTTCCAGATCGAGCGGAAAGAGATCGGCGCGGAAACTTTCCGGCACATCGTAGAGGAAGCGCGCAGGCGCGTTGCGCTCATAGGGGCCAAGGATCCAGCCGCCGCGCTCCTCTCGCACGTACCATTTGGCGTCCGCATCGCGCAGGACCGGGTGCTCGCCATGGGTCTTGCGATAGTCGACAAGCGCCGGGTCGGGCTCGGTGACGATGTACTGATGTTCCACCGGGATCGCGGGCATCTTGATGCCCAGCAGTTTCGCGGTGCGCTGCGCATGATTGCCGGTGGCCGTGACCACATGTTCCGCGTGGATGACCATCTGCTCGTCCGTCGGCACGAGGTTGCCGCCGCGTTCCACCATCTTGGTCACCGTGACGTCCCAGTGGTCCCCGGTCCAGGCGTAGCCGTCCACCTGCCATTTGCGCTCGATCAGAACGCCGCGCTGGCGTGCGCCCTTGGCCATGGCCATGGTCACATCCGCAGGGTTTATGTAACCATCCGTGGGGTGGTAGATCGCGCCCTCCAGATCGTCGGTGCGCACCAGCGGCCAGCGTTCCTTGATCTGCGCCGGTGTCATCCAGTCATACGGTACGCCGCAGGTTTCAGCGGTGGAGGCATAGAGCATATACTCATCCATGCGCGCCTTGCTCTGCGCCATGCGCAGGTTGCCGACCACGGAAAAGCCCGCGTTCAGGCCCGTCTCTTCTTCGAGCGTCTTGTAGAACTTGATGGAGTAGTCGTGGATATGCGTCGTCGCGTAGGACATGTTGAAATACGGCAGCAGCCCCGCCGCATGCCAGGTAGAGCCAGAGGTCAGCTCGTCGCGTTCCAGCAACATCACATCGTCCCAGCCCGCGCGGGCGAGATGATAGGCGATCGAGGTGCCGACGGCACCACCGCCGACGACCAGGGCTTTGACATGGGTTTTCATTTGGTGGTCTCCGGCTGGGTCTGTGTTGATCCTCTTTTAGACGATCTTCAAAACGCCGCACCGCCCACCCGACACGTCACCACGCAAAACCGACAGAGTGCATGGGTTTCCGCCCTGTCGCGGGCGAAGCGGGCGCCGGGATCGGGCGTTTGACGGGTCTTGCCCAAGCGTTGGCCCAAGTGCTGGCCCGGGTGCTGGCCTAGGGGCTGGCCTAGGCGCTGGCCTAGGCGCTGGCCCATGCATTGGACCTGCGCAAGCCGGTCAGCCCGGCCTCGGGATGGCCGCCAATGAGGCCCGCCGCACCGGTGTCCCAAAGCGTCAATTGGCGCGTCGGGGCGATATGCGGGTTGCGGAAACGCTGCGCGTCATGTCCTGCTTCGCCACCACCCCCGCGCCCCGGTGGGCTCCCCCGAAGGCCGGTCACCAAGACCACGCGGACAAGGGCAGGCCGTCAGGCGCGGTCAGTTGTCCACCCGGCAAAACGATGTGCCGCCACAGCCGCTGCTGCGCGAAGACTGGCGCTTGTGAGAGAACCGGTTGACCTTGATCTCTTCGCGTGAGCGCACGACATCCTGAGGGTCCGGCACAGCCTGCAGCGCCTGCGCGGCCATGGCGGTGGAGGCCAGCGGAGTCGCGAGGCTTCCTGCAGCGCCCGACCCGCCATCGCCGCTGTTGTCCAGCGAGGCGCGGCGCAAATCCGATGCAGCACCCGGCATGCCCGCCTCTTGCCGTTTGATTTCGCGCAGCGTGCGCAGGTATTCCGCGTGTTGCGTGCAGTGGACCCCGGTCTGGGTCGACAGGCAGGACCCGATGGGCAGCCTGCGATCGGCTTCGGTCTTCAGCACGGCATAGCGTGGGTCGCTGCGCGCCATCTCTCCGCGGACAAAGGCCCGCGTGTCGCTTTCGCCGACCGCCCCGTAAGGATGATAAGTAATGTCGAAATCCGGCGCGCCATAGCCCTTGTCGATCCGCCGCCGCAACGCGCTCTTTTCAAGATGCGCGCGTTCGTCGTCAGACATGGCCGCCTTGGCGCGCAGCGCGTCCTCGCTGAGGACGGCAAACTCCGTCTCCACCCGGCGGGTGCATGCCTGCGCGTGCTGGTGATCCTCCAGCAGGATGTCCATTTCGTCCTGCCAGCTCCAATCCTTGTTGATCCGCCGCCCGGCATAGGACACCCGAAACCGTTCGGCGACCGTTTCGCAAACCACGTGACCCGTCTGGATCTGCAGGCAGCTGCCAACGGGCAGGTCACCGTCAGCCTCGGCCTTGCGCACGCTGTAGCCCGCCTCTGTCTCGGCCATCTGCCCTGCGGCAAACCGCGCGGTGTCCGCTTCGGCCCCGGACCACAGACCGTCATATTTCAAAAACGTGTCCCGGACGTCCAATCCGTTGGCCAAGGAAAATTCCGCCATGTACATTCCGAAAGCACTGGTGTTTCGATCGGGAAAGGCCTCGACACGGGCGCGGATCTCGTCCAGCGACAACACGGTGCCGTCGCCGCTGCCCGATCGGTCGGGAAAACCAAGCGAGTCGAAACGGGTTTCGACACGCTTTTTCACGACGATGCCCTGAGGCGACAGGCTGGCAATGCGCGACAGGACCTGTCCTTCCCTGCGATCGCTCTGCTTTGCTCGGTCCAGACGCGCCTCGGCGGCGTCACGCTGATCCAGCAGGACCCGGTCCGCGTACAGCTTTTCCTCCAGCGGCGTCATTTCGGGCGCGGCGCTGCCGATCCCGGGCACGGGCTCCGCCAAGAGGCCGTTCAAACCGTCATAGTCGACAGCATCCATGAAGGCGCGCAGCTCTTCTTCAGAGATCTCGTTGGCGCGCAGGTACAGCGTGATATCGTCGATGTTCGCCGTGATATGCCAGTCGGGCCGCGCGTTCATGTCGCCGGTGGTCGTCATGAAAACCCGCGTCCAGACGACGCCACGGGCCACGGCATAGGGTTGCGACACCTCCGAACTCTTGAAGCTGGCGGCTTGCATCTCGAGGATGTTGTTGGCCAGGGGGCCCGTTTCGTGGAACTGCCGCATGGCGGTCATCTAGACGTACTTGGTGTCGTTGAGATACACGAAGGTGGTGCCGCTGCGCATCTTCAGGATCGTCTGGTCGAACCCGTTGACCTGCATTGCGACGCCACGAAAGCCGCCGAACTGCGCATAGGCAGCCTTTTCTTCCTCGGCGCCGGCAAGTCCGGGCAGGCGCTCATTGTCGGAAAACTCCCAGTCGCGCCGCGTCCAGCCCTCGAGCGCCTGCGGCAGGAATGCCTTGGGTGCCTGCGCGTGATGCGTTTCCCCCAGACCGAGCCGGGTCTTGATGCTTTGACCATAGGCCGCAGGGCTGGAGACCCCGTTGTTGGACCATTGTTCATAAACATCGGCCAGCACGACCAGACCGATCAAGCCAAAAATGACGCCAAAAACAGCCAGAACACGCATGTCCACGCTCCTTCTCGAGTTTGACGCCAACATGCATCAGCGCAATGGCTGCATTGTGGCGACATTCGGAAAGATCCGTGAAACGCGTGCCCGGCCCGTCAACGGTCAGCAGTTGTAACGGTAGGTGAAGACGAGCACGTCCTCTTTCCAGCGGCCCGTCGGCGTACAGTTCTGGAAAATCTGGCGAGAGCCACGCACCTGGATCCGCAGAGGATTTTGCAGGACGGGACCTTCAACAGCGTATTCAAGCGGTTGGCAGGCGCTTGAAAACACCCGCGCGACGCCATTGTACCAATCGCCGCGCTTTTGCCCGGAAAAGAGCCAGCTGCCCCGTGACACGCCTGCATTGCGGATGCCCTGCCGCGGCGCCTCGTAGAGAAAGGTGCGCTGGTTGCCAGCCGCCGTCAGCCGCATCAGCGATCCGTTGTGGTCCCAGCAACTGTCCGCATGGGCGGGCAGAGCCAGACAAAAGGTTAAGATAATTGCGAAAATGCGGATCACAGCTGTCTCCTCCTCGGCGGCATGACCTTTGAGCAAGTGTCTGTTGGCGGCGGGTTCTGTCAATGGTTTTTCACATGCAATGCGATTGATCACGCCGCCACCCGGGGGGGCAACACTTGCAAAGTTACGGCGATTCCCCGCTGATTTCAGGGCCTGAACCTCTTTCGTCGCGGCGCATCCGGGCCTATAAGACCGTCGGTCCTCGCGCAGAGTCGCGGGCCCAGTAAAATCAGGCAGTGCCGGGTCCCGGCAATGAGGCAAGGCCGGATTCCGGCAAATAGGCAAGGCCGGGTACCGGCAAAGAGGCAGTGGCGATGTTTGGCATGGATGGACTCCTGGGTATGTTCTCATCGGACATGGCCATCGACCTCGGGACGGCAAACACTCTGGTCTACGTCAAGGGCAAGGGCATTGTGCTGTCCGAACCCTCTGTGGTGGCCTATCACATCAAGGACGGCCAGAAGAAGGTTCTGGCGGTCGGCGAAGACGCCAAGCTGATGCTCGGTCGCACCCCCGGTTCCATCGAGGCAATCCGCCCGATGCGCGAAGGCGTGATCGCGGATTTCGACACCGCAGAGGCGATGATCAAGGAATTCATCCGCAAGGTTCATCGCCGCTCGACCTTTTCCAAGCCAAAGATCATCGTCTGCGTGCCCCATGGCGCGACCCCGGTCGAGAAACGCGCGATCCGGCAGTCGGTGCTTTCGGCGGGCGCGCGCAAGGCGGGCCTGATCGCGGAACCGATCGCGGCGGCCATCGGCGCAGGCATGCCGATCACCGATCCGACCGGCAACATGGTCGTCGACATCGGCGGCGGCACCACCGAGGTGGCCGTCCTGTCGCTGGGCGACATTGTCTACGCGCGCTCGGTCCGTGTTGGCGGCGACCGCATGGACGAGGCGATCATCAACTACCTGCGCCGCCAGCAGAACCTGCTGGTCGGTGAATCCACGGCAGAACGGATCAAGACTTCGATCGGCACCGCGCGCATGCCCGACGACGGGCGCGGGTCGTCGATGCAGATCCGTGGCCGTGACCTGCTGAACGGCGTGCCCAAGGAAACCGAGATAAGCCAGGCGCAGGTCGCCGAGGCGCTCTCTGAACCGGTGCAGGCGATCTGCGAGGCCGTCATGGTCGCGCTCGAAGCGACACCGCCCGACCTCGCGGCAGACATCGTGGACCGCGGCGTCATGCTGACCGGGGGCGGCGCATTGCTGGGTGATCTGGATCTGGCACTGCGCGAACAGACCGGCCTTGCAGTGTCCATCGCCGACGAGTCCCTGAACTGCGTGGCCCTCGGCACCGGCAAGGCGCTGGAGTACGAAAAACAGCTCCGCCACGCGATCGACTACGACAGCTGACCGCTTTCGGTATCGTGGCATCTGGCGCGGGACTTGGCTCTGCCGATGTGCCCGCGCGCGCTATTCGCCTGTCGGGGCGGCATAAACCTCGGCGGCACGCCAATCGGCGAGAACGCCAAGGATCCTGTCCACGTCCCGCGTCCCGCCGTTGATCAACCTGCGCAAAGCGGCGGTTTCGCCTGCGTTTGCCAATTGCAACCCGTTCTGCCCCTCCCTGCTGCGCGTTGCCAGATACAGGATCGCAACACGGGCGGCGAGGTCGGGACTGGACAAGAGCTCTGGCGCGGCTTCGAGATCGATTCCGATTTTCTTGCCCATTTCGGCGTAGTTGGTGCGACCCGTCAGTTGAATGTACCCCCGACCACGGTACAGCAGGGCATCGCCCGGTTCGATGTTGCCCAATCTGCCCTCGTAGTTCGTGATAAAGGGGCTGTTGGCACTCTCTTCCAGCAAACGGAACCCTGCGGTTTCAAAATGGATCTGCGCCGTGCGTGAAGCTGCGCGAGAGGCTTCAGACTGTCGCGCAAATCCGCCGCATCCAGATCCGGGGCGGGGTCGATGATGACAGGAACAACACGCATCCCGGGTGTCGCCAGAGCCGTCTCGATTTCCTGCCGCAGCAAGTCATCCGGATCATGCAACCGCCGTACGCCGTGCCTGTCCTTCAGATCCGTCCAGTTCTTGCCGATCAACACCAGAAACACATCGCTGGCGCGGATCTTGTCCTTGATGAAAGCCTCAAAAGGCACACCGTCGGGAATCGCGTCAGCGTCCAGAAAGACACCGCGCGCGCAATACGCCTTTGCAAGGGCATCCCGCAGCAGTTTGGCTTCGGCCCGGTCGGGGTCGCGGCGATAGCTTATGAAAAGGCGGCGCAGGGTGAACATGAGCAAGACAACGGGGTCACAAGGGCTGTGCCCCGTAGTATGAAGCAACCTGACCGCGTGATCGACATCGCAAGCGCTCTTCATGCGTGGTTTTATGCCGATCGGGACGGGCATGCACCGCGCAATGGCTGGAGGACAGCGCGCGTTGCCGCTAAAGCACGGCGCAACACGGAAAGGACCACATGGCGAGCGACCGCAGCAATCCGGAAGACTTCACGGCACCGCTCAAGCGGCTGCTGTTCGTCATCCTTGCGCTGATCCTGCTGGCGATCTTCCTTGTCTGGCGCATCGACAGCCCGCGCGTGGAACGGTTCCGCGCTCAGGTGATCGACCGCGTTGTGCCCAACATGGACTGGGCGATGGCCCCGGTCAGCGGCTCGATCCGGCTGCTGCGCGACCTGCAAAGCTACCAGCAACTCGCCGAACAGAACGAAGAGCTGCGCCGCGAATTGCGGCGCATGACCGCCTGGAAAGAAGCCGCCCTTCAGCTGGAACAGGAAAACGCCAAGCTGCGCGATCTCAACAACGTGCGGCTTGACCCAAGGCTGACCTATATCACCGCGGTGGTGCTGGCGGATTCGGGATCGCCCTTCCGGCAGTCGATCCTGATCAATGTGGGCTCTCGTGACGGGATCGTGGACGGCTGGGCCACCATGGATGGCATCGGGCTGGTTGGCCGGGTCTCGGGCGTGGGGCGCAATACGGCGCGCGTCATCCTGCTGACCGACGCCACCTCGCGCATCCCTGCCGTGATCCAGCCATCGGGTCAGAGGGCGCTGATCGTGGGCGACAACACCGGCGCACCGCCCATCGACTTTCTCGAGGATCCCGGACTGGTGCGTCCGGGCGACCGCATCGTCACCACCGGCGACGGAGAAGTGTTCCCCCCCGGGCTGCTTGTGGGTCAGGTCGCCGAAGACCCGGGCGGGCGGTTGCGCGTGCGCCTTGCGGCGGATTACGAACGGCTCGAATTCCTGCGCGTGCTGCGCGATCATGGCGCGCGCCGG
The DNA here is from genome assembly GCA_042088665.1 of Sagittula sp. Taxonomy (GTDB): domain Bacteria; phylum Pseudomonadota; class Alphaproteobacteria; order Rhodobacterales; family Rhodobacteraceae; genus JBELMB01. The sequence goes on from JBELMB010000021.1 coordinate 16,598, forward strand.
GTCTCAAGCCCGGCGGGGCTGATCCTGCCCGAAGACCTCCCCGACGCCGGTGATCCGCTGGCAACTCCGGGCGATCAACCCCCGGCTGGCGAGGCCGCCTCGGATGGCTGAGAACAGCCCCGCGCGCCTTTGGTCCATGCGCCTGCTCTATCCCGGGCTGGCGCTGATGGTGATCTTTGCGCATCTGCTGCCGTTGCAAATCACCCCTTCGGGCATCGCCGGCCCGGATCTGCTGACGGCGCTGACGCTGGCATGGTGCCTGCGCCGCCCGGACTATGTGCCGTCTTTTGCCATTGCCGGAGTGATGCTGTTGGCCGATCTCTTGTTCCAGCGCCCCCCCGGGCTTTGGGCGCTGCTGGTCTTGCTGGCTTCCGAATTCCTCAAGAGGCGCGGCCGCCAGGTGCGCGAAAACACCTTTGTCGCGGAATGGGCGACCTTTGCCGCGACTCTGGTGGCGATCACAATCCTGTATCGTATCGTGCTCGCCCTCTTGATCATCAACCCGGGAATGCTGTCTCTTACAGTCATGCAGTTCGTGGCAACCGCGCTTGTCTACCCGCTGGTGGCTGGACTCAGCTACCTTGCCTTCGGGGTGCGCCGGTTGAGCCCGGGCGAATACGATCACACAGGACGCATGTTATGAGACGCAGCCCGCGCGAGAATGCCGAAAGTGCCGCGCGCATCACCCGCCGGGGATTGATCCTTGGCGGGGTCCAGATGGGGTTTGCCGGGGCGCTGGCGCTCCGGATGCACCACATGCAGGTCGATCAGGCGGACGAGTTCCGCCTGCTGGCCGAGGAAAACCGCATCAACATACGGCTGATCCCCCCGGCCCGCGGGCGCATCTTTGACCGCAACGGAACGGTGATCGCGGACAACGAGCCGACCTACCGGATCACGCTGACGCGCGAAGATGCCGGGGACGTGGGCCAGGTCATCGCGCGGCTGGGCCAGTTGGTGGAACTGAACGAAAACGATCTCAACCGCGCCCTGACAGAGATGGAGCGCACCGCGCCGTTCTTTCCGGTGACGGTGGCCGACCGCGTCAGTTGGGAGGACATCAGCCGCGTGGCCGTGAACGCCCCGGCTCTGCCCGGCATCACCACCGAAGTCGGCCTGTCGCGGATCTATCCGCAGGGCCAGCTGTTTGCCCATGTGGCGGGCTATGTCGGCCCGGTCTCGGAGCGCGACCTGTCCCGCTACGTCGCCGAAGACCCGCCACCGCTGCTGCGCATCCCGCGGTTCCAGATCGGCAAGGTCGGCGTCGAATCCAAGCGAGAGGACATTCTGCGCGGCTCTGCCGGTGCAAAGCGTGTCGAAGTGAACGCCGTCGGCCGCGTCATGCGCGAACTGGACCGCCGCGAGGGCACCTCAGGCGCTGATATCCAGCTGACTGTCGACAGCGCGCTGCAGGATTACGTGCAGGCCCGTCTTGGCGAAGAAAGCGCCTCTGCCGTTGTCATCGACCTCGAAAAAGGCGACCTGCTGGCCATCTCGTCCTCACCCTCTTACGATCCGAACAAGTTCGTGCGCGGCATCTCTCACACGGATTTCAACGCGCTCAACGTCAACGACCACCGCCCTCTGGCCTCCAAGACGGTGCAGGACGCCTATCCGCCCGGCTCCACGTTCAAGATGATCACCGCGCTGGCGGCAATGGACGCGGGCCTCGTGGCGCCTGACGAAACCGTCTGGTGCCCCGGCCACCTCGAAGTGGGTGGGCGCAAGTTTCACTGCTGGAAGGGCGTCGGCCACGGCCACATGAACCTCGAAGACAGCCTGCGCGAAAGCTGCGACGTCTACTACTATGAACTCGCGCTCAAGGTGGGGATCGAACGCATCGCCGCCATGGCGCGGCGCTTTGGCCTTGGCCAAAGCCATTCCATCCCGATGTCGGCGGTCACTTCGGGGCTGGTCCCGGACAAGGGGTGGAAGCTGCGCGAACGCGGGGCGGAATGGGTGATCGGCGACAGCGTCAATGCCTCCATCGGGCAGGGTTTTGTGCTGACCTCGCCCCTGCAACTAGCGGTGATGACCGCGCGGGTTGCCACCGGGCGCGACATCAGCCCGCGCCTGCTCAAGAGCATCGACGGCATCGAGACATTGCCCCGCTCCGGCGTCGACATGGGCCTGAACCCCAGCCACCTGCTGCAGATCCGGCGCGCCATGTATGCGGTGTCCAACAACCGGCAAGGCACGGCCTACAGCAGCCGGGTGATCGCCGACGGGATGCGGATGGCGGGCAAGACCGGCACCAGCCAGGTGCGAAACATCACCACGGCGGAACGCGCCCGTGGCGTGACCTCCAACGCAGATCTGCCGTGGGAACGCCGTGACCACGCGCTGTTCGTGAACTTTGCGCCTTGGGACAACCCGAAAGTGGCCGTGTCGCTGGTGGTTGAACATGGCGGCGGCGGCTCTCAGGCGGCAGCGCCGATCGCCCGCGACATCACCTTGCAGGCGCTCTATGGCGAGGATCCTCCGCTGGAGGCGTATCCCACCAAGGATCGCCGCAACATCAAGGCCTTGCAGGAGCGGCTCGCCCGCGAACGCAAGGCGCGCCGGGCCGAAAACCCGAGCCGCGCCTGACCGGGAAAAGGAGGCCGGGCGATGACCTATCTGGAATATAACGTCAAGACGGTCCCCTCCGGCTGGCGCAAGATCCTGCATCTGAACTGGCCGTTGGTGCTGCTGCTGTCGGCGGTGGCGGGGGTCGGTTTCCTGATGCTGTACTCGGTTGCCGGGGGCAACCTCGGCCGCTGGGCAGAGCCTCAGATGAAGCGTTACGTCATGGGTCTGTCGGCCATGTTCATTGTGGCGATGGTGCCCATCTGGTTCTGGCGCAGCATGTCGCTGGTGATCTACGGGGTGGCCTTTTTCCTGCTGATCCTTGTCGAGTTCTTCGGCGCGGTAGGCATGGGCGCGCAACGCTGGATCGACATTGGGTTCATGCGCCTGCAACCCTCCGAACTGATGAAGATCGCCATGGTCATGCTGTTGGCCGCCTACTACGACTGGCTGCCCCTGGCCAAGACATCGCGCCCCCTTTGGGTCATGCTGCCCATCGTCATCATCGTGGCGCCCGTGCTGATGGTTTTGTCACAGCCTGACCTCGGCACGGCGCTTCTGCTGCTGACCGCCGGGGGTCTGATGATGTTCCTCGCCGGGGTGCACTGGCTGTATTTTGCCACCGTCATCGGTGCCGGGGGCGCGGGTGTTTACGCCGTGTTCCTCAGCCGAAACACCGACTGGCAACTCTTGCAGAATTACCAGTTCCGCCGCATCGACACCTTCCTTGACCCCAGTTCTGACCCGCTTGGCGCGGGCTACCATATCACCCAGGCCAAGATCGCCATGGGGTCTGGCGGCTGGACCGGACGCGGGTACATGCAAGGCACGCAGTCGCGGCTGAATTTCCTGCCAGAAAAGCACACCGACTTCATCTTCAACACGCTGGCTGAAGAGTTCGGCTTTGTCGGGGGGATCTCGCTGCTGATCCTTTATGTGCTGATTCTCTTTTTCTGCATCACCGCCGCATTGCAGAACAAGGACCGCTTTTCCTCGCTGATGATCCTCGGCATCGGGATGACCTTCTTTCTGTTCTTTGCCGTCAACATGTCCATGGTCATGGGCCTTGCGCCCGTCGTGGGCGTGCCGCTGCCGCTGGTCAGTTACGGAGGCTCGGCCATGCTGGTCTTGATGATCGCCTTCGGACTGGTGCAAAGCGCCCATATCCACCGCCCCCGCTGACCCCTTGATCCGAGGCCCCTATGCCCAACATCCTCTTTGCCGCCCGTTCCGAGAAATGGGAGGACTACGAGATCCCGCTGCGGGCCGCGCTCGACCGTGCGGGCCTGACCTACACTCTGTCCACCGAGATGGCGCCGGAAGAGACGGATTACATCGTCTATGCGCCCAACTCCGACGTGCAGGATTTCGGCCCGTTCACCCGGCTGAAAGCGGTGCTGAACCTGTGGGCCGGGGTGGAGGATGTGGTCGGCAACGCCACCCTCACTGCGCCGCTGTGCCGGATGGTGGACGAGGCGGGCCTGACGCAGGGCATGGTGGAATGGGTCACGGGCCACGCCCTGCGCCATCACCTTGGCATGGACGCCCATATCGTGAACCCCGGCGCGGTCTGGGACAGCACCCCGCCCCCCCTGACCCGCGACCGCCCCGTGACCATCCTTGGGTTCGGCGCGTTGGGACAGGCCTGCGCGGCGGCGCTGATGCAGTTGGGCTTTCCCGTCACAGGCTGGAGCCGCAGCCTGAAATCCATGCCGGGCGTGCGCTGTTGCGCCGGGGAACAGGGCCTGCAAGAGGCGCTGACCGATGCGCAGATCGTCATCCTGCTGTTGCCGGACACCCCTGCGACGGAAAACACGCTCAATGCCTTGACCCTTGCGCTGACAGCGCCCGGCGCGGTGATCCTGAATCCCGGTCGCGGCCCGCTGATCGACGACGAGGCGCTGCTTGCCGCGCTGGACGACGGGCGGCTGGGCCATGCCACGCTCGACACCTTCCGCGAGGAACCGCTGCCAAAGGACCATGCCTTCTGGCATCACCCAAAGGTCACGGTGACACCGCATATCGCTTCCACCACCCGCCCAGAGAGCGCCGCAGAAGTCATCGCCCAGAACATCCAGCGGGGCGAGAGCGGCACCCCGTTCCTGCATCTCGTTGACCGCACCGCGGGGTATTGACCCCGCCCCGTCTATTCGCCACACCGCGCCAACCCCAGCGAGGAGCCCCAGATGTCCTTTGACCGCAGCGTAAAGATCGCCCCTTCGATCCTCTCGGCAGATTTTGCCGATTTTGGCCGCGAGATTCAGGCCGTTGAGGCGCAGGGCGCTGACTGGATCCACGTTGACGTGATGGATGGGCATTTCGTGCCAAACCTGACCTTTGGCCCCCCCGCGGTGAAGGCGTTTCGCAAGCATGTGGGCACGGTCATGGACGTGCACCTGATGATCGCGCCTGTCGATCCCTATATCACCGCCTTCGCGGAGGCGGGCGCGGATGTGCTGACCGCACATGTCGAAGCCGGGCCCCATATCCACCGCACGCTGCAATCGATCCGCGCCCATGGCATGAAGGCAGGCGTCGCCCTGAACCCGGGCACCCCCGCCAGCGCGGTAGACGCGCTGCTGGACATGGCGGACCTCGTCTGCGTGATGACCGTGAACCCGGGCTTTGGCGGGCAAAAGTTCCTCGACATGACGGCCAAGATTCGTGCCCTGCGCGCGATGATCGGTGACCGCCCCATCCATATCGAGATCGACGGCGGCGTCGATCCGACCACCGCGCCCCTGGTGGTCGAGGCCGGCGCCGATGTGCTGGTGGCAGGATCCGCGGTGTTCCGCGGTGGCTCGGTCGAAAACCCGACCCCCTACGGCGACAACATGCGCGCCATCCGCAATGCGGTCAGCTGACGGCGGGCGACACCTCGCGGGGCAGAAGCGCAGCGGTCCGTAGCGCGGGGTTGACCCCGCGTGGCGTCCAGATCACGTCTTGGCACGACGCCCGATACGCCTGCCCGCCAAACGACGGGCAACGCCCATCGGTCACGCACTGCGACGGTAGCGAAAGACCCCGGTGCCGGTGGCCACAAGCTCCCCGGTCTCATCCGCCAACCGCGCATCGGCAAAGAAACTGGACCGGCCGCCGCCGGTTTTCCAACCTTCGCCGATCAGCATCGTGCCCTTGGGCCGCGACAGGTACATCACGTTCAAGGACAGGGTCAGACACATCTGACGATGCTCCGGATCCCCCGTCCAGCACCCGGCGTACCCCATGACCGTGTCCAGCAAGGCGGCATGGACACCGCCGTGCGGGGACCCGTGCCGGTTCATCAGGAACTTTTCCAGCGGCAGCTCGAACCGTGCATAATCCGCACTCCAGTCCAGCATCCGCATCCCGATGTGGCGGGCAAACTCGTAAGGATCCTCGCGCAGTGCCTCATCCATAGGCATGACGCGCCTCCAGTCCCAGCCCCGCAAAGACCGGCACATAGCTGCCCAGTTTCAGCGCCTTCTCGGGGTTGGCCGCATTGCCGTCCAGCGCGCGTTTCTTGACCCCCTGCAGGATCGCCGCGATCCGGAACGCCGCAAAGGCCACGTAGAAACCGAAGCCCTCCGGCCGTGCAAGGCCGCGCCGCGCGCAGTAGTCATCGATAAAGGCCATGTCCGATGGCAAACCAGCCGCAGCACGGTCTACCCCCTTCAGCCCGCGCCCCTCTGACCCGGGCGGCAATTGCCATTGCATGATGACCGCCGCGAGATCCGCGAAAGGGTGGCCGACGGTCGACAATTCCCAGTCCAGCACCGCGCGACACGCCGCGCCGTCCTCCTCGAAGAGCATGTTGTCGATGCGAAAATCCCCATGCACCAGCGTCCGTTGACCATCGTCCTGCGGCAGATGCCCGGCCAGCCAATCCATCAGCACCGCCATTTCCGGCTGCGCCTCCGTTGCGCTGGCCTCAAACTGCTTGGTCCAGCGCCCCAACTGCCGCGCGTAGTAATTGCCCGGCGCGCCATAGTCTGACAGGCCGACATCCTCCAGATCGACAGCATGGATCGCAGCCATCACCCGTGCCATCTCTGCCACGATGGCACCGCGCAGAGTTCGGGGCACATCCGGCATGCTCGGATCGACGAGATTGCGCCCCGGCACATGCGCCATCACATAGAACATCACCCCCAGCACATCCGCATCGTCGCATAGCGCCAGAACCTGCGGCACCGGCACGTCCGTCTCCCACAGCGCGCGCTGCACGCGAAACTCCCGATCCACCGCATGCGCCGATTTCAGCAGCACGCCCGGAGGCTTGCGCCGCAAGACGTAGGTGCCCGTGGGACTGTCCAGCCGGAACGTCGGGTTGGACTGGCCCACCGCGAATTTCTGCGCCACCAGCGGCCCGGCAAAGCCCGGCACCGCGCCGGACATCCAGACCGCGACGCGCGCCAGTTCCTCTTCGGTCATCGCAGGGCCTCAGACCGCATCGTTGCGGTACTTCTTCAACTCCGCCCGTGCCACTTGTCGGCGGTGCACGGCGTCGGGTCCATCAGCGAACCGCAGGGTCCGGATATGGGTCCACATGGCGGCCAGATCGGTGTCCTGGCTGATACCAGCCGCACCGTGCAATTGCATCGCCTCATCGACCACCTTGCCCGCCATCAGCGGCGCCACCACCTTGATCTTGGAAATCCAGGGCTGCGCCGCACGCACCCCGGCCGTGTCCATCATATAGGCCGCTTTCAGACACAGGAGCCGCGCCATCTCGATCTCCATCCGGGCATTGGCGATGATGTCGTAGTTGGCCCCCAACTCACTGATCTGCTTGCCAAACGCCTCCCGGGCGAGGCCCCGCCTGCACATCATTTCCAGAGCCTTTTCAGCCTGACCTATGGCGCGCATGCAATGGTGGATCCGACCCGGCCCAAGCCGCCCCTGCGCCACCTCGAACCCACGGCTTTCGCCCAGCACAATGTTCTCCACCGGCACGCGCACATCGGTGAACCGCAAATGCATATGGCCATGCGGCGCATCGTCGTGGCCAAAGACCTGCATGGGCCGCAGCACCTCGATCCCCGGCGTGTCGGCATCCATCACGAACATCGTATGGCGGCTGTGCTTGGCCGCTTGCGGATCGGTGCAGGCCATCACGATGAACAGCTTGCAGCGGGGATCACCAGACCCGCTGATCCACCATTTCTCACCGTTCATCACGTAGTGGTCGCCGTCCCGCCGCGCCTCAAAGGCCAGTTGCGCCGCATCCGAGGACGCCACGTCCGGCTCTGTCATCACGTAGGAGGACCGGATCTCTCCCTCCAGCAAGGGCGCCAGCCAACGCGCCTTCATCCAGTCGGTCCCGTAGCGTTCGAGCACTTCCATATTGCCGGTGTCCGGCGCGCTGCAGTTAAAGATCTCTGCCGCGATCCCGACCTTGCCCATTTCCTCGGCCAGATAGGCATATTCCACCGTCGTCAGACCGTAGCCGCGGGTCGAATCCGTCAACCAGAAGTTCCACAGCCCGCGGGACTTCGCCAAGGTCTTGAGCGTGTCCATGATCTCCAGCTGTCGGGGCGTGTGCAGGAACCGGTTGCCGGTCGGATGCTTGCCCACTTCTGCTTGATACTCCGCGTCCAGCGGGGCGATATCGTCTTCGATCATCCGCCGTACGGCGGTCACCAGCGGGGTCACCCGCTCGGTCATTCCAAGGTCCATCTTTCTCTCCCTCAGGACAATGGTCCGCTGCGCGGCCCTCTCAAGGCGCAGACCTCTGCGCCCGATCCGGGGCCACGCAATGCGCCCGCTGTCACGTCAAGTAAAACCGCGTTATCCACCTGGCCACAAGCGCCGGGCGCGCCTCATCTTCGATCTCGACCTGCACATCCCAGTACACGTCCACATGGCCTTTCGCCGCGTCAACATTCGCCACGGCAAAGACCCCCCGCACCCGCCGCCCAACCGGCACCGGAGAAACAAAGCGAATGCGGTCAAACCCGTAGTTGACGCTGGACGCAACCCCGTCCAGCCCTTCGGTGACCTGATAGGACATGGCCGACAACATCGAAAGCGTCAGAAACCCATGCGCGATCGGCACACCGAAGGGTGTCCCGGCGGCAAACGCCGGGTCAAGGTGAATGGGCTGCCAATCCTCCGTGGCATCGGCAAAGGCCTGCACCCGGGCCGCGTCGATCTCGAACCACGCCGTTGTCCGCGGCGGCAGGTCGCGCAGAGTGTCAGCCTGCATCCGGCAGCTCGTAACCCTCGAATTGTCGCCGCAGCGTCAGCTTCGAGACCTTGCCCGTGGCCGTCAGCGGCAGCGCTTCGACAAATTCCATGGCGTCGGGCAACTGCCACTTGGCGATATGGGCTGCCATTAGGGCGTGCACTTCCTCCAGCGAGGGGCCATCGTCCTTGGGCACCACCACCAGCAAAGGGCGTTCGTCCCATTTCGGATGCGGCACGGCGATGACCGCGCAATTGGCCACCTTGGGGTGTGCCATGGCCATGTTCTCAAGGTCGATGGAACTGATCCATTCGCCACCGGACTTGATCAGGTCCTTGCTGCGGTCCTGAATCGACAGGAAGCCCTGCGGATCTATGGTCGCCACGTCGCCGGTGCCAAACCAGCCTGCTGAATCAAAAGCCTCGGCACTGGCCTCTTCGTTGTTGTAATATCCTGAAATCACGGCATTTCCGCGAACGAACAGCTCCCCCACGGCGACACCGTCATGCGGCATCGGAACGCCATCTTCGCTGACGATCTTCATGTCGACACCAAAGACACGCCGCCCCTGCTTGGACTTCAAGCCCATCTGCACATCCTGCGGCTCCGATTGCATCGAAGGCGACAGCTGTGCGGTGGTGCCGATGGGGCTCATCTCTGTCATGCCCCAGGCGTGACAGACGTCGATCCCCTGCCCTTCGAAGAATTCGATCATCGCGCGTGGCGCGGCCGATCCACCGATGACCAGCTGGTCGAGAGCAGATGGGACACCTCCGCGCGCCTCCATCTCGGCCCGCAGGCCCAGCCAGACGGTTGGCACCCCCCAGGAGGCGGTGACCTTCTCGTTTTCCATCAGATCAAACAGCGACGCACCGTCCAGTTTCGGCCCGGGCATGATCAGCGAAGCGCCGGTCAGCGGCGCGCCATAGGGCAGGCCCCATGAATTGACGTGGAACATCGGCACCACGGGCAGGACGCGCGCCCGCTGGTGCAGGCTGCGCGGCACCGAGATGGCAATGAACATCGCGTGCAGCACGGTGGACCGATGTGAGTAAAGCGCGCCCTTCGGGTGGCCCGTCGTCCCGGAGGTATAACACAGACCCGCGGCGGTATTCTCGTCAAGGTTCGGCCAGTCGTAGCTTTGCGCCTGCTCCGTCAGCAACTCTTCGTAGCACAACAGCTCCAGGGTGCTCTCGGGCATATGCGCCCTGTCCGTCATCACCACCAGCTTGAGCCCCGCAGGCAGTTTGGCGGCCAGTGCCTCGACCAGCGGAACGAACGTCAGGTCAAGGCACAGCACTTTGTCGCCGGCGTGTTCGATGATGTAGAGCATCTGCTCTGCGGAGAGCCGCGGGTTGATCGTGTGGCACACGGCGCCCATGCCGCTGATCGCGTAGTAAAGCTCAAAGTGCCGGTAGCCGTTCCACGCGAGGGTCGCGACACGATCCCCCTGCGCAACGCCAAGTCCGGCCAATCCATGCGCCAGTTGCGCCGTGCGCGCATAGGTCTGCGCATAGCTTTGCCGGTGAATATCCCCCTCGGTGCGCACCGAGACGATTTCGCTGCCCGGATGCGCGTCTGCGGCGTATCTCAGGATCTCTATGATCCGCAGCGGCATTTGCATCATCATGCCTTGCATCTGGCCCTCCCCTGACCGATTTCTTGTCTCTGCCTAGAGTGACCAAGTTGGCGCAGCCTGCGCAACCGCTTTTACGTGCAAACCCCGATGCCCCTGAAGGAGCCCACATGTCCGACACGCTTCGCAGCATCACGCTGGCCCGCCGCCCCAAGGGCCTGCCCACGCCCGAGGACTTCGCCCTGTCCGAAGTGCCACTGCCCGCCCCCGGAGACGGCGAGGTGCTGATCGAATGCACGCATCTGTCGCTGGACCCCTACATGCGCGGGCGCATGGATGACGCCAAAAGCTATGCGCCCTCGGTGGGTCTTGGTGAAACCATGACCGGTCAGGGTGTTGGCCGCGTCTTGACCTCGAATGCAGCGGGCATCGCCCCCGGCGACATGGTGACCGGCATCACCGGCTGGGCCAGCCACGCCGTTCTGTCCGGCAGCGACCTGCGCAAGCTGGATCCGGCATTGCCACCCAGCACGGCGCTTGGGGTGCTGGGCATGCCCGGCTTCACCGCCTGGACCGGCCTGAACGAATTCGGACGGCCCAAACCGGGCGAGACCCTCGTCATCGCCGCCGCCACCGGGGCCGTGGGGGCCATGGTCGGCCAACTGGCCAAGGCACAGGGTCTGCGCACCGTCGCCATTGCCGGCGGCCCGGAGAAATGCGCCCTCGCCCGAGAGACCTTCGGTTTTGACGCGGCCCTCGATCACCGCGCCTACCCGGACGCCTCCAGCCTGCGCAAAGCCCTGGCCAAAGCCGCCCCGGACGGCGTCGATATCTACTGGGAAAATGTCGGTGGCAAAGTGGTCGAAGCAGTGCTGCCGCTGATGAACATCCATGGGCGCATTCCGTTGTGCGGCACCATCGCCTGGTACACCGGGCTCGACGAAAGCCAGGACCGCCTGCCCGCCGCGTGGCGCGCGATTCTGGTGAAACGCCTGCAAGTCTCTGGCTTCATCATCTTTGATCACTGGGCCAAGTACCCGGAATTCCTCGCTGAAGTCGGACCAAAGGTCGCCGCGGGCGACATTGCCTACCTCGAAGACGTGACCGAAGGACTGGAAAACGCACCGGCCGCCTTCATCTCCCTGCTGCAGGGGGGCAACACGGGCAAGGCGCTCGTATCGCTGCCCTGACATCGCAATCACCGGCATGGGCAGCTTTGAGAACCCGTCGCGGGGACAGGTGCGGCAAACACTGGCGCAACCGGCGTAGCGCGGGGTTCACCCCGCGTCCTGCTCCAGCGTCAGGGGCGCCGGGGCCACCCCCAGATCATCAGTCCGCAGCCCGTCCGAGGGCCGCGCCAACCGGTTGCGTACGACCCAAAGCAACCGCCCCGAGGCACGCGTGATCGCCACATAGGCCAGTCGTTTCCACAAAGGTTGCCCGGCTTCCACGCGTCCTGCCCGCGCCGCCGCATAAAGGTCCGGCGCAAAGACCTGCACGCTGTCCCATTGCGACCCCTGCGCCTTGTGGATCGTCACCGCCGCACCGTGCAGAAACGTTGCCCCCATGCGCGCGGCGAAGGGGATGAACGGCTCTTCCTGATCGGGTTTTTCAATCTTCACGATCGATGCGGCAGAGACCTGCGGCTCCAGCGCGCCGACCACGTGCAGCTTGGAAAACCCGGGCTTTCGCCCCGGTCCAAGGTAGATCACCTGCGCGCCCTTGATCAGCCCGCGCGCCTCAAGGTCAAGCCGCTTCTTGCGGTGCTTCAACGGCAGCTCGATGCCGTCGCAAATCAGTGGCTCGCCCGGCAAAAGCTCTGTCTCCGGTGCGCCATAGACCTGGCGGAAGGCATTGATCAGCCTGATTCGCGTCGCATTGCGCCAGACCAGCACCGGGGAACGCGCCATGAGGTCGACCTCGACCCGCTGCGCATAGACCACGCGATCATCCTCCCGTGCGAGTCGCTCCACCTCGCGTTCGAAATCCTCGAACTCCAGCGTCGGATCGGCGAGCGCATGGGCCAGATCGAGGATCGGATTGTCCGAATCCTGCCGATGGATCCGACTCAATTCCATGCGATTGCTCTCGCGCACCGATTCAAAGACCATTTTGCCCGACTGGTTCACCGGTGCCAGCTGCGCAGGATCCCCGAAAAGCACCAGATTCGGAAAGATCTCCTGCAGGTCTTCGTACTGCCGTTCATCCAGCATCGAGGATTCGTCGACAAATCCGATGTCCAGCGGCTCTTCGCGCCGCTTCCACCCGGTGATGAAATCCGACCCGCGCAGGCCCGCCGCTGCCAAAGCCGCCGGAACCGACTTGTGCACGGCATAGCTCGCTTCGGCCCGCGCCAGCGCTTCTTCGGTCAGTTCCGCGATTTCGGGTTTGTCACCATTGCCCATCAGCCATTCGGCGATGCGCTCGTATTCCGGGTCATAGACCGGCGTATAGATGATCCGGTGGATCGTCGTCGCAGGCACACCGCGCATCCGCAGAACACTGGCCGCCTTGTTGGTTGGCGCCAGAACCGCGAGGGTGCGGCGCTCTTTCGCCCTGCGGCTTTCGTAGTCACCCGAGACGGTTTCGACACCTGCCGCCTCAAGGGCCTTGACCAGTTCCGCCAGCAAAAGCGTCTTGCCGCTGCCCGCCTTGCCCATCAGGGCCATGACGGTGGATTGCCCCTCGACCGCAGGCAGGCAGACACCATCGTCCAGATCGACCCCCGCCCCCCGCAGCATCTCGGAAACGGTGTCAAAGGCTTGCGCCTGATCATCGGACAAGGTCAACGCGGGGAGGGTCATGGCGGCACCCTAGCCTTGCGGACAAGGCACCGCCAGTCATCACCATGCGCAAGGTGCGGTTTAAGCTGCCACGCGGGCCTCCGGCAGCGGTGCCAGCGCGTAGGGCATGGCCATCGGCGGCTGTGCCTCGCCGAAGTCGCGCTCGAACCAGCGCTTGGACAGCTCGATAGAGACGCCTGCGGTCTTTGCGACCGCGGCCTGGGTTTCGGGATTGAACTCCCACAGCGCGACAGAGATCGCGTCGCGGCCCTTTCCCTGGGTGCCAAGCACCTCCGGCACAGACCCGATGCGGCGGAAAACGCGCACCATATGGGCAAAGATCACACCGACGAAATGCTCGACGCCGAACTCTTCCATGACATGACCGCCAGCCAGCATCAGCGCCGCGGCGACCCCCGCCTTTGCACCGGGCGCAAGGCAAAACCGCGTGCATTCCCAGATGATCGGGCTCTGGATGGTCACCCCATCGGTCAGATGTGTGAAATGATCGTTCAGCATCGTCTGGCCAACCGTCGGCATCAGGCGCAGCGACCCGCCATGCGTACCGTCCTCGTTCTCCCAGATGATGTAGAGCGGGTTCATCGCGTCGTATTGGTCGCGTTCGTGACCATCGGCATCGACGCTCACCTCCCAGTTGTGGCGCACTTTGAACTGAGCGGCGCGATCACGGAACATCGTCCGTGCCAGTTTAGGGAACTTGGCGAGGTCTTCTGCGTAAACATAACGGATCATTGAGCTTTCTCCCGGCGCATGTTGCGGTGATGGGGAGAGCGTGCAATTTACCCGGTTAACAGGTTTCAACCTTTGCGCACGCAAAGGTAACCAGCGCTTTAACTATTGCGCTGTCATCCGTCTGTTCAGATCACGATGACGCCCCGGCTGAGCGCGCGGGCGACGGCGTGTGTGGTGTTCATCGCGCCGAGTTTGTGGCGGGCACTTTCGACATAGACCCTGAGGGTGTGCTCGGAGATCGAGAGCGTATCGGCGGCCTGGGCGCGGCTGTAGCCAATGGCCAGGAGCGTCATCGCCTCGATCTCTCTCGGGGACAGGGGTTGAGCCGGGTCTGGAGTGCGCCCCGGCTCAAACTCGAGCGCTTTGGAGTTGAAATAATGCGCGACGAGGATCAGGTCGCGCCGGTTCTGGTCAGTGAAATCCTCCCACTCTTCGTCAGAGCAGTTGTGGCTCAGGGTGAAATGCGCGAACTGGCCGTTCGGACCACGGATGGGGATAGAATATCCTTGATTTCCAACACCATACCCGATGGCATCTTCCATGAAAGCCCGCGCCGACTTGCTCGACCAGTCCAGACGTTTCCAGTTGACCGGGTGAAACCGCTGGTAACAGCCCTGGATGACCGGATCGATCCTGAGATAGCCTTTTTCAACATATCGGTTGACCCATTCCAGATCGTAGGTGCCGCAGCCATATTGTTCGCCAGCGCTGTTGACCCAGTGATAAACGATGTGATCGACGCCGTATTCGTCCCTGACGTCCTCGATCAAGAGCTGGAGATCATCCAGACTCTCAGCGGACTCCAAACGTTCGATCACTCCGTCCAGACGCGGCGCGTTTCGCAAGAAGCCCAATACTCTTACCCTCGGTAAGGGACGTAATCTCCGCCTGCGCCACAAAGGATGCATCGTCCAGCTGCGCAGCCAGGGAAGGCATCCCATTGGCGCGCGCAAAGGTCTTCAGGTCGGTCAGTACGTCCAAGATCCAGTCATGTCCCATGGATAGCCTCTTCTGTAGGTGGTTAACGAAACATTAACACTACTTTACCATGTGCCTAACCGCGCCGATATTCACGGAATTCTCCTCCCCAGAAATAGTGAGGGGGCGATTGGCAAGGTGTTGAAAAGACGACTTCGGAGGTTTTGACATGGAAACACCCGCGCGCCAGAGGGCGATTCGCGGGTGTTTCGGGACCCCGGTCGCAAACCTTGCGACTCGGGGATAGCAGCCAAAAGTTACTTTCTCGCGTCGAGGCAATCCTCGAGGGTGCGCAGCCCGGTCTTGGGCGCTTGCACCAGCACGGACATGTTGCCCGGCTTGTGCTCGTTGCGGAGCATCTTCGTGTGCGCGCCGGGGATCTCGGCCCAGGGGAACACCTCGGACATGCACGGATCGAGACGCCGCTCGATCATCAGGCGGTTGGCAGAGGCGGCCTGCTTGAGGTGCGCGAAGTGCGAGCCCTGCAGACGCTTCTGGTGCATCCAGGTGTAGCGCACGTCGAAGGTACAGTTGAACCCGGTGGTGCCCGCGCAGATCACGACCATACCGCCCTTCTTGCAGACCAGGTTCGACACCGGGAAGGTCGACTCGCCCGGGTGTTCGAAGACCATGTCGACGTTCACGCCTTTGCCGGTGATCTCCCAGATCGCCTTGCCAAAACGCCGCGCTTCCTTGAACCAGGTGTTGTATTCGGGCGTGTTCACCGTCGGCAACTGGCCCCAGCAACTGAAGTCCTTGCGGTTGATGACACCCTTGGCCCCCATGTCCATGACGAACTGGCGCTTGTCCTCATCCGAGATCACGCCGATCGCATTGGCACCCGCGGTATTCGCCAGCTGGATCGCATAAGATCCCAGACCACCAGAGGCGCCCCAGACAAGCACGTTCTGCCCGGGCTTGAGGTCATGCGGCGCGTGACCAAAGAGCATCCGATAGGCCGTCGCGAGGGTCAGCGTGTAACACGCACTCTCTTCCCACGTCAGATGCTTGGGCCGCGGCATCAGCTGCTGGGCCTGCACCTTGGTGAACTGGCTGAAAGAGCCGTCCGGCGTCTCATAGCCCCAGATCCGCTGGGTCGACGACATCATCGGGTCGCCGCCATTGCATTCCTCGTCGTTGCCGTCGTCCTGATTGCAGTGGATCACGACCTCGTCGCCCACCTTCCAGGTCTTTACGGCAGAGCCGACTTTCCACACGATTCCAGACGCGTCCGAACCGGCGATGTGATAGGGCGCGCCATGTCCGTCAAAAGGGCTGATCGGCTGGCCGAGACCGGCCCAGACACCGTTGTAGTTCACGCCCGCGGCCATCACGAGCACCAGCACCTCGTTGCTGTCGATGTCCCATGTGTCGACCACTTCCTGTTCAAAGGACTGGTCGGGCTCACCATGGCGTTCGCGGCGGATGGCCCAGGCGTACATCTTTTTCGGCACGTAACCCATCGGGGGCATTTCGCCGATCTCATAGAGGTCTTTTTCCGGCGCGTCGTACTGCGCGATGCCCGTTTGCTGGTCCAATGCCATCATGGCCTCCTGTGTCCCTTGGTGGTCGCATTAACGTTTTCGCCCTCTGCACTGCAGAATCGCGGCGTTGACCCTTGGGATACGGATCGCCACGCAATATTGCAACTGAATTTGCAGGCAATTTTGTAATTTTATGACCCCGCACGCGCAGAAACACCTTTGCAGGCGCAGCAATTCGTTAAGATCGCAGGGAGCGTCCGCCGCCGGGGTTGACGGCGGTTGACCGGGGTGTGCCCGCCGCGCGTCGGTGGCCGCGCCCAAGACCTTGGCCATCCCCGTGGTAAACGGGGCGTCCGGTCCCGCGGCAACAGCAAACAGTACAAAACGAGGCGCGTTTGGTACGGATTGATGCCCGGCCCCCCAGCGCAGGTTGGGGCCCGGCGGCCATCAATCGGTACAAAACAGGGCCTGTTTGGTACATATTGATCCCCACGCCTGCGGTTAACGAAACCATGGGTTTTGTTAGGATCCGCGCGCAACAGCGCGGCCTCACATCTGGGGCCGGAGCCGCCACAGCCGTCATGGCCCCACCATGGCGTCGGACCCTGCGGCCACGGCGCCCCCACCCTTGTACAGTTTGCATGGCCCCCCGCGCCGGGTGGCAAGGCGGGCGCCGCCTGCTTTCCAACGCCGCAACGCAGCGAATTGACAGCGACAGATTGTTTCGCATACACCATCACAAACGAAACATGATTGCTGTGATTGAGTCTCGCGACAAATCGCGATCAAACATCCCCGCGGCAGCGCAGACAAAGGAACTTTTGATGACCGAGACCCAGAAGGACCGCCCGTCCCCCGAGGCCGCTCGCCAAGCCGACCGGCAGCCTAGCGAGGCCGCTCGCCAAGCCGACCGGCAGCCTAGCGAGGCCGCTCGCCAAGCCGACCGGCCGTGGCTCATCCGGACCTACGCAGGACATTCCACCGCGGAAAAGTCGAACGCGCTCTATCGTGGCAATCTTGCCAAGGGACAGACCGGGCTTTCCGTGGCCTTCGACCTGCCGACCCAGACCGGATATGACAGCGACCACATCCTCGCCCGGGGCGAAGTCGGCAAGGTCGGCGTCCCGGTCAGCCATCTGGGTGACATGCGCACCCTGTTTCAGGACATCCCTCTGGAACAGATGAACACCTCCATGACGATCAACGCGACCGCCCCTTGGCTGCTGTCGCTCTACATCGCCGTGGCCGAGGAACAGGGCGCGGATGTCTCGAAGCTGCAAGGCACGGTGCAGAACGACCTCATCAAGGAGTACCTGTCGCGCGGGACATACATCTGCCCGCCCAAGCCCAGCCTGAAGATGATCGGCGACGTGGCAGAATATTGCTACAAGCATGTGCCGAAATGGAACCCGATGAACGTCTGTTCCTACCACCTGCAAGAGGCGGGGGCGACACCGGAACAGGAACTGGCCTTTGCGCTGGCGACCGCGATTGCCGTTCTGGACGAGCTGCAGCCGCGGGTTGATCCGGCAGATTTCCCGGCCCTGTGCGGGCGGATCTCGTTCTTTGTGAACGCGGGCATCCGCTTTGTCACCGAGATGTGCAAGATGCGCGCCTTTGTCGATCTCTGGGATGAGATCCTGATGGAGCGTTATGGCGTCGAGGACCCGAAATTCCGGCGTTTCCGCTATGGCGTGCAAGTGAATTCACTGGGTCTGACGGAGCAGCAGCCAGAGAACAATGTCTATCGGATCCTGATCGAGATGCTGGCCGTGACGTTGTCGAAGAAGGCGCGCGCACGTGCGGTGCAACTGCCCGCATGGAACGAGGCGCTTGGCTTGCCGCGGCCATGGGACCAGCAGTGGTCGATGCGGATGCAGCAGATCATGGCCTTTGAGACCGATCTGTTGGAATACGCCGATCTGTTTGACGGCAACCCGGCGGTGGACGCCAAGGTCGAGGAACTGAAAGCCGGCGCGCGGTCCGAGTTGGCCAATATCGGCGCCATGCAGGGCGCGATCGGCGCGATCGACTATATGAAGGCGCGCCTCGTCGAGAGCAACGCGGACCGGGTCGGTCGGATCGAACGCGAAGAGACGGTGGTCGTCGGCGTGAACAAATATGTCGAGAGCGAGCCGTCGCCGCTGGTGGGCGAGGACGGTGGCATCATGGTGGTGGATCCGGCGGTGGAGCAGGACCAGGTCGCGCGCCTGAACGCATGGCGCGCGGCACGGGACGGGGCGGCGGCTTTGGCCGCGCTGGCAGATCTGCGGGCGGCGGCACGGGCGGGCGAGAACGTCATGCCCGCCTCCATTGCCTGCGCGAGGGCCGGCGTGACCACGGGCGAATGGGCGGGCGAGATGCGCGCCGTTCACGGTGAGTACCGCGGGCCGACGGGTGTCAGCCGCGCGGTGTCGAACAAGACCGAAGGGCTGGATGATCTGCGCGGCGCTGTTGACGCGGTGTCGGACAGGTTGGGGCGTCGTTTGCGGTTTCTCGTGGGCAAGCCGGGGCTGGACGGGCATTCCAACGGCGCCGAGCAGATCGCCTTTCGCGCCCGGGATTGCGGGATGGAGATCGACTACGAGGGCATCCGCCTGACGCCCGAGCAGATCGTGACCGCGGCGCAGGATGGCGCGCATGTGGTGGGGCTGTCGATCCTGTCGGGCAGTCACATTCCGCTGGTCGAAGACGTGATGGCGCGGATGCAGGAGGCCGGGCTGGGCCATGTGCCGGTGATCGTCGGCGGGATCATCCCGGAGGATGACGCGGCACGGCTGACCGCCATGGGTGTGGCGCGCATCTACACGCCAAAGGATTTCGAGCTCAATACGATCATGGCGGACATTGTGACCCTCGCGGATCCGCAATCGGTCGCGGCTGAATAGAGCGTTTTATCCGATCGCTCAAGAATGGCCGCGCCCCGCAAGCGCGGCCTTTTTTGTTGTGTCCAACGCCAAAGAGCAGCATCCTGCATTCAAAACCGAATTCCTTTCGATCGCAAAAACACATCTTGCTTCGCATCTTAATTGAAGATGCTTTGCGTTACGGAACCTTGAAAATCTTATGCTAATTAGCGTCAATCCGCGCAAGATTCGGAAAAAACCCTCGCGCAAGTCAGGTTTTCCGTTAATGGTTCGTTAACTGGCACGATTTAATGTCTTGCAGTATCCAAAAAAATGAACAAGACACTGTCCACACTACAGAGCAGAAGGGAGTAGAAAGATGACCATCGATTTGGAATCTCTTTCGCGTGATGAATTGAGCAAATTGATCACGGATGCGCAGAAAGCCTTGAAGACCTTGGAATCGCGCCGCATGGCCGAAGCCAAACGCGCCGCCGAAATGGCTGCAAAAGAATTCGGTTTCTCACTCGAGGACGTGCTGACAGCCGGCAGCAACAACAGCAAGGGCGCGCCGAAATATGCGAATCCGGCTGACCCGAGCCAGACCTGGACCGGCCGCGGCCGCAAGCCCAACTGGCTGATCGACGCGATGGACGCGGGCAAGTCGCTCGAAGATCTGGCGCTCTGACAAGGCCAGTTGAATGACCGTCCATATCGGCGCAACCGTCGGCGAGATCGCCGAAACCGTATTGATGCCCGGCGACCCGTTGCGCGCCGAATGGGCGGCATTGACCTTCCTTGAGGGGGCGACCTGTGTAAACCGTGTGCGCGGCATGCTGGGCTACACAGGCACTTGGCGCGGGCAACGCGTAACCATTCAAGGCTCAGGCATGGGCATGCCCAGCCTGTCGATCTATGCCAATGAATTGCTGAAGGACTATGGCGCAAAGACCCTGATCCGTATCGGATCCTGCGGGGCCATGCAGCCACAAATAAAACTGCGCGATGTCATCATCGCCATGACGGCGTCGACGCTATCGACACCCTCGCGCGGCATTTTTCGGGAACTCAACTTTGCACCATGCGCGGACTATGCCTTGCTTGAGCGTGCCGTTTCGGCGGCGCGGGGCAAGGAGATCGGATGCCACGTCGGCGGCATCTATTCCTCTGACGTTTTTTACGACGAGCGCCCGGATCTGAACGAACAAATGGTTCGGCATGGCATCCTCGGCGTGGAAATGGAAGCGGCAGAACTATACACGCTCGCGGCGCGGTACGGGGCTCGGGCCTTGGCGGTCATGACCGTTTCGGACCATTTGTTGACGCAAGAGGCCTTGCCCTCCGCGGATCGCGAACGCAGTTTTGGTGACATGGTCGAGATTGCACTGACCGCGGCATTTCCCGACTACTGACCCGTTTTCATCAGGCGGTTTGCGAGATAGTGGCACGCCATGCGTTACACTATCACCTATACTTTCGGTCATGTTCTGCCAATTGGCGTGTAATTTCTCACGCTGAAATCGGCTCTTTTTCACCCGTTTGAAACAGCGGGTTCCATCTGGATTTCCGATCCTGACAGGAGGTGCGGTTTTCGCACGGAAAGCATCGTGCCCGCCTTGCGAATTGGACATCCTCCACGGATTGACCAGCGCCTTGATGGGGATCGGTCCACTTGGGAATAATAAGAACGAAAAACGAACATATCAATCTGGACAGGGATCGGCTCGTGCCCGAGATTCTGAACTTCCGAGGCTCGGTTCTGACCCGTTTTGTTATTCCGGCACCGGGTCTGCCGATCCTGCCCTTGTGACGGAGCCCGCCTTCTTCAGCGGGTCCCGACCACTTCTGCAGTCATTTGACCGATCTTCGGTCTGCGTAAACCTTTCCTTATCCGAATCGCCCAAGGATAAAGGGCGGTAGGGAGAGGGATGCAGCGGCTTTGGTCCAGCACTGCGGGCCGTGCCATGCTGGTGTGTCGTCGCACCTGTCGGCATCCACCTGCCCTATCTGGAGCCCTCATGTTTCAGGCAGAACAGTCCCGTGGCTGCGATCGTATACGTTTGTTTTCGGACTTTCCCAGCCAGACAACCGTTCCGGCGGCGGTGTCAGCACCTCGACCAGCAAAGGCAGGCAAGGCGCCACATCGGACGTATGCTCGGCCCCGCAATCGCCCCCCGGACAGGCGCTGAGCGCGCCCAACAGGTCAATTTCCGCGAAACAAGTGAGAAAATCCCCCTTTCGCGCCGGGCTCGCCTTCATGAAGTATTGCCCCGTGTCCCTCGTGAAACCGGTGCACATGAAGACATTCAGCACGTCATGCACCTGCTCTTCTGCCATCACGAGCGGCAGGTCACGGGCCTCTGATACGGCGCGTGTCAGGTTTGAGTGGCAGCAATGATGATAGCTGACGTCCCGCAACAATTGCCCGGTGTAGGGATCACAACGCGTGCCGATCACATCGTGAACCGATCCCCCCCAGGGGTCGATGCCGTACCAGTCGAGGCTGTCACGGACCACGGTCGCCATCGGGCGCAGGTTCGGGAAGCTAGACCAGAGCCTGTCCCCCACGGTCACATGGGTGCCGTGAATGGCGCGCGTCTTGCCGGAGTAAAAACGCTCTGACAGATCATGCGCGGACCACAGGTTCAGGTCGCCAACCTGGCTGCCTTCCGGGCAGGAGATGCGAAAGAAGCTGCCTGCCGGCACGGTGAAGGTCCGCGCATCTCTGGCAGGCACAAGTACAGAGGCGGTCACATCGGCCTCTTCCAATGCGGCCCGGTAGAGAGGCAGATCCGCGGGCGGCAGGCTATCGGTCGGGTAACAGATCACCGGTGCCACCGCGCGGCGTGCATCGGCGTCATCGGGTCCGGTGGGGCGCATATCGCTCATCAAGTGCCTTCTTTTGCGTGTTTTCTGTGCCAGGCCTTGGCATAGGCAGCAGCGGATTTGCCCTGCGCCGCCTGTCGCGCGGCCGTTTCATGAGGGGTCTCGGCCCGGATTTCGGCCTCTGGCGGAGCATCCGCGCGCTTCATCGGGATGACTTGTGCGATCGGTGTACCAGCGGGCAGCAGCCAGCTTTCGGCCTGTGTGGTCCAGAGAAAGGGGATTTTGAACGACGTTTGCAGGCTGTCGCAATCGACCACGGCGCCGAAGGTCCGGAATGGCAAGTCGGCGTGGTTGATCGGGTGCAGAACGGCGGCGGAATAGCCTGACGGCAGCACGATGCGCCAAGGGTTGAGGAAGGCGAGCGGCAGGGCCCCGTCGAAGGGCGGGGCCTCACCCCCGAGTTGCCGGGGATGCAGGAGCGTGATCGGCGGTTCGGGCACGCCATCGGCCCAGTGGAACATCAACTGGCCCTGCGGGTCGCGCGACATGGCGATATCGAAGGGCAAGGGCAACATCCAGCCCAGCGCAAAAGCGTCCGCCATGGGCAGACAGGCGCGCGCGGTTCTTCCCGGGTTGCCCTGCGCGTCCGGCGTGCCAAGATCGATGGGCAGGTCGCGATACCATTGCGGCACCTGCTCTGCCGCTGGTTTGGGGTGTGGGATGTGCCCGGCGTACACCGGCGGGCAGAGAAACGTCAGATCGCTCAGGGCAGCCCCCATCGGGTGCGCGCGCCGTCGTGGCCCGCGGGGGACAGTCAACTGCCATGCGCCTTGAGATGCAACCCCGGCGGTCAGGGTACCATGTTTTGGGGTTTGGGTCAGGGGGGTCGCGTGGTGAGGGCGCGCGGTCGGGTGCGCCTCGGCGCATATTGCCGCGTGGGACGCCTCCGGCAGGAGTATTTTTGAAACAGAGAAACAGGCGGGGTGTTTGGTGGGAGGCTGGCGGCCCGGTTGGTTTCGTTCGGGATGCAGGCAAGAAAAAGCGCGCCCGGCTGAGCCATGGGCGCGCTATCTTGTTGCTTTTCCGTGGCGCCGCGACCGGGTCAGGTGGGGTGCGGCCGCGGGCGCTGCGGTCTCAGACGGCGCGTTCCAGCATCATTTTCTTGATCTCGGCGATCGCCTTGGCCGGGTTCAGACCCTTGGGGCAGGTCTTGGTGCAGTTCATGATCGTGTGGCACCGGTAGAGTTTGAAGGGGTCTTCGAGTTGGTCCAGACGGTCTCCGGTTGCCTCGTCGCGTGAGTCGATGATCCAGCGGTAGGCGTGCAGCAGCGCTGCTGGTCCGAGGTAGCGGTCGCCGTTCCACCAGTAGCTTGGGCAAGAGGTGGAGCAGGACGCGCACATCACGCATTCGTACAAGCCGTCGAGCTTCTTGCGGTCTTCGATGGACTGCTTCCATTCTTTGGCCGGGCGGTTTGTCTTGGTCTCGAGCCAGGGCATGATCGAGGCGTGCTGGGCGTAGAAATGCGTCAGGTCGGGGATCAGGTCCTTGACCACGGGCATATGCGGCAGGGGGTAGATCTTGACCGCGCCGTCGATCTCGTCGAGGCCATAGATGCAGGCCAGCGTGTTGATGCCGTCGATGTTCATCGCGCAGGAGCCGCAGATCCCTTCGCGGCAGGAACGGCGGAAGGTCAGGGTCGGGTCGATCTCGTTCTTGATCTTGATCAGCGCGTCCAGAACCATCGGGCCACAGCTGTCCATATCCACCAGGTAGGTGTCGAGACGGGGGTTCTCACCATCGTCCGGAGACCAGCGATAGATCTGGAACTTGCGCACGTTCTTGGCGCCTTCCGGCTTTGGCCAGGTCTTGCCGGTGCGGATCGTGGAGTTTTTGGGGAGCGTGAATTGTACCATGGAAGATCCTCGCGTGCAGATATATCAAGAAGAAGAAGAGCCGCAGCGCGCGCCGCGTCTCAGATGCATGTCCGAACCCGTCTCAAAGACAGTGTCGTAGCCCAAGCCGAGCAGCAGATCGACGAGGTCGACCCGCCAGTGAGCGCGCGCGGCGACCTCGATGATCACATAGCCGGGCCAAAGTGAGGTGGGAGCGGTTTCAAAAAACGGGGCCAAGGCCTCGGCCTCGCACCCCTCGACGTCGATTTTCAACAGGTCGACCTGTGCCACGCCCAATGCGCG
Organism: Sagittula sp.; assembly: GCA_042088665.1. Lineage (GTDB taxonomy): Bacteria > Pseudomonadota > Alphaproteobacteria > Rhodobacterales > Rhodobacteraceae > JBELMB01. The sequence goes on from JBELMB010000021.1 coordinate 40,774, forward strand.
AAGACTGTCCAACAGCGGCCGCACGGCGGCCTTTTCGGCGCGCGCGTCCCGGGGATCGACGTCTTGAGCGAAGGCCTCGACCAGAGTATTGCGGCCAGCGTTGCCCGAGCTGACGGGATACTGCGTCAGGGTTCCGCGTTCGCCACCAACGGCCGCATGGAGGACGCTCACGTTCTGTGCGCGCGAAAAACTCGCGTTCTGCTGCAGTTTGCGCAGGGTGCGGGGATGTGACTCAAAGCACGGCAACCGCGACCTGCAGGGCATCATGGCGCGGGCGACAAGTGCGTGGAGACCAATATTGGCGCCGATGTCAACAAAGACCTGCGCGCTGCGCAGCTCCGCGCGCGCAGGCGCGCGATCCTCGAACACTGCGTGGGTGCCAGAAGGGACGTCATCCAGCACGGAGATCTGGCTGCCGAGTTGCGCACCAAGGCCGGGCACATCCAGACTGGCCTCATAAAGATCGGACGCGTCCAGACCGCGCCCATCCGGACCGGGCCTGTCAAACGCGGGCCTGTCAAGCGCGGGGCCACCGGCGGCCATCACAGCCCCCCTGCCCCGGCCAGCAGCGCCGGCAGGCCCTCCTGCGCGAGGCAGGTGAGCGTTTCGGGCTTTGCGGTGATATCCGTGACGATCTGCACGGTGCTTTCCGTCGGCCCAAGCACCGCATCGGCGGCCAGTGCGCGCAATTGTTGCGCGTTGGCGTTGTCGATCAGGCAATCGAGCGTCGGCTCGAGCGGCACGCCGGGAAAACGCTCCATCACCACGGGGGTGATGGCAGAGCGCGCCGCCTCGCGCGCGAGCCTGTCCTGTGCCTGCGCAGAGCACCCCCCCAGCCCGAGGGCGAGCAGGATCACGACCAGCACTCCCGCACCCGACACGGCGGCCCGCGGCCCCACGAGGGGGACACAGCTGACGCCTGACTGCCGGCTCTCTGGCGGTCTGGTCACCTGTGCAAGGGCCGAGCGGCCCGCCTTATGCCGGGTCAGTTGGTGCAATAAAGCGTGCCTCGGTACATCTTGGGTGCGCCGGGCGGGCAATTGCGCGCCTCGACATTGATGTAGGGACGACCGCCGGGGCGCGGATGATAGCCCTGATAGCGGGTGGAATAGACCTGTCCCTGGCCAAGGCAGGCGTTCAGCGCGGCGGTGTACCGCTGCTGATAGCCATAGGCCCCTGCCCCGGCCGCCAACTGTTCGGCGTGGGTCATGCAGGCCGCACGCGCGCCCTTGTCGGCGAGCGCGGGAACGGAGGTCAGAGCGAAAAGCGTGATGGTGGCAGCCAGGATACGCATCAGAAGGTCCTTACTTTCGGGGCAATTCTCGTAAGAGAGATACCACCTTCGGTCTCTTGCGTCAGCGGATCTTTGATCACGGGGCGGAAGCTGAGCGTGACCTCGGGGCCATCGACAGTGGCGACGGTGTGCACCCGCCAGTTGTCGTCATCGCGCGAGGTGAAATCCTCATGCGCATGAGCGCCGCGGGATTCCTTGCGCGCCTCGGCACCGACGATGGTGGCCAGCGCATTGGGCATCAGGTTGGTCAGCTCAAGGCTTTCCATCAGGTCGGAGTTCCAGACGAGGCTGCGGTCAGAGACCTTGAGGTCGTTCATCTTGCCCGCGACGGCGGTCATCTTTTCGACGCCTTCGGCCATGGTCTTGGAGGTGCGGAAAACCGCGGCGTCGGCCTGCATGCATTTCTGCATTTCGAGCCGCAGATCGGCGGTGGGCATTTCGCCGTCGGCGTGGCGGATGCCATCAAAACGGTCGAAGCTTTTCGAGATTTCGGTCTTGGGCGCGGTGGGCACGGCGGTCGACGGGTCGACGACCTGACCCGCGCGGATCGCGGCGGCGCGGCCAAAGACCACGAGGTCGATCAGCGAGTTGGACCCAAGGCGGTTGGCCCCATGCACCGAGGCGCAGCCTGCCTCGCCCACGGCCATGAGGCCCGGCACGATGGCGTTTGGATCTGCTTCGGTGGGGTCCAGCACTTCGCCCCAGTAGTTGGTCGGAATGCCGCCCATGTTGTAGTGCACCGTGGGCAGGACCGGGATCGGCTCCTTGGTGACATCGACACCGGCAAAGATCTTGGCGGATTCCGAAATGCCGGGCAGACGCTCTGCGAGCGCTTCGGCGGGCAGGTGGCTGAGGTTGAGGTGGATGTGATCCCCCTCGGCGCCCACACCGCGGCCCTCGCGGATCTCCATGGTCATGGAGCGCGAGACATAGTCGCGCGGCGCGAGGTCCTTGTAGGTGGGTGCGTAGCGTTCCATGAACCGCTCGCCCTCGGAATTGGTGAGATAGCCTCCCTCGCCGCGGGCCCCTTCGGTGATCAGGCAGCCGGAGCCGTAGATGCCGGTGGGGTGGAACTGCACGAATTCCATGTCTTGCAGCGGCAGGCCCGCGCGCGCCACCATGCCACCACCGTCACCGGTGCAGGTATGGGCGGAGGTCGCGGAGAAATAGGCGCGCCCGTAGCCGCCGGTGGCCAGCACGGTCATCTTGGCGTTGAAGACATGGAAGGTGCCGTCGTCCAGCTTCCAGCACAGGACGCCCTTGCACTGGCCGTCTTCCATCAGCAGATCGATGGCGAAATACTCGATGTAGAACTCGGCGTTGTTCTTGAGGCTCTGGCCGTAGAGCGTGTGCAGGATGGCGTGGCCGGTCCGGTCGGCTGCGGCACAGGTGCGCTGCACGGGGGGACCTTCGCCGAATTCGGTGGTGTGGCCACCGAAGGGACGCTGGTAGATCTTGCCCTCTTCGGTGCGCGAAAACGGCACGCCGTAATGCTCAAGCTCGTAGACGGCTTTGGGCGCCTCGCGGGCGAGGTATTCCATCGCGTCGGTGTCGCCCAGCCAGTCGGACCCCTTGACGGTGTCATACATGTGCCACTGCCAGTTGTCGGGGCCCATGTTCGACAGCGAAGCCGCGATGCCGCCCTGCGCGGCCACGGTGTGCGAGCGGGTCGGAAAGACCTTGGTCACGCAGGCCGTGCGCAGCCCCTGTTCCGCCATGCCCAGCGTCGCACGGAGGCCCGCGCCCCCGGCCCCGACGACCACGACGTCATAATCATGCGTCTCGTATTCGTAAGCAGCCATTTCGTTTCCCTCTTCGTCCTCGTCTCAGCCGGCGTTCTGTATCAGCGTGCCGCAGGCGGACATGTCTTCTGTGATCAGCTGTACGGTGAGGATCCCCTCACCGGTGAGCGCGCCCAGCTCCGCGGCATAGGCGCTTTCGTAGGGGGCCGTGTCCATCGCGACGACCGCGCGGTTGGCGGCGGTCATGAAGACAAGGTTTTCGCGGGCCCGGGCCAGTACGCGGGTGTCGGTGTCGTCGCCGGGCGCCATCAGCCCGCGCGCCTTCAGGACCCGGACCAGCCCGGCGCAGCGCACCAGACCGTTGACCATTCCCGCACCATCCTGCGCTTCGGCAAAGACCTCATACTTGGGGATGGGGGTCATCGGCTCCGCGGCGGCGTTCACCGGCAGGCACATGGCCAGCGTGAGGACCGCCAGGGCCGGGACCGCCCGGACGCACATCTCAGAGCGCCAGTTTCGCGATGGAGAACACGCCGACGGCCATGATGCCGTAGCTCAGGATCATCGCGGCGAGCAGAGCCACTTTCTGTGCGAGCCCATGGACATAATCCTCGATCAGCACCTGTGCGCCCTCGTTGAAATGCTTCATCCCCACGACAAAGGTCAGCGCGGCGATGATCGCCGGGAACGGACGGCTGTAGTAGGCGATCACCTCGTCATAGGTGCCGCCCAGAGCCGCACCGAAAGTGAACAGGAACAGCGGCATCAGGATCAGCAGCGCGACGGAGGATTTTTTCATCGCCCATGCGTGCTCGGTCCCGGTTTTCGCGGCACCCCAGCCGATGGCGCGCTTACGGTCGGTCAGAAAAGCCATGTCAGCCTCCTCAGATCACAACAATGGTGAAAACGGTCAGGATCACGGAGCCGATCACGCAGGCCCAGCCGAGCGCCTCTGCGCGGTCGATCTCCAGCATCATGGCCTGGTCAAAGATCAGGTGTCGCACACCCGCCAGCAGGTGGTACCAGAGCGCCCAGACCGACCCCAGCAAGATCAGTTGCCCCAGAAACGACCGCACCACGGCATCCGCATAGGCGAAGTAATCGGGCCCGCTTGCAGCGGCGAGAAACCACCAGGCGACCATGAGAGACGCGAGGATCATCGCGTTGCCCGTGATGCGGGTGAGGATGGATGTGATCGAGGTCAGTTGCGGGCGATAGACCTGAAGATGCGGCGAAAGCGGGCGGTTGCCCCGGTTCACGTCGGCCATGAGCGATGTCCTTGTCGAGTTCCGTTGGCCTTGTTTGTAATGGCTTTTCAAAGGCTGTCACGCGCCGCACCGCCGCAGGGGCGCGGTTTTTTGGCGCATTTGGAGGGATTATGCGCATTTGTGATCACGCTTCAGCGAAGTGTGATCACAGTGTGACGAAAAAATGCGCAGTTCCGCTTCACGGGTGCCGAACCTTGGCCATCGCCCGACGTGGCGGCGGGAATCGGCGCGGCATATGGTCGGTCTGGAGCCATGAGAACAGCGGAACCGGCGGCATGGCGCTCTTGTCGTCCGTTGGCAGCGGGTCTTCTGCAAAACCTTGGCGAAACTTCATGATGTGTTATCCGAATCGCTCCAGAACAAAGGGCGGTAGGG
>JBELMB010000022.1:0-22192 GCA_042088665.1 Sagittula sp.
GATCACCTGTCTCGGACACCCCGAGAGGGCGTGGCTGCGTGGCGAATGGATCCCCGGCCGACCTGTGCGCTGCCTCACATAGAGGATACCGTTGCGCCTCAGCGGCGCGGCGCGCCTCACCCGGCCTGGCCATCGCGGCGCGTAACCTGCTGTCGTTCAGGACGGAAACCGTGCAGATGCCCAGCGATTTGATGCCAATTCGCAGGCATACGCAAGAATACCGTGCATATTCACAAATAGCTGCTATCCCGCGTCGCAACGCCGCTTCGCAAGATGTTGGGTGGCGTCTTGGCCGTGGGTTTTGTACGCGCGGGCAGCGAACGGAAAGGACCCCCGATGAAGAACACTGTGCTGGCGTTGTTTGCCAACCGTCTTGGCATGCCGGATCTCACACTTGGATCCGACGAGGGGTTGAGCTTTTCCCGGTTGAGGATCGAGATCCTTGCCGGTCTGACCGTGGCCCTCGCGCTTGTGCCCGAAGCGGTGGCCTTTGCCTTCGTCGCCGGGGTACATCCGCTCGTTGGCCTCTATGCCGCCTTTATCGTGGGCCTGATCACTGCGCTCTTCGGTGGTCGCCCGGGCATGATCTCCGGGGCGACGGGGGCTCTGGCGGTTGTCATGGTTGCCTTGGTGGCGCAGCACGGATTGGAATACCTGCTGGCCACGGTGGTCCTGATGGGGCTGCTGCAATTGCTGGCCGGGGTCATGCAATGGGGGAAGTTTATCCGGCTTGTGCCTCATCCTGTCATGCTGGGCTTTGTGAACGGACTGGCGATCGTGATTTTCCTCGCCCAGCTGACACAATTCAAGGTGCCCGGCACGGTGGAGAGCACAGGCCACGGCATGACCGGTGGCGAATGGCTGACCGGGGTGCCGCTTTACCTGATGTTGGGTCTCGTGGGGCTGACCATGGCGATCATCTGGGTCATGCCCAGACTGTCGAAGATCGTGCCTGCACCGCTGGCTGGAATTGCCCTTGTGGCGGCGCTGGTGATCGGGTTCGGGCTGGATGTGCCGCGTGTCGGGGACATGGCGTCGATCGAAGGCGGCTTGCCGCTGTTTCATATTCCCGCCGTTCCTCTGACCTGGGAGACGCTGACGATCATCTTTCCCTACGCTGTTATCCTCGCCGCAATCGGTCTGATCGAATCGTTGCTGACGCTGAACCTTGTCGGGGAAATGACCGGCAAGCGTGGCGGAGCCAGCCAGGAGTGCCTTGCGCAGGGCGCGTCCAACGTGGTGACGGGTTTCTTTGGTGGCATGGGCGGCTGCGCGATGATCGGTCAATCCATGATCAACGTGAAATCCGGCGCACGGAAGCGTATCGCGGGTGTGGCTGCTGCGTTGTTCCTGTTGTCGTTTATCCTGTTCGCCGCGCCTCTGATCGAGATGATCCCGCTGGCAGCCCTGGTCGGCGTCATGTTCATGGTGGTGATCGGGACCTTTGCCTGGAACTCGCTGACCATCCTTCGCAAGGTGCCGTTGACGGATGCCTTCGTGATCTTGCTTGTGACGGTTGTCACGGTGATGGAGGATCTCGCGGTTGCGGTGGTTGTCGGGGTGATCGTCTCTGCGCTGGCCTATGCCTGGAACAACGCGCGCCGCATTCACGCCAAGAGCTATATCACCCCGGAAGGGGCGAAGGTCTACCAGGTGCAGGGGCCGCTGTTCTTTGGTTCGTCTGACGGGTTTGCGGAGTTGTTCGACGTGGAGAAAGACCCAAGCCTTGTCGTTGTCGATTTTGACGACAGCCGCGTTGTTGACCAGTCCGCACTGCAGGCCATCGAAGCCGTGGCTGCGAAATACGAAGCAGTGGGAAAGCAGGTCCAGTTGCGCCACCTGAGCCGCGATTGCCATCGCTTGCTGAGCCGGGCGGGTCACTTGATCGTCGATAGTGACGATGACCCGGATTACCAGCTTGCGGTGGATTACAACGTGCGCACCGGGATCCTTGGCGGGCACTGAACGGGGGCGCTGTCGGATCGCTGTCGCGATCCGATCCGCCGGGGGCTGCCGCCCCCGGACCCCCGCTGTTCAGCGCGACGGTGCCATCGGAGGTGAGCGACAGCAACGGGGCCTTGGCCACGGTTGCTGAGACGACGTCAGGCGCGCGCGTGTTGACCTGCGGCCGTGAGTATTTGCAAAACAGAGAAACCCTGCGCGGGACAGGTCGGTTTTCGTATGCGCCGCCGAATTTTTCGGATTTGCCTGTCTTGGCGTCGTGCTTTGGCGGCGCGCCTCAGGCTGACGTGTTTTAGCGGCGCGACTCAGGGGCGCCAGGCGAGGAAGTTGGCGATCATCTGAAGGCCGGCCCCGGCGCTTTTTTCCGGGTGGAATTGCAGGCCGATACGTTGATCCTGCGCCACGATTGCCGTTACGTCACCGCCGTAATCCACATGCGCGATGCGCTGTTCGGGCCGGGTCATGCGCATCTGGTAGGAGTGCACGAAATAGGCGTGTGCGCCGGTTTGCAGCCCTGTCATGACCGGGTGTGGGTGATCGACGACAAGGTCGTTCCAGCCCATGTGCGGTACCTTCAGGCTGCTGTCCGTTGGTGTGATCGGCTCGACCACGCCGTCGACCCATCCAAGGCCCGCGGTCTCTTCGTATTCGAAGCCGGTCTGGGCCATGAGTTGCATGCCGACGCAGATCCCCATGAAGGGACGGCCCCTGGTCTGGACCGCGTCCACCAATGCGTCGAAGCAACCAGAGGCGCGCAGGGCGCCTGCGCAGGCCGGGAAGGCCCCGTCGCCGGGCAGGACGATGTGATCGGCGCGTGCCACCACCTCCGGGTCTGATGTGACCTCGACCGTGCCACCTTTGGTTTCGGCTGCCATTTTCTGGAAGGCTTTTTCGGCGGAGTGCAGATTGCCGCTTTCGTAGTCGATCAGGACGGTCAGCATGTCACAGCGTGCCTTTGGTCGATGGAATGGCGTCGGCTTTGCGAGGGTCTGCCTCCAGCGCATCGCGCAGGGCGCGGGCGACCGATTTGAACGCGGCCTCGACAATGTGGTGGCTGTTCAGCCCGGCGAGCTGGTCCACATGCAGGGTGACCCCCCCGTGTGTGGAAAAGGCCTGAAAGAACTCGCGCACCAGTTCCGTGTCAAAGCTGCCGATTTTCTGCGTCGGCAGGTCCAGTGTCCAGACAAGGTAGGGACGCCCGGACAGATCCAGCGCAGCACGCACCAGCGCGTCATCCATGGGCAGCAGGCAGGATCCGTAGCGGCGGATGCCCCGCTTGTCGCCCATCGCCTGAGTGAGGGCCTGGCCCAGTGTGATGCCCACATCCTCCACCGTGTGGTGGTCATCGATATGCAGGTCACCCTTGGCGCGCACTGTCATGTCGATCAGGGCATGACGCGCCAACTGGTCGAGCATGTGGTCGAAGAAGCCGACACCGGTCTGGTTGTCGTAGGTTCCGGTCCCATCCAGATCGATGGTCACCGTGATGTCCGTCTCTGCCGTCTTGCGGCTCAGCGTGGCGCGGCGCATGGGGCTCTCCTTGCAAGGTCAGGGCCTTATAGGCAGCGAAACACCTGGCGGAAAGGGGGCAGCGCTGCTTTGGGTCTTGGGAGGTCGGGATGGCTTGATCCGGGATCGGGGGCTGCTGATCGCAGCAAAGCAAGCCGTCAAATGAGGGGGCCCTGAGGCGGGTCACTCTCTCACAGCATCTTCGTTCGGGAGGACTGTTTGGAGCGGGCGAGGCGATTCGAACGCCCGACCCTTACCTTGGCAAGGTAATGCTCTACCCCTGAGCTACGCCCGCGTGCCAACCAGTGAGAGAGCGTTTACGCAATGGGCCGTGGGGGCGCAAGAGGAAAAACGCAAGTTTTCGGCGTTTTGAAGAACTCCGGCTTTGGCCGCCTGTCAAAACAGGACGAACCACAGCAGCAGGCCCGACGTCAGACCCAGCATGGTGAGGGTCAGGGCCATGCCAGCGACGCGCGCCGGCATGACGGGTTCGGGCGCGCCAAAGCCCCAGGCGTGTAGCAGGCGCCCGGCCAGAAGCATCAGGCCAGCCAGGTGCACCAGCAGGGCAGGGGCGGATTGCATTTCCAGAAGGCCGAGCAAGATCAGACCCATAGGCGCGTATTCCGCGCAGTTGGCCTGCGTGCGCATCCGTTGCAGCAGGCGCCGGTCCCCCGCATCGCCCATCGAGATTCGGTTGCTGCGGCGGTAGGTGATCACGCGGGCACTGAGCCCGATGAACACAAACCCGAGCAGGGCGGCATAAAGCGCGGTGATCTGGAACATGGCGAGGCCCTCATGACTTCGGTTCCGCCCGATCTTCTCTGTCCGGCATCCGGAATCAAGCCCTAGCGGAACCAGCGGTCCCAGCCGTCGAGGTAATAGTCGACCAGCACATGCGATTGCAGCGAATTGGCCAGAGTTTCGACCTGCGCGGTGTCGCCGTCAAAGACCTGCGCAGCCGACCAGACGTCAGGTGTCAGAAACCGCAGTCCTTCGGGCAATGTGAGCGGGCGCGGCTGGCGCGCCATGGGTTCCGCCATCACAAAACCCCAATCCCCGAAGCTGGGGACATAGACATGGTAAGGCAGCAGCGTCAGCGCCTCCTCCGGGGTGGCAGGGTTGCGGGTCTGCGCCAGCGTGGCATGCACCGACCAGAACGCCTCGCGCGCATATAGCGGCGATCCGGCCTGTGTGACCATCACACCGGCAGGGGCGAGACGCTCCATCAGGAGGCTGTAGAACTCGCGGCTGTAGAGCTTGGACAGGGCGATCGTCTTTGGGTCCGGCAAGTCGAGGATGATGACGTCAAAGACCTGCGCGTTGTCCTCGACGAAACGCCATGCGTCGTCATTGACCACCTTGACCCGCGGGTCCGAGAGTGCGTCACCATTCAGCACCGAAAGCTCTGGATGGCTGCGGAAAAGCGTCGTCACGCGCGGATCCAGATCCACCAGCGTGATCTGTTGCACGGCGTCGTGGCGCAGCACTTCGCGCACCGCAAGCCCGTCGCCGCCGCCAAGGATCAGGATTTCCGCCGGGCGGGCGCTGCGGGCCAGCGCGGGATGCACCAGCGCCTCGTGGTAGCGGTGCTCGTCAAAGCTGTCGAACTGGATGGAGTGGTTGAGGTACAATCGCGTGCGGTCGCGAAAACGGGTGACGGTGATCTGCTGGTAGGGCGTGGTTTCCGACAGGATGATGTCATCCTCGAAAAGCGCCGCATCCGCGACCGAGACCAGTCGTTCGGCCATCACCAGCCCGACCAGCGACAGCGCCATGGCGACAAGGGCTGCGGCCCATGCGCTGCGGTGCACTTCGTCGCGAAAGATCCAAAGGGAAACAAGCGCCACACCGAGGTTGAGCGACCCGAAGGCCAGGCTTGCAGTCATCAGGCCAAAGAGCGGCATCACCAGCAGCGGAAAGGCCAAGGAGGCGACCAGCGCGCCCACGTAATCGGCGCTGAGCACGTTCTCGAACCGGAACTTGCCCGCGCCGGAGGCCTCAAGCACGCGGGCGATCAACGGGATCTCCATACCGGAGAGCACGCCAATGGCGATCAGCGCACCGTAAAGCGCCGCGCCCACTTCGCCGGTGATGGCGTAGGTGAAGAACAGGAATGGCGCCAGCGCTCCGCCGATTATGCCAAGCGCTATCTGTGCCCAGACAAACCCGCGCACCGCATGGCCAACAAAGCGCGAGGCCCATGCGCCCACGCCCATCGCGCTGAGAAAGACGCCGATCACGAAACTGAACTGTCGGACGGAATCGCCCAGCAGATAGCTGGACACGGTGGCCGCGATCAGCTCGTAGATCAGCCCGGCCACGGCCACAAGGAAAGTGGCCAGCAATAGCCAGACCGCGCGCAGGCGGTCCGGCTGTGTCGCCTCGCTCAAGACAGGATGACGGCCGAAATGATCAGCGCCAGCGACAGGAAGACCGATCCGATCAGGACTGCCAGTGCGACGTTCTGGTCCTCTTCGATCTCCTTGATCACAGAGAAATGCGTGAACCTGTTTATGGCCCACCAGCACGCGCCCATCAGGATCACACCCAGTATGGTGTAAAAGATCGTGCCGATGATCTCCGACACCTGCAGGGTCATAATCGTTGTGTCCATGTCCGTTCCCTCTGTTTGTGCGGCGGCTTGCGCCTATTTCACCCGACCCGCCATGCCGCCCGCGCCGCCGGAACCCGTGCGGATGGATCGGATGGTGTCGGTGCTTTCACCGCCATAGCCGTAGTATGATGCGTAGCCCGCGCCTGCGACGGCGGCGAGCGACAGGATGATGAAGATCACGCGAAACATCAGTCGTCGTTCCAGTCTGAGCCGGACCAGCGTCGCGCGTTATGCAGCCAGCGCCGGGCCATCGGAATGATCGCCGAGATCCCGAAGAGCATCGCCAGCCAAAGCAGCCAACGGCTGGTGCGCACGCCTTCGTCGATGGTGACGCGGACCTGCGTGGCCGGGCGCCCGCTGGAGATCCAGCGCTCGTGCTCGGTTTCGTGAAAGACGAGGGTATAGGTGCCGGGGATCGTCGGTCGGAACCGGACCTGCGCATCACGCCGTCCTTCGGTCCATGCGCCTTCGGAATCGCGGCCGTTGTAGTATTCCATCGCCCGTCCGGTCTCGAACAGGGTCTCTTCCTCCGGGTCGATCACTTCCATCTCGACGAAGGACCAGGAATTCACCGGGTTGCCAAAGAGATCGACGCGCACCAGCCGCTCTACGTCTGCAACATCAAAGGTCACGGACCGCGGCAGGGCCAGCAGCGGGACCACCTGTTCGGGGAAGACCGTGCGCTTTGTCCCGGTCGTGGCCAGTCCGACCAGCGCCAGAATGCACAGCAGGGCAAAGAAACCCGCGGCGCGGGTCATGAAACGGTCATTGCGCCCGCCCTGATAGGGCAGCAGCGGGTGCATGCCGGAGGGCTTGTCGACCTCTTCCAGACCAAAGGCAGCGGCGGTCACTTGCGGATCAAGATAGACCGAGCGGTACATCTCTCGCTCCAGCCCGGTGTTCGAAAAATCCAGCATCGCGTCGTTGGACATGCTCGATATGGTCCGCCCACGGTCGCCCTTGCGCGGGGCCCATGTGAATTCGCCTTCGAGAAAGGTCACCTCGGCATCGGAGGTTTCGTAGTACCGGTAATAGTCGCCGTTCAGCCGCACGCCCGGGGGTTTCTCGGCGCTCTCGACCCAGGCCTCGCTCATCCAGGGCGGCGTGCTGGTGCGGCGCACGCGGCGGGCAAAGGTCATGTGACCGCGGTCCACCACCAGCCAGGCATAGCCATGCGTGGGCGAGTAAAGTTGATGCTCGACCCAGGTCAGATGCGCCTCGGTCTTGCCTATGGTGCCGATGATGGTCCAGTCCACATCGAACAGAGCCCCGGTCATGCCGACGCGGAAGGGGCTGTCGGGCCTTGGCATGTTGGCGTATTGGCGCAGCACCTTGTAGTCGTCCTGCGCGTCCAGTTCTGCGCCGCAATACGGGCAGATGTGCACACGCACGCGCCCGCCACCCAGAACATCCAGCCCGGCCCCGCAAGAGGTGCAGTTGATCGCCGCAAGCTCTGCCGTGCGGGTCATGCGCCGTTCCTCGCCTTGAGGGGGTCCACCTCGAAGGGATCGTGCCATTCCCCGGCGAAGTAGCCGCTGCCGCTGGAATCGGTTTCGCAGGACAACAGCGTGCCGTCATCGCCCTGCGCATTGGCATAGGCAAAGACGTCGCCGACGCTCAGCCGTTCGCCAAAGGCGCCGCGCAGCGCGACGCAGGTGCCTTCGCCCTGTTCGACAAGGCGGAAATCCTCGTGATCATAGCTGAACCGGTGGCCGACCGGGCTTTCGACGGCAAAGCCTGGCCGTTTCGGGGCGCCTTTGTCTTCGGCCAAGGGGGTCTGGATGATGATGTCACCCTCGTCGACAGAGATCCATGCGCCGTTGCCCTTTGGGTCTTCGCACCAGAATTCATCCCACCAGCCACGCCCGTAGGAAAAGCGCGCATGGCCGAGCACTTCCCATGCCTTGCGGCCCAGCTTGACGATGTCACCAATGCCGAAAAGCGCCGGGCTGTCGTGCATTTCGCCTGCATCGCCCGCCGTCAGCAGGCGGTCCGATTGCATGTAGAGCGTTGTGTCGCAAGACGAGCAGGTCTGCATCACAATCGTCTTGACCGTCTCCGGGACGGGGTAGCCACAATTCGGACAACTCAAATCCATGACCCCATAAAGCACCCTGCAGCAGACAGATCAATCGTTGGTTTTGTCGGGCAGAGCAGCGGGCGCCATGGCCTCCAGCGCGGCCACATCTCCGGCATCCAGGGCCGGGCGGGCGCGGGCGATGGCCGCTGGCGGCCAGTCCCACCAGGCGAGCGCATTCAAGCGCGCGATGTCAGTGTCGGAAAACCGCATGCGCACGATCTGCGCGGGATTGCCGAGGACCACCGCGAAATCCGGGACCGTACCGCGGACAACAGCGCCTGCGCCGATGATGACGCCATTGCCGATGCGGGCGCCGGGCAGGACCATGGCGCTGTTGCCCAACCAGACGTCATGCCCCAGCACGGTGTCACGACTGTCGGGGTTGTAGCTCATCAATTCCTTCGGATCGAAGATCGGGAAGGGAAAACTGGTCAGCGTCCGCGTCTCATGGTTGGCCGAACTGGTGATGAAGCGGACCCCGTGTGCGATCTGGCCGAACTTGCCGATGGTCAGGCGTTCGCGACTGAACTCAAAGAGATAAGGTGCCAGCCGCACGGCCCAGTTGTCCGGCGGGTCAAAGTCGGAGGCATAGGTATAGTCCCCCACGTCGAACCGTGGATGCGTCAGCGCAGGGCGCAGAAAGACAGTGCCACGATGGGCCGTGCCGTCGGGCAGGATCACCGGGTAAAGCGTGTCAGGATCGGGCAGCACTGCGCGGGCGGGCATGCGTGTCACCCCGCCAGCGCGGTGAGTTCGTCGTAGAGCGCGGTGCTGATCTCTGCGTAGCCCCGTTCCGTGTTGCGCGCGCGCGAGGCGTAGCGGCGTTGCGACGGCAGGCGTGCGCCTTGCGCCGTGATGTCGGCAAACAGCCGTTCCGCCCGATCGGAATTGGCGCTGGCGCGCCCGCCGCTGAACCTGTCCGGATCGAAGGCGAGGATAATCTGCCCGTGGCAAGGCGCACCCGGGCGACCCTCTGCATGGGCGAGGCTTTCGAGCGAGGTCAGGTCGTCGATCAACGGACCGGCCATCAGCTCGATCATGATCGACAGGGCGGAGCCCTTGTAGCCGCCAAAGGTCAGCATTGCGCCGTTCAGCGCGGCTTCGGGATCGGTGGTGGGCGCGCCATTCGCATCCAGCGCGACGCCTTCGGGCAGGGGTTTGCCTGCCCGGCGATGCAACTCGATCTCGCCCCGCGCCACGCCCGACGTCGCAAAATCAAAGGTAAAGGGGGGCTGTCCCGGGCGCGGCCATGAAAACGCCAGAGGGTTTGTGCCGAGACTGCCCCGCGTGCCCCCGGCAGGCGCCACCCAGGCCTGGCTGGGCACCATGGACATGGCCGCAAGTCCGGCCTCGGCCAGTTGTTCCACTTCTGGCCAAAGGGCGGAGAAGTGAAAGCAGCGGTTGACGGCCAGTGCCGCCATCCCGTGGCGTTTTGCAGCGGCGATCAGCAGCGGCAACCCTTCCTGCACCGCCAGCAAAGAGATGCCCCCGCAGGCGTCGGCCCGCAGCACGGCATCCGAGCCACCGTCCATGCGCGGCACGGCAGCGCCATCGACCTGCCCGGAGACCGCCGAGGCATGGCACATGACCAGCCGAAACAACCCGTGCGATTGGCAGTCATCCATCTGGCAGGTCGTGAGCATCCGGGTGATCGCCGCCACATGCGGCTCTGCGTAGCCGACGCTTTGCAATGTGTGCCGGCACAGCTGCGTCATCTCGTCGGGAGTCAGTTTCTTGGTCATTGTGCCACGCCTCACCTTGGTCCTGATACAAGGCTTAGCGCATCATGCCGGGGGGACAAAGCATTCGTGAAGCGCCCGTCGAGAGGCGGCGCGGCATGGGCGGGCCTTGCCAAATGCGGCAACACAAGACCACCGACCGGCGCATCAGCGACCCGTGGCCGAGAGGGCCGCAAGATCCTCTGGCGAGCAGGGCGGAAAATCGCATTCCACCGTTGTGCCATAGCCGCCCGGTGGCGGGATCACCGCGATTTGCCCGCCCAGTGTCTGCACCACCTTGCGCGCCACGGCGAGGCCCATCCCGGCAGAGGCTCCATCGTCTTTCGGACGCAGGGTATAGAGCGGCTCAAAGACCTTTTCGCGAAATTCTTCCTCGATGCCGGGGCCGTCGTCAGATATCCGCAGGACAAGACGCCCGCCGCTATTCAGGTTGCTCACCGTGATCCGGCCGGGTGGCGCGTGATGATGGGACACGGCGTTGCTGAGCAGGGTGTGCAGCAACCGTCCAAGGTCATTGGCGGGCGCCAGCACCGCGCCATGAACCCCGTCAAGGTCAAGTGAAAAACCGTCCCGCCCCGGCACCTCTTCCCAGGCGGTCATGATCGCAGCATGGAGCGCCTGAGGCGCGGCCCGGTCCGCAAGGCGTCCGACTCGGGAGAGATCGGTCAGCCCGTCGAGCATCATGTCCAGACCACGGGCATAGCGCTGCAGCATGGCGATGTGGTCCTGCACATTGTCCGGCAGCGCCACCTCTGCTTCGGACATGTCTTCTTCGATCCATTCGGGAATGACGCGCATGGCGCGCGAAAATGTCTTCAGATCATGCGTGATGATGTAAAGGTAAGCGTCGAATTCGCTTTGACTGCACGCCTCATCTTTCATGGATCTCACGCTTGAAGGACTGTCTTTGTCTTTTTGTTTCACTCCCCAAGGTAACAGTCGGGGTGAATGCGCTCAATTGCCTTACCTTTCGGTGTTTATAGAAATTTTGGAATGTTCAAATTTTTGTATTCAGGGGTTTTTCATGACTTGCACCCATATGATGCCGGTGTGGAGTGGAAGGGGATAGGAACGAGACATGTCTGACGCGCCTCACGAAAAGGAGATGGCAGGCCTGCGCCCTGCCTACCGGGATGCGACCCGCGATGTTCCATCGCGCGGGATGTTCGAAATTCTGGTGCTGGATGACAGCAGCTTTGATCAGAACCGGATCAAGCGCGCCTTTGGCAAGACCGGTCTGCCGGTGACCACGCGGCTTACGTCGGACATCGACGAATTCGCAGGCGCGCTGGACGAGCGCGCCTACGATGTCATCCTGATCGACTATTTATTGCCCAAAGGCAATGGGTTGCACGCGCAGAGGCTGGTGAACAATCATGCGATGAACTTTGGCGCCGCCGTTGTCATGATCTCGTCCGAGATGCGCACCGACGTTGCGGTTGCTTCGATGAAGAAGGGATCGCTGGATTGTCTCGACAAGGATGCGCTGGACCCGGACAAGCTGCGCGAACTGATGATTGCCTCGGCAAAGATCTTTTCAGAGGCGTCGCGCCATTGGATTGGGGAATTGCTGGCACAGCAGCGCGTACAGATTGCCCAGGACGTCGCCAAGGTGATCCGCGACGAAATGGAATTCGGTCGATTTGTCGATACAATCGACAAACGCATTATCGACATGCTGAGCAGCAGGGGGTTCACCGAGCCTGAAAGCTGGAATGTCTCTTATCTCTTCGACGCGGACGAACCTCTGAAATTCCGCTGATGTTGACAGCTGAATGCTTGGTTCCAATTTTGGTAATTTTATCGGCTAATTTGCCGGGCAAAAAGTCTGGATGACGTTTGGGCGCCCGGTTTGATCGCCACATCCGGCTACGGCGCTGCCTGCGGGATCTTTACCGTTGGCAGCGTTCTCGCCTGTGGCGCACCTGTGATCTTCTTGAATGTATGGGGCAAATATGACAGACCCTGCGAGGTCTGTCGGAGACGTCCTCATCCCTCGCGGTCCATGGGGGTCCCGTCGCAATCGGGGAGGAGCATGAGATGATCACCGAAGAGCAGGGAGACCTCATTCGCGCCAATTGGGCAAAGGCCGTTGCCGTGTCCGACCAGACCGCCAGCGTGTTCTACAGCCACCTCTTCGCGATGGATCCCACGACGCGTCCCTTGTTCCAGGCAGACATGGAGATGCAGGGCCGCAAGCTGATGAGCACGCTCGATTTTGTCATCGACAACATTGACGAACCCGAGGGCGTGCTTGACGCTGCGCGCGTTCTTGCGCGGCGTCACGTGTCTTACGGAGTGACGCCAGAGCAATACAACAGCGTCGGTGCCGCCTTGCTTGCGGCGCTGGGTGATTTGTTGGGGTCCGAGTTCACGGCAGACGACAAAGAGGCCTGGGCCTGTTTTTATGGCTGGCTGGCCAATGACATGATCGAAACCGCCTACGCGGCTTGATCGACCGCGTGCGTCGCGCGACAGGACATGAATTTCGCGCGCTTTGAGTATGGCTGCCTATCCCTTCGAGATTGGTTAACGCCGGCGCCCCGAAGCCAAGGAATGCTGCCCTTTGGTGCATCTTCTGTGCCGAAAGCAGGCTCTGGTTGCCGCTCCTGTCCCTTACCCTTATGAAAAGCATAAGAAAAAGAGATGGGCGGGCTGCGCAAGCGCGGCTCGCAGAGCAGCGCGCAAGTCGGCTGTCAACGATCACGGTCGGTCCAGAGACCTGTCCAAAAGAGCAACTCCTATCCCTAGGAATAAGTCGTTTAACCCAATGATAAGGCCGCACTGCCCAAAATATAACTATGTCACGCGCAGGTTTGGTTTTGGGCAACGTTATAGGGGACAGCGCATGCACATCGAAGTGGTGACGGCAACAGATGCCGAGGGTTTGGCGAAAAAGGTGTTCGCAGGGGGTAACGCACAGTTTGTTTCGGTCCACGGCGGGCAAGGCGCGGCGCCTGGGGCTTTTGCCGGGTTTGCCGGGGCAGCGCAGGCGGTGCTGTGCGCAACGTCCTGTCAGGGGGTCATGACCCATGACGGGCACACGCCCGATCTCGCGGCGTTTGTTCTGCGTGATCCGGATGGGGACTATGGCGCTGCGGCATCTGCTCTGGGGGACAACCCGGAAGAGGCGGCGCGCATGGCCCTTCAGTCGGCTCTCGCCCGCGCGGATCGTTCCGGGGAAAAGCCGGACATTGTCTGGCTCGCGGTGACCGCTGGTGCGGAGGAGGCGGTGCTGGCCGGTCTGCGCAGCGTCATCGGTGATGATGTGCCGGTGATTGGCGGAACGGCTGCCGATGACGACATCTCTGGCGCCTGGTCCGTGGCCAGCGAGGATGGCGTGTTCGCAAGCGGGGTGGCGGTCAGTGTGCTGTTCCCGTCGCGTCCGGTCTCCTTCGCCTATCAGAACGGCTACGCGCCAACGGGTGCGAGCGGCACGGTGACGGCCGTCGAAGGGCGTCGCTTGCGCGAGATCGATGGCCGCCCGGCGGCGCAGGTCTATGCGGAATGGACCGGCGGTGCCGTGCCTCCGGCTCAGGGTGACGCGGCCCAGCACATCCTGTCGGCGAGCACTTTCTGGCCGCTCGGGCGCGAGTCGTCCACTGTTGGCAACGTGCCTTACTACCTGCTCGCACATCCTGCCGTGAATTACCCCGATGGCAGCATCGATCTCTTTGCCGAAGTTTCCGAAGGAGAAGTGCTGACCCAGATGAACGGATCGTCGGAAAGCCTGATCTCGCGCGCGGGCCGGGTGGCGGCGCTTGCGCGCAGTTCTGGCCAGGTCGCGCCCGAAGACGTCAAAGGCGCCTTGATGATCTATTGCGGGGGCTGCATGCTCAGCGTGCAGGACCGCCTTGGCGAAGTGATCGACGGGCTGCGCGCAGAACTGGCACCTGCGCCTTTCCTCGGGGTTTTCACGTTCGGCGAGCAGGGCCAGATGATCGGTGCGGGCAACCGGCATGGCAATCTCATGATTTCCTGCATAATCTTCAGTTGAAGAATAGCTGACACACACACGCGGGCGCCATGACGGAAAATGAAGAGCTGCGCGAAGCGCTTCTGGAACTGAAGGTCCTGCGGGACAGGGAAGCGCGCCGGTTGCAGGAAACCGGCGCGTTGCTCTCCGCGATCGAGGCCTATTCCGGCGCCCATGACCCGGAGGCGGCGCTTTGCGCGCTGTTCGACGCGATGGAACGCCACACCGGGGCCGTGGCTGTGGCCTTGCTGACGGTGCAACAAGAGGTGTTTTCTGTCGCAGCCGCTTCGGATCCGGCCATGCTGGAATGCACACTGGAGGCACCGGTTGATCTGACCCGGCGCGACCGCAATTTGACCGACCTTGCACTTGCAGGACAGTGGTCCGGGACATTGGACATGCAGGGTTTTGCCGCCATGCTCACCGCAGCGCACAGCCGCGAGGGGCCGGTTCTCGTTGCGTGGCTGCCACCGGGACAAAGCTTTGCGCGCCTTCATCTGGATTTCGCCTCGCGGCTCGTGGGGCTCGCGGCCCGGGCGTTGCAGAACCGGGCGATTGCGGCAGAAAACACCTTGCTTGCCGCCACCATCGAAGGCTCCTCTGCCGGGTTCGCCATTTCCGATGCGACCTCCCCGGAGCGGCCCCTGATCTACGTGAACGACGCGTTCGAGCAGATTTCCGGCTTTTCGCGCAACGAGGTGCTTGGTCAGAACTGCCGCTTTCTGTCCGCCGAGGCACCGGCTACGGCGGAACGTGCCCGATTGCGCGAGACGGTCGCAAAGAACGGTGCAGGGCGCTTTTTGCTGCGCAACCGGCACAAGGACGGCGCGCTCTTCTGGAATGAATTGACGCTCTTTCCGGTACAGGGCGCGGATGGGCAACCGCGCTACCTTGTTGCCTCGCAAAACGATGTCAGCGACCGTGTCGCCGCGGCCGAGGAACGCGATGCGGCCCGCAAGATGCTGGAGAATTCGCTGGCCGCAACAACGCAGGCCTTCCTGATCCTCGATGCCGCGGGGGTTGTGCAATTCGCCAATCCAGCCACGCTGGAGCTGTTTCCCGCGCCCCGCACGCGTTGGGCCGCCGGGGTGCAGTTTTCCGAGCATTGGCAGGACTACTGCAAGTCTGCGGAACTGATGTCGGGTCGCTTGACGCGCCTTGTGCGCGAGGGTGATCTGCTGGGGCTCAGCCGCCTGCCCAAGGGGATGGAGCTGGACCTGCCCGACGGGCGGTCCGTGCTGGCAAAGGCCTCGCGCGTGGAGGGCGGATTGATGGTGGTCACCGCCGCCGATGTCACTCCGATGAAAGTGGCGCAGCGGTTGCTGGCGCAGCGTCTTGCGGCGATCGAGGCGGCGGAGGACGGTATTGCGCTGGTGGACGCCGGTGGGCGGCTGACCTTTGCCAACAGTTCCGCAGCGCGTCTTCTGGGCTTTCCGGAGGCCGGGCGGGCCTTGGGGCGCCGCTGGCATCGTTTTTACCGACATGACGTCCCGCCCGATCTGGCCAGACCCTTTGAACGCCGCCTGAGCCGGGACGGCAAGACCGCCACAGTGCAAAGCCATGACATCACGGGCACGCCCTTGGACAACGGCGGCGCGGTGATCGTGATCCGCGACGCGACAGAGCGCGTGGCAGCCGAAAAACGGGCGGCTGACCTGACGCAGGCCCTCGCCCGCGCCCAGCGGCAGCAGGCGGTGGCAGAGCTGACCGCCGGGGTTGCCCATGATTTCAACAACCTGCTTTCCGCGGTCACCGGCTCCGCGGCGCTGATCGGCCTCGAAGCCGAAGACCCCGCAGCCGTGCGCGGCCATGCGGACAGGATCGGCGTTGCGGGTCGCCGCGCCGCGCGGTTGATCAACCGATTGCTCGACATGGGCGATGCCTCCGCGCGCAAGGGCCGGTTTGGTCTGGCCACCGTCATGGATGAACTGCCGGCGTTGGTCGGCCCCTCCATGTCAACCGGTATCAGCCTGAAAGTGGTTTCGCCCGAGGTGTCCCTGTTGTTGCAGGGCGATTCGACCGAGTTGAGCCAGATCCTTGTGAACATGCTGCTCAATGCGCGGGATGCGATGCAGGGGCGCACCGGGGTCATTTCCGTGCGGGCCGACAGACGCATTGCGGCACAGTCGCAGTCCCTGAACACGGGTCGCCTGCAAAAGGGGCGCGTCTATGCCTGTATCGAGGTGTCGGATCAGGGGCACGGCATGTCCGAGCAGACCCGCGACGAGATCTTTCAACCCTATTTCAGCACCAAGGGCGCGCGGGGCACCGGGCTTGGGCTGGCTGTCGTTGCCATGCAACTCGAGGCCATGGGCGGCGGCGTGGCGGTCGACAGCACGCCGGGCGAGGGCACCGTACTTCGCATCTATTGGCCGCTGGCAGATGCCTTGCGCAGCACGCAGGATACACAGGGCGATCCGCTTGATCCGGCTTCGGACCACCAAGATGGTCTCGCGGCCCAGAGCGCCGGTCCGGACCTGACCGGCATGACCGTCCTTCTGGTGGACGACGAACGCGCGGTGTCCGAAGTGGCGCAGGCCTATCTCGAAGGGCTGGGCGCAGAGGTCGCCGCCTGCGACGATCCACGCGACGCGCTTGAGATACTGCGCGAAGAACCGCGAAGCTGGTCGGTGCTGGTCACGGACTACGATATGCCGTATCTCACGGGGGGAGATCTGGTCGACGCCCGCGAGGCCCATGCCCCTGATTTGCCGGTGATCCTGATCACCGCGATGGCACGGCGCCTGAATGATGCGCGCGTTAACGAAGGTCGGGTGACTGCGGTGCTTCCAAAACCGCTGGATCTTGACGGTTTGGCGCATGCGGTGGCCGCCTGCCGCAAGGACAAGGAGAGTTGACGATGCGAGTTTTGATCGCTGACGACCATGATCTGGTGCGCGATACACTGGCGGCCTACCTGAAGGCCGAAGGCGATTTCGAAGTTACGGTGGTCGCCGATCTGGATGCGGCCTGCGAGGCGATTGGCAACTCGGCCAAGTTCGACCTCACGCTTCTGGATTACAACATGCCCGGCATGGACGGATTGGCAGGCCTGCAAAAGGCCATCGACGTCTCGTTTGGCCAACCTGTGGCGATGATGTCCGGCACGGCCAACAAGACCATCGCCCAAGAGGCCATCGACGCCGGTGCCATCGGGTTTCTGCCCAAAACCATGGCGGCCAAGTCACTGATCAACGCGGTAAAGTTCATGGCCATGGGGGAGCGTTTCATCCCGCTCGATTTTCTCAGCGCCGAGGAACCGGAACGTGCGTTGCCGGATCTGGCCAAATCGCTCAGCCAGCGTGAGATGCAGGTGCTGCATGGGTTGTGCCGCGGCTTGGCCAACAAGGAAATCGCGCGTGAACTGGATCTTCAGGAAGTGACGATCAAGCTGCATGTGAAAACGCTCTGCCGCAAGCTGGATGTCAAGAACCGGACACAGGCGGCGCTGATCGCAAAAGAGGCCGGGATCTACTGACCCCGGCCCAAGTGAGGACTCTGACGCCTGACTTAAAGCCAGAGCCCCTCAACCACGGCGTCGTAGAGCGTGCCGCCAATGGTCTCGCCATGTGCCGTGAAGAGCAGCGTCGTCGTGTTCAACTGCACCGTCACGTCTCCGTCCGCGGTCTGTCCGACGAATTGCGCCAGCCAGTCCGCTTCGGTGTATGTGTCGAGGATGTTCAGGTCCCGAAGGTCCATCGCGTCCGCGTTGCCTGTCTCGCGGGAGAAATCGGCAATCGTATTGCTGCGACCGTCCATATCGCGGGAGGCAAAGACAAAGGTGTCATCGCCATCGCCACCAAAGGCCATGTCATAGCCCCGGCCAAGGATGAGCGTGTCGTCGCCGTCGCCACCCAGCAGCGTGTCATCCCCATGGTAGCCGGTCAGCGTGTCGTTGTCTGACCCTCCGGAGAGGTGATCGTTGCCCGACCCACCGTTGAGGTAGTCGTTTCCGGTGCCGCCATCCATCGTGTCGTTGCCGGTGTGCCCGGTCAGCTTGTCACGATCTGCGCCGCCCGTCAGGCTGTCATCGCCAGAGCTGCCGTTCAGGGTGTCGCGCCCGTCGCCGCCGTCCAGCGTGTCGTTGCCGGTGCCGCCATTCAGGTCATCGTCACCGTCTTCGCCGTACAGGACGTCGTTGCCGGTGATCCCGGTCAGGACGTCATCGCCGCTGCCGCCAAGGACGGTGTCGTCACCGATCCCGCCCGCAACCGTGTCAGCGCCTGCATCGCCGGACAGCAGGTCGTTGCCGCTGTGACCGTACACGACATCGTCGCCTTCACCGCCATTGGTGGTGTCGTCGCCGGTGGCACCGCTCAGGGTGTCATTGCCTGCGCCGCCCGACAGCAGGTCGTTGCCGCTGTTGCCATTGAGCACATCGTCGCCTTCGCCGCCATCGGCGGTGTCGTTGCCGGTGGCACCGTTCAGGGTGTCATTGCCAGTGCCGCCGGACAGCAGGTCGTCGCCGCTGTTGCCGTTGAGCAGATCGTTGCCCTCGCCACCATTGGCCGTGTCGTTGCCGTCCGCACCGTCGAGGGTGTCGTTGCCACTCTCGCCAGACATCAGGTCATCGCCGCTGTTGCCGCTGAGCGCATCATCGTCCGCGCCACCGTTCAGCGTGTCGTCACCCTGTCCACCCAGAAGCGTATCCGCCCCGGCATTGCCCGACAGGTTGTCGTCTTCAGACCCGCCGGACAGTTCATCCGCGCCTTCGCCACCGGTCATCACATCGTGCCCGGTGCCGCCAACGAGCGTGTCCACGCCGGTGCCGCCTTCGAGTGTGTCATGTCCGGCCGCGCCGCTGAGATAATCGTCCCCGGCGTTGCCCTGCAACAGGTCGTCGTTCTCGGGCAAAAGCGTGCCGTCAGGGGCGTAGCGCAGGCCTGCCGCGTCGTAGCTCGACAGCAGAGTGCCGTTCGCATCCGGACCAGCCCCCCCGTAGAGGTGATCGTTCCCCTCGCCGCCACTCAGGCTGTCGCCACGGCCCGCGCCGATGACCGTATCCGCGCCGTAGCCCGCTTCCACCGAATCCGCACCCGCGGCTGTCTCGATCAGGTCGTCGTACGTCTGCGCCGGATCCGGCACCGAGGTCAGTTCCGGTCCCCGTAACAGGACCAGCGCTGCAGGATCTGGTTCGGCAAAAGGGTCCATGGCCCTCGGATCTACCGCCCCGTCATTGCTGTAGGATTTGGGTGCAGCGGCTGCCAGGACCAGCTGGGCCTCTTCGCCGTCCGGGTCCACTTTGACACGGTAGATGCCGCCGGATGAGCGGGTGTTGTCATTCATGTCGTGGTCGCCGCCGTTGCCACCGGCGTAAAAGTTGCCGTCACCATCGATCACGAAGGCGCCAAAGGTGATGGCCGGCACGCCGGGCACTTCGACCCCGTCGATCTCTGTTGCGGTCACCGGGATTACCGAGAACTCCGGCAGGCCACCGTTCGCCACTTCGGAGATGTCGATCTTCATCAGTTTGGCGTCTTCGCCTTCGCGCCGGGGGCGCACAAGCCCGTAAAAGCTTTGCGTTGCGGTATCAAAGGCCACGTCCCAGACCTGGTCGGTGATCATCGAGCTCGGAAACTTGAAGGTCTCCGTGCGCGGATTGCCCTCGGCGTCGCGGTCGCTGACGTCGATCATGGTCAAACGGTCCATGCTCGACTGGAAAGCCCAGAGGTTGCCCGCGGCGTCAAAGTCACCGGTCCACGACCGGTAGGGTGTCTCACCGACCCGGTAGGCATAGCCGCCTGCGTCGATCATCACGAGGTCAGACTGCGCCACGGCATTGCCGCGGGAATCGACGCCATTGGCGACGGCGATGCCGTAGATCAGGTCGTCTTCCTGGTTGAAGCCGATGCAGTTGGTCACGACAGTCGCCGCGGCACCCGCGGGGGTATAGGTCTCCGCGATGGGATCATAGGCGTGCAACTGACCGTTCAGCACCTGGTAGATCGTGTTCTGACCTTCGGCAAAGGCCTGCACCGTCACGTCGGACCCACCGATGGAGACGCTCTTTTCGTACCAGAAGATCGGGCCGGATGTGTGGATCTCCGGGCCTTCCGTGGCCTCGCTGGGTCTGGCTCTGAAGGTCAGTTCGCCTGCACCGCCGGTGCCGACAAAGCTCAGGATCTGGCTGGCAAAGATTGCCGAAGAGGTGTCCACGCTGCCGATGACAGTGCCGTTCCAGAGCACATCCAGAGCACCGGATACCGCACCGGAGGCATGGTTTGCCGCCAGCTCGAAGCTGATTTCGTAATGCGCCCCGGCGGAGGTCTCGACGGTCTGGGACATCTGTGACCGGCCTTCGTCGTCCTCGCTGACGGTCCAGTCGCCCTGGGCGGCGTATTGTCCGAAGCTGAGCGCGCCTTCGGGGGTTTGCAGCATGTTTTCGCTGACAAAATCGCCAAAGACCATATCGGCGCCAGAGCCGGTTGTGATCGTGTCGTCACCGGCAAGGCCGACGACGAATTCAGTGGGGGATTGGCCGGTCAGAACGTCGTGTTGGTCTGAGCCGACCAGGGTTGGTATCCTGGGCATGTTTGCTTCCTGAACAGAAGGGAGAGAAGGAAGGGCGCGGGGGCGCGCCCCGGGGGATTACCAGCCGATGCCGTGGTAAAGCGGTGTTGCCGGCGTGGTCTTGAAGGCGCGACACAGGTCAATCACCGGCACGCCTGCGGCCATCGCGGCCTCGGCTTCTGCCTTGTAGAGCGGGCTCGACTGGGTGAGGACGACCACGTCGGCACCGTCACGGGCCGCGCAGGCCGAAGAGGCGATCATGCCGGGCAGTGCTTCGGCGAGGGACCCAAGGCCCTGGCTGGCGTGCGCCACATAGGCCAGCTGGCCTTTGATGTTTGTGTCACGGGTGATGGCCGGGTCATGGGCCGTGATGTCCAGCCCGTCGCCGCACAGGTCTGCCAGCACTTCGAGGATCGGGCTTTCGCGCAGGTCGTCGGTGCCGGGCTTGAACGCCAGACCAAGGACACAGACGCGCTGAGCGCCGGTTTCGCGCACCATCTCGGTGGCACGGTCCATCTGCTCGCGGTTGGAGCGTTCCAGCCCACCGATCAAGGGCAGGTCAACACCAGCCTTTTGCGCGATATGGCTGACGGCGCGGACTTCCTTGGGCAGGCAGGAGCCACCATAGGCAAAGCCGGGCTTGAGGTAGTAGGGCGACAGGTTCAGCTTTTCGTCCTTGCAGAAAATCTCCATGACTTCAGAGCCATCGACGGATTGAGACTTTGACAGGCGGCCCACTTCGTTGGCAAAGCAGACCTTTGTGGCGTGCCAGACGTTGTCGACATATTTGACCATTTCGGCGGTCTCGATGGAGGTCACGATGGGGGCATCATCGACCGGCGCGTAGATCTGGCGCAGGGTGTTGCCGGTGCGCTCGCAGGTGGCGCCGATCACGGTCTTCGGCGGCTCGTGAAAATCGGCCACGGCCACGCCTTCGCGCAGGAATTCGGGGTTGAACGCGATGCCGAAATCAGTGCCCAGCACCTTGCCGGAAACCTCTTCGAGGATCGGTGCCATGACGGCCAGTGTGGTGCCCGGCGGGATCGAGCAGCGCATCACGAAGATGTGGAAATCGTCTTTGGTGGCAAGGCCTTCACCCATCGTGCGGGCGGCGGATTCGATGTAGCGGTAGTCGCAGCCACCGTCCGGTGCGGTGGGCGTGCCGACCGAGACAAAGGTCACATCGGTGTCGCGCACGGCGTCGGCCAGATCACGTGTGGCGCTCAGCAGACCGGCGTCCACGCCTTCGCGCAACAAACGGCCAAGATCCTTTTCGTGGATCGGGGAGCGTCCGGCGGCGATGTCTGCCACCTTGGCGTCGTCAATGTCGACACCGACAACGCGGTGGCCGAGGCTGGACAGGCAAGCGCAGGACACCGCGCCGACATACCCCAGGCCCACGACGGAAATTGCCGGGAGGGTGTCGACCTGGTGCAGCGGTGCAAAGAGGGCCGCCTGCGACGTGAGCGTTGCTGAAGTGGTGAAGGGCGTGATTGCGTTCATTTTCCTGATCCTCTCGGAAGGTGTTGGGCGTTTGCTGAGAGGAGGTTTAAGGGATTGGTAATACGTATGTTTCTGGCCAAGGTATAAACGGCGGCCACTAAAGGCGTCCGGACTATCCCGAAGGATAAGCGCGGTCTCCGAGGGCCATGCAGGGCGAGCCGGTCGAGCGCGCGACGCACCACCAATGTGCCCTGTCACCAGCAGAACCTGCGTCTGGGTTGGTGATGTGAAGAATGACCGGGGCGGCTCGCCACTTCGCGCGCGGTCCAAGAATCGGCTCAAGAGGCGGAATCGCTTGC
>JBELMB010000022.1:22202-45436 GCA_042088665.1 Sagittula sp.
CACCCTGGGGGAACAGGTCGGCTGGCCGTGTTGATTGGGCCGCTCGGATGCTGAGTTGCGGGTTCGGTTAGGGGAAAAACGGCATCGCAACGCCGATGCAGGGCGGGTTTGCGCGATCGGATGCCATGTCGCCAGTGAGCCGCCTCAGATCGGCCCGGCGCGACAGCGTCTTGACCGGGCAATTCGCGACAAAGGCCATGCGTTGAAACGAAAAAGACCCGCAGCACGAAATTGTGCTGCGGGCCGAGCGACTGCCGTCGGTTTGGGGGGTGAGCGGCAGTCGGGGGTAGACGCGTGAGTGGTGGTTAGTTGCGCCCGTAGATGTCTTCGTAGCGGGTAATGTCATCTTCGCCGAAGTAGCTGCCGGTCTGCACTTCGATCAGTACCAGCGGCACCTGGCCTTCGTTTTCGAGGCGGTGGATGGCGCCCAGCGGAATATAGACGCTTTCGTTTTCCGCCAGCAGCTGGCGCTTTTCGCCGACGGTCACCGTGGCGGTGCCGGAGACGACGATCCAGTGTTCGGCACGGTGCACATGGGACTGCAGGCTGAGACGGCCGCCCGGGGTCACTTCGATGCGCTTCACCTGGTAGCGCTGGCCAAGATCCAGCGAGGCGTAGTTGCCCCAGGGGCGCATGTGGCGCTGTGGCTCGGACGAAGACGGCGCGTCAGTAAGATTGACGGGCGTCGCGGGCTGCTTGGGAAGGGTCTGGATGGTCATGGTCAAGTCCTTGGGATGTCACCGCGTATTGTTATGATCTGACCAAAGGTTACGCCACGTGACCCGAGCTGTCGGCTGTGCGGGAGGCCAGCGCGGGTGCCCGGAGGGTCAGCCGGGCTATCCTTTGGTAGAGGCGGCTATGCGGTCCGTCAGTTGGTCTTGTCTGATGCGGTAGGATTCTTTGGGGCCGCGCAGAGGCCTGCGATTGAAGGGTGTGGCCCAGCGGTTGAACGGGGTTTGTGTCCGACGAATCGACGGGGTTCCTGTGGCGCTCAGGCCGGGGCTGAGGGAGGTTGACGATCACGAGGCCTCCCTCACCCGGAACAAACAAAAGCAGGCGATGTCTGAGGGCGACGGCGCCAACGACCAAAGCCCACGCCTGGGCGCGGGCTGGTGCCTGGGGCTTCACGGTCGAAGGCTGTAGATGCTGAAAACAAATGTGGCTCGGATTGACGCCTGTGTCGTTGAGCCGATGGTCTGGTAGATCGCCGCGCAGATGCGTCGGCCCAAACCTCACGGATCAGGCGACAGGCCTCACAACCAACGGGGCAGAGGCATCACGCCCGCATAGATCGCCAGCAAGGTGAAGAATGCGCAAACCGCGGTGACCAGCTGGAACTTTGCCATGCCGTTTTGCACCTGCGCCATAAATCCGGCCCCGCCGCCTGCGCTCTGGTTGCCGCGGTTGGACCATTTCTGCTTGGACAGGTGAAAGATCATGAAGACCTTCACCGAGGCATTGATCACCTGGTTCAGGTACAGGATGAACGGCCAGCTCAGGTCAATCTTGCGGCTGTAGCGGTACAGGAACATGCACAGGGTGACGCGCGAAAACACGACCCAGATCACCGCCGAGGCAAGGTAGGCCGGTTCGATGAAGCTGGCAAAGATCGTCAGGATCGGGCTCACCAGCATGGTCCACATGGCGATCCGCTGATCGACCACGCACCACCAGATGAACGGTTTGACCTGCCGCGGCCCGAGGGCGATGGCGCGCGCGCCGTTGCGCAGCATGTTGCCGGACCAGCGGCGAAAGTTCTGGATCATCCGGCCAAGGCCGTTTTCCTTGATCACTTCGATGGTGAAAACGGTCGCGTCGGGCACATAGGTCATCTTCGCGCCGCGGGTCAGCATGTGATACCAGGTCGATTTGTCGTCGCCGGACAGGAACCGGAACCGACCCCAGAGCCAATGGTCCAGATGGTCCGCCTCGATCGTGCGGATGAAACGTTCGGACAACATGTGCTGGGCGCGAAAGACGCTCATCCGGCCGGTCAAAGTCAGCACCTTGTCAGAACAGGCATGGCTTTGCATCGCGAGACGACGCTGAGCGAACCGCATGTCCAGCCAGTTGGCGATCCATTTCGGACCGTAGCAGATGACTTCTTCGTCGGTGGTCAACGCCTGCAGGTCCGGGTCGGCGCCGAACATCGACAGGGTCTTTTCCATGACGTCTTCGCCATAGAGCGCATCCCCGTCCATAAAGATGACGAGATCGTTGGGGTCCACACCACCGCGGTTGATGGCGCGCAGGATCAGGCCGATGGCCATGCGTTTGCCGGGCTGGTTCTGGCGGATAAAGACCAGCTTGGCGAGGTCGTCGGGAATGTCCTGCGCGTGTGTCTCGACAAATTCGCGAATGATCAGCTCGTCGTAGGCAGAGCCGGTGCCGATATACAGCGTCGTGGGGATCCGTTCGCGGCGGATCTGCCCGAGGATGGAGCCGATCACCCGTTTGGTGATTGCCGCTTCTTCGTAATAGGTGGTCATCTGGATGTGCACCCGGCCCGGCCGCCATCCCTCTTGCCAGACGGCGCGGGCCTTGGCGCGCATCGGCGGCCATTTGAACCGACGGTAGTAATCCGCTCGAATGGAATGGGTGAACCACCAGCCGAACCGCCAGATGCCAAGGCTGCCCAGAACCACGGTCAGGTGCAGCGTGTCCGGCTGCAAGAAGCGGTTGGGCAAATGCATCAGCATCCAGACGAGCACGGTCACCATCACCGCCATCGCCACGATTTGGTGCAGGGCCCATTTCTTTAGCCCGGTTGGTGCGGGCTCCTTGAAGGGGGCCAGCCGGACGGTCAGGTCCTTGTCAAAGGCATATTCGGACTCGGGAGCGTACATGGCTTAACCCTTGAACCAGTCGAGGAAAGTGGGGCGCAGGGCGTGCATCTCGACCGGGGCGCCGTGCAAGAGCGTTTCGCGGCTTTCGGCAAGCGTCATGCCGGGAAAGCGCACGTCGAGCAGGACGCCAAACGTGTTGCCGCGGTCCTCGTCGATGCCGGCGGTGACACGGATGATTTCCGCGTCAAGGGTGCGGGCGGTGGCGCCGACGTTGACACGGGCCCGAACCGGCATGCCGGGATAGAGCGCCGCGGCAAGCTCGGGCTTGGCCCAGCCAACCGCATAGCGCGGGGTGTTTTCTTCGATATCGAGCACCGGCGTGCCGCGGGCGACGAACTGGTGTTTGGTCACGTGGATCTCTGTGACCACGCCATCCGCGGCGGCGCGGATGTTCACGGCTTCTTCTGCGTCGCGCAACACGCCGCGTTCGCGGCGCAGCCGTCGGACCGTGTCGTCGAGCGTGTCCACTTCGCGTTGGATCGCGGCGCGCGTCTCGAAGAGCGGCTGCGCTTCGGGCAGGAGTTCCGCGTCGAAATCGTCGCGACGGTCATGGGCTACCCGCAGCGCGGGCGTCTCGGATGCGCCTTCGGGGCTGCCTTGTTCCAGCTTCGTGATCCGGGCGGTGAGATCTGCGCGCATGGATGCGATCCGGGTCTCGATGCGGTCGAGACGCAGGCGGGCTTCCTTCAGGCGGCGATCGCCTGCAGAGATGCGGCTGCGGACATCGGCCAGTGACCGCGCCGAGGCAGGGTTGGACATGACCACCAGCACGTCGCCCATGCGGACGGAGTCGCCGGGGGCAACCTTGATCTTGTTCACATAGCCTTCGCGGGCCATGGGATGGGAAATCATCGGGGCGGTGATGCGCGCCTGGTGCAGTTGTACGGTGGTGGCCTTGTTCCAGATCGCGTCGCCGATGGTGGTGAACACCAGTGCCGCAAGCACAAGGTAGATCACGACCTGCTTGATCACCCGAAAGATCCGTGGCGGCTTGCCTTCGGTGGCGACGGCGGTCTCTTCCTCGGTTTCGCCCATGGGCACGAGGTCGACCGGCGTGTCGAGGCTGGTGATGATCTCGCCGGTCTGGGCCATGCGCCCGGTCAGGAGCGACCGGTAAAACAGCGCAAGGGTTTCGCGTTGCCGACCGGTCAGATCGTCGAATCTCAGAAAGCCATCCTTTTGCGCGTCGCCAAAGCGCACGTCAAAGCGGATATCGACACCCTGAAAGGGAATGGACAGGATGCCCTCACTGGGCACAAGGTCGGGTTTTCCAGGAAAAACAAAGCCTTCGAGAGACCATTCCGGGATTGTCACGATTTCACCGGTCCGCAACTCCAGTTGCAGGGGCGCGCGTACGGGGTACGCCAGTCGCTCGTCGGGTCGTTCGTGATGAATTTGCATGTCCGGGTCCAATGTTTGCGGATGTTCGCAACCTAACCGAATGCAGGGCCCCCCGGGCGCGGCAGATGCGTAGACGGCTATACCTTGGGTTAGTGCTCTGGGGGGAGTGCTTTTGGGGGGAAGTGCTCTGGTCAGTCCTTGGGCATCGGGACAGGAATCTCGACATCTGCGCTTTGCGCGGTGGGCTTGGGACTTGTGTTGCCTGATCGTGCAGCTAAAGTTCAAAAATGTAGCAAAGTCGGTGGTTTTGCATAGAAAACAGCGTTGCATGGGGCGGGCAGGGGCCCGGGCCACCGCGTGGGGCTTGTCCCTGCCACTGTGAAAAAGACCGTGCGGCAAGAGACCGTCAGACAGGGAGAGACATCATGTATCCGAAACACCTACTGGGCTTTGTTGGCCTTGCGCTCGCCACATCGGCTGCGGCTGAGACCGACATGCCTTTTGCGCTGGACTGGAAATTCGAGGGGCCTGCGGCACCTTATTTCACGGCCATCGACAAGGGCTATTTCAGCGATGCGGGCCTTTCGGTGGAAATCTCCGCCGGGCAGGGGTCGCTGGACGCGATCCCGAAAGTGGCCACCGGCGCCTTTCCGATCGGGTTTGCCGATATCAACTCGCTGATCAAGTTCCTTGACCAGAACCCGGGTGCGCCGGTTACGGCCATCATGATGGTCTATGACAAGCCGCCCTTCGCCGTTGTGGGCCGCAAGTCGCTGGGGGTCGAAGTGCCTGCCGATCTGCAGGGCAAGGTGCTGGGTGCGCCGCCGCCCGATGGTGCCTGGGCGCAGTTCC
Organism: Sagittula sp.; assembly: GCA_042088665.1. Classification (GTDB taxonomy): domain Bacteria; phylum Pseudomonadota; class Alphaproteobacteria; order Rhodobacterales; family Rhodobacteraceae; genus JBELMB01. The sequence continues at coordinate 27,242 of JBELMB010000022.1, forward strand.
CGATCTTTGCGCTGGAAAACGAGCTCGACACCGATGCGATCACCGTTGAGCCGGTGGGCTTTCCGACGCGCGAGCCGATGCTGGCCGAGGGCAAGGTCGCGGCGATCACGGGCTTTTCCTTTTCGTCGTATCTGAACCTCGTGCGTCTGGGCGTGCCCGAGGATGACATCTCGACGATCCTGATGGCGGATTACGGCGTTGATCTCTATGGCAATGCGATCATCGTGAATACGGAGTTTGCGGCGGAAAACGGCGAGGCGGTTTCGGCCTTCCTCGGGGCTGTGGCGATGGGCTGGAAAGATGCCATCGCGGATCCGGCCGCCTCCATCGAAAGCCTTGTCGAGCGCAACCCGGCTGCGGACGCGGGCCTCGAAGAGCGGCGCCTGCAGTTGGCCATCGACGCCAATGTGGTCACGGATTACACCATGGCGAATGGTATGGGTGGGATTGATGCCGCGCGCTTTGACAATGCGCTGGAGCAGATCAAGCTGACATACGAGTTCCAGAATGCGCCCGATGCCGGTGCCTATTTCACCGACGCCTACCTGCCCGAGGGCGGGTTCTCGCTGGAGTGATCGTTTCGGCGGGTCGGCGGGAGGCACTCGGCGCAAGCGCCGTCGCCCACCCGCCGACCCGCACCCCGTCCGGGCGGCTCTCGTCTGGCGCTACAATTCCGGGATCCCATGACCGACCTCATCGAAATCAAAGACGTGCATCACACCTATCAGACCCAGAACGGGCCCTTGCCGGTGCTGAACGGGTTGGATGTGACCGTGCCTGAGGGCGGCTTTTGCGCGGTTGTCGGCCCTTCGGGCTGCGGAAAATCGACCCTTACCAAGCTGGTGGCGGGTTTGATGAAGCCCGACAAGGGGGAGGTCAAGCTGCACGGCGAACGCGTCAAGGGGCCGCGCAGCACCGTTGGCATGGCGTTTCAGAACCCTGTGCTGCTGGAGTGGCGGAGCATCCTGAAGAACGTGATCCTGCCGTTGGAAATCGTGCCCACCACGCTGTCGCGAAAGGCGCAGGAAGACCGCGCGCGCAATCTTTTGAACCTTGTGGGGTTGGAGGGGTTCGAGGACAAACGTCCGTCGGAGTTGTCAGGGGGGATGCGGCAGCGCGCGTCGCTTTGCCGGGCTTTGGTGCATCAGCCCGAGGTCTTGATCCTTGATGAACCGTTCGGGGCGCTGGATGCCTTTACCCGCGAGGACCTTTGGCAGACCATGCACAGGGTAAAGGAGAAAGAGCCCTTTACCGGCGTGTTGATCACGCATGATCTGCGGGAGTCGATCTTTCTTGCTGACAAGGTGGTTGTCCTGTCCGGACGTCCCGCGCGCACGCAATACGTGCTGGAGGTGCCGGACATTGGCCCGCGCAACCTTGATCACCTTTATACGCCCGAAGCGGCAGAGATGCTGGCCATCCTGCGCCACCAGATCGAAATTGCGCAGGGGCGTGCCCCGGCTGAGGACGCGGCATGACGGGGCCTCTTGGCCACCGTTCGGGGGGCCGGATCGTTGCGACCCGGATCATCTCAACCCGGTATGTGGGTGCGCGGCGTGCAGCCCAGAGGATCACCGGCGCATCCACATTGCATGATGACAGGGAAAGACAGGATCCATGAAGCTCAGCCAGATCGCGACACCGCTGATCGCCATCGTCGTCTTTTTGCTGTTCTGGGAGTGGCTGGTCTGGGTCAATGACTGGCCCAACTACAAGATGGCCTCGCCTTCTGACCTTGTGCCGGCCTATGCCCGCTATTGGGAGCTGTTCTTTATCTATGGATGGCAGACCCTGTGGCGCACGGTCGTGGGGCTGTTGCTGGCGATTGTCGTTGGCGTTCTGATCGGCATGGTCATGGGCTTTTCGCGCGTGATGCGCGATGCGCTTTACCCTTTGCTGGTGGGGTTCAACGCGATCCCGAAGGCCACTGTTGTGCCGATCATCGCGCTGATGTTCGTGGGGGCGCATGATTTCAACACCGTCTTGATCGCCTTCATGATTTCCTTCTTCCCGATTGCCGTGTCCATCTCTATCGGGCTGAGCACGCTGGAGCCGGAGTATCGCGACATCCTGCGGTCTCTCGGGGCGTCGCAGACCACGATCTTCTGGAAGATCGCGCTGCCCAAGACCCTGCCCGAATTCTTTGGCGCGTTGAAAGTGTCGGTGACGCTGGCCTTCATCGGCACCAACCTGATGGAGATCGTCTCGCCCCATGGGCGGGGGCTGGGGCATCTGTTCGACAGCGGCAAGACGAATTCCGATTACCCGCTGATGTTCGCTGTCCTGATCGCCTTGGGCTTTCTCGGGATCGTACTTTATTACGTGGTGGTCGCCCTTGAGAAGATCTTTGCCGGCTGGGCGGAGCGCAACCCCGGCTAGCCCTGCCTGCTGGCTGAGCGCAAAGCCTCGGGGTCTTTGCCATGGGGTCTTTCCGCGTCGGCGCAAATCGAGGCATCCCGGTGCTTGATCTGACGCTTTTCGGCGTTAACAAATTGCTAATTTTCGTCGGTCTGTCACAAATCCCCGGTATCGCAAAATGAGTAAGGCGCGCTTTTTCCAGCGCGCCTCCCGGGTTGTTTGGGGAATGGACCGGATTTCTCAGCAACCTATTGTAGACAAAGACAGAATGGACTTTTCAGATGCCGACGACGACCGTTTTCACCGACACAAACGCCTCCAAGGCTTGGACCACGCGCGCTGTCACGCGCGATGACAGCGGTGCAGTGACCGGACGGGTTACTGATTTCGACAACGGCGTGCGGATCACCGAAACCGTGGTCGGTGGCGTGGTGGTTGCGCGGGACCGCGTAGACCTTGGGGCCGGGGCGGGGGGTGCACAGCCTTGGTCATCGGTCGCGGAGGTGTTTTCGCCGACCGGTGTCTTGCTGGAAAAGACCGTGGTGCTGGACGATGGCAGCGACCGCAAGGAAACCTTTAACGCGAACGGCGTGGTGGTCCGCCGGGAGTATACCGACGCGGGCAACGTCAATGCCTTTGATGTGGACACGCGGGTCGAGGTGTTTGACGACGCTGGCGTGCTCTTGTCGGAAACGGTGACACGGGACGATGGGACCGTCATCGCCAACACGTTTACGAGCGGCATGTTGAGCCGGGTTGCCATCGAAGACAGCAGCGGCGCGCATGGCTGGACCGAAATCTCTCGCGATCTGGACGGCACCGGCGCCGTGACGCGACAGGTCAAGGTCCAGAGCGACGGGGTTCGGATCACCGAGACGGTCACCAACGGCGTGATCACCGAACGCTTCAAGGAAGACCTCTCCACCTCGCCTGCCGGCGGGGCCGAAAGCTGGACCACCCTTCGCGAGACCTTTGACGCGGGTGGCGTGCTGATAACGCGTGTGACCGAACAGGACGACGGCATCGTCAGAACAGAGCATTTCACCGACGGCGTGCTGCGCATCCAGGAACAGACGGATCCGCAGGACGCGAACCCGAACTGGGAGACGCGCCGCCTTGACTTTGACAGTGAAGGCCGCCTGACCGAGGAAACCCTGCTGACCGACGAAGGCGTCGGGGTGAGCAAGATGTTCGACATCAACGGCTCGGTGAGCTTGCTCGCCTTGTTGGACGTCGATGGTGTCCGGCCCTGGAGCACGTCCGACAGCGAGTACGACAGCTCGGGCGCGCTGGTGCAGAAAGACACCTATTTCGACGACGGCGTTCTCGTGTCCGAAACCTATGACGCGGGTTTGCTGTCGGTGCGCTTGCGCTCGGATCAGAGTTCCGGAGGCACGGACAAGCCCTGGCAGGAAATCACCGAGACATTCGACGCAACGGGCGCGCTTGTCGGGGAAAGCAGGCTGTTTGACGATGGCACGCGGGAGATCACCCAATACGGCGCCTCCGGAGAGATCCTTCAGGTCACTCTGGTCGATACGGACGCCGCGCCGGGCAACCCGTGGTCGATGATCGTCACAACCTACCGCGACGGCGAACCCTTTGAGCGCACCACAACCTATGACGACAACCGGGTGGAGGTCGAGCGCCTCGTCAACGACGATCCGATTGCCGATGCTGACACGGCAACGACCTCTTTTGGTGTCGGCATCGAGATTGACGTTCTGGATGGTGACACCGACGCGGATGGCGACACGCTGACGATCGTCGAGGTCGCCACCCCAACCAACGGGTTGGCATTTGTTGACGACAAGACCACGGATGATCCCTCGGATGATGTCGTCGTCTATATCCCGGATCCCGGCTTCTCCGGCACTGAAACCTTCACCTACATAATAGGTGACGGCGTTGGCGGTTCAGCCGAGGGGGGTATCACGGTCAACGTCGATGGACCGGACACCGTTTTGATCAATGAATTCGCCGCGAACCCGGCGGGTGGCGATCCCGACCCCCAGAACATCGAGCTGAAGGGCACCGCAGGCACGTTCTTTTCGGGCTGGTTGTCGACCATCGAAGGCGATTCAGGGGCCAATCCCGGTGTCATCGACAGCGCCGCGCAGGTGTCTGGCGTGTTCGACTCGAACGGCCTGCTGACAGTAGAGATCCCGGACTATGAAAACCCCAGCTTTACGCTGGTGCTGTCAAACGATGGCGATTCCAGCCTCATTGGCATGGATGTCGACACCAATAACGACGGGGTCATCGACATGGCCTTTACCCCGGGGTTCCACGTCTATGATGCCATCGGCCTTGCGGACAGTGTCTCAGACCTTGGCACGCTCTACGGCGCGGCTCTGGGTGGCATCGACCTGCCGTATCATCGCGGTGCAACCTCTAACAATAGCGAAGCAGAGCGGATCTTTCGCGATGGCGTGACGAACGATCTCTACTCCCTGATCGTGCTCGGCTCCGACACCGACATCCAGTCCCAGGACGGTACGGTCTATGCGCCGGGCGATTTCAACAGTGATCCGACCCTGACGACCAACTTCGGGACGGTGAACGAGAGCCTCGTTGACGCATCGGTCGCGCCCGCGGATCCGATCATCAACGAATTTGTGGCCAACCACACCTCGACCGATACCGAAGAGTTCGTCGAGATCAAAGGTGATGCGAACGCGGATTACTCCGGTTTCACCCTGTTGGTGATCGAAGGCGACAGCACCGCGCCGGGCACCATCGACCGCGCCTACACGTTGGGCACCACCAATGCCGAAGGCTATTGGACAACCGGCGCGCTCAACAATCAGCTGGAAAACGGCACCCAGACCTTTGTGCTGGTCGAAGGCTTCACCGGGGCCACCGGCACCGATCTGGACGTAAACGACGATGGTGTCTACGACGGCACCATGCCGTGGACGCGGGTCGTGGACACCGTGGCGGTGAACGATGGCGGTGGCAACGATCTGACTTATGCGCCAACGGTGCTGACGCGTGACTTTGACAGCGTCGGGTTTACAGTGGGCGGGGCGTCACGGATCCCCGATGGCACCAACACCTCCAGTGCGGCTGACTGGGTCAGAAACGATTTTGACGGCGCTGGCATCCCGTCGCTGGACCCCGGCTCGCCCGATGTGGGGGAGGCGCTGAACACCCCGGGGGCGGCCAACGCAGTCATCTCGCCAATCGCCGACGCGCGGATCAACGAGATCCACTACGACAATGATGGCAGCGATGTGGGCGAGTTCGTCGAGATCCGCACAAATACAGGCGCGGATGTCTCCGACATGGTGCTGGAACTGTACAACGGGAACAATGGGGAGGTCTACAACAGCTCTACCCTGAGCGCGATCACCCCAACGACCGATGGCACCTATGACTACTACGTGGTCTCCATCTCCGGCATCCAGAATGGGGCGCCGGATGGCGTGGCATTGTCCAACGCCAATGTGGTCACAGAGTTCCTGAGCTACGAAGGCATCTTCACCGCAACCAATGGCATTGCCAACGGCGTGACGTCCACGGACATCGGTGTGTCAGAGACATCGAGCACCAGCGTCGGTTTCTCGCTGCAGCGTCAGGAGGATGGCAGCTGGTGTGAGCCGATGGATGACACCCCGGGCGTGGCCAATGTGGTTTGTGATGACGACCCGGTTGTCGACGATCCGGTTGTAACGGCGACGCTGATTTCCTCGATTCAGGGCACCGGCTCCGTCTCGCCGATGGAGGGCCAGACCGTTTCGGTGAATGCGATCGTCACCTATGTGAATTCGACCGGGTTCTTCCTGCAAGAGGAAGAGGCCGATTATGACGCGATGAGCACCACCTCCGAAGGGATCTATGTCTATACCACTGGGCTGACAATCCCGGACATCGGCGATGGGGTGTCGGTCACCGGCACCGTGTCCGAATTCTCTGGCGAAACCCAGATCACAGCGACCCAGATCACCGGGCTGACGGTTGGCAATACCCTGCCGGCTTATACCACGATCAGTCTGGATCCGGCATCGGCCATCGACTTCGAGGCGCTCGAAGGGATGCGCGTGGCGGTCGACAGCGGCACCGACGAGGCGCTGCAGGTCATCACCAACTTCAACTTTGACCGTTTTGGTGAATTCTGGGTCTCTGCCGGTGAGCAGGTCCAGCCGACACAGCTCTATGATGCACAGACCCAACAGGCGCAGGTTCAGGCCGAAGTTCAGGCCAATGCAAACGCCAGTCTGCTCATCGACGACAACGACACGGTCCAGAACCCGACCGCCTTCACCTTTGTCCCGAACACCACGGTGGGCGACAACGGCAACGGCTATCTCGACAGCAGTGACAGCTTTGATGACAGCGGTGCGACCTTCCGCATCGGGACAGAGTTCACCGCCCCGATCACCGGGGTGCTGGACTATGGGTTTGGCGATTTCCGGGTGCAGCCGGATGCGATGTTCCAGATCGACGAGGCGACGAACGGGGGTGCCCGCCCGGATGCCCCGAACGTGGGGGGCAGCGTTCAGGTCGCTTCGTTCAATGTGCTGAACTACTTTGACACACCCACCGACAATGGTGCCACCAACCCTGCGGGTCAGGAGCGCGGCGCCGACGACGCAACCGAATTGCAGCGCCAGCAGGACAAGCTGGTGCAGGCCATGCTGCAGACAGGGGCGGAAGTTCTGGCCCTGCAAGAGATCGAGAACAGCAGCACCGCCGGAATAGCGCTCTCGATGGCGCTGCAGGACGCGGCGGATCAATGGGCCTTTGAGGAAGGGTTCATCGCCGATCCATCCGAGGGCAGCCCCTTCCATGACTGGATTTTCGTGCGTTACTACGATGACCAGTTCAACGAGATCAGCCAGATCGGCACAGATGCCATTACGACGGGCCTGCTGTACAACAGCGCCTCCTTGCAACTGGTCGAAAGCGACTTCCACGTCTTTGACGACTCGTCCCATAGCACCGGTCAGCTGAACCGTCCGGTGACGGCGGCGACATTCTCCGACGGGTCCAGCGACTTCACCGTTGCCTCTGTGCACTTCAAGTCAAAAGGCGGCACCGGGACGGGTGCGAATGCTGATCAGGGTGACGGGCAGGGCAATTGGAACGCGGCGCGGACCGGTGCGGCAGAACAGCTTCTGTACTGGCTCGAAGGTGGCGACCCGTCCGATCTTGGCAATGTCGATCCCTTGTCGGGGGACTACTACACAGGCACGGGCGTGTCGAACGGCAGCTACATCGTCATGGGTGACTTCAACGCCTATAGCAAAGAGGACCCTGTGCAGGTCTTCAGCGAGGCCACGGATGCCGTCACTGGGGACCCGCTTTTCGAGGATCTGCTGGCCTTCAACGGGACGGATGTGAATGGCGATCCCCTGTTCGATGGCAGCACCGATGATGCTTACAGCTTTGTCTTTGACGGGCAGCAGGGCGCGCTGGATCAGGCCTTTGTGTCGGATGACTTTGCGGGGGCTGTGGCGGATGTCTTTGAATGGCATATCAACGCCGATGAGCCGGACTTGTTCCGCTATGATACGACCTTCACTGACCCGGCCTTCTACGCGCCGAATGTCTACGGATCTTCTGATCACGATCCGCTGGTGGTCGGCCTCGACCTGCTTGCGCCGCCGGTCGATGATCCGCTCTTCGTTGCCTGAGACAGGTTGTTGACAGCCTGAGAGGCCGCTCCTGCGAGGGGCGGCCTTGTCTTTTTTCAGGGCTGTTTCCTGATCTGCGTCGCTGGTTGTGCAGAGAGGTTTCGTCGGTATTGGCTGTCCATGTCATGATCTGGCGCGAGACGAGGCGCGGCTTTGTCAATGCAACCGGGCACGACCGGTGCCTCCGCGCCCTGGATCAATTTTCAGCCCTGCATGGGACAAGTCGCCCCTGGGGCCTGCCGGATCGCGACGCCGTGGCGTTGGCGGCCCGGTCACGTGGCGTAGCGTGTCGCGCCTCTGCGGGCCATGTCCACGGGGGTCGACAACACAAGCGCCTGATGCGCCCGCTGGTCACAGTTCGCGCGCGGACAGATCCGGCAGTTGATGCCGATCTCGACCGGTTTCGGATCAGTAAGGTTGAGCGTTTCGGCATATCCCAGCGCGTCCGCATCTTCCTTTGCGCAGCCCATCGCCACGGCAAGCCGCACGTCCTGCGCATGGCGGGTAAAACTGGGTCGGTCCACCGTGCGCGAAAAGACAAAGAACTGCGACCGGTCCGGCATCTCCACCATTTGGGGGACGATGCGGCCCGGCGCCCGGAACGATGTGTGCACTTCAAGCCGGGGACACGCACCGCCGTATTCCGCCAGATGGAAGTCCGTGGCGTTGAATCGCTTCGTCACGTTTCCCGCCTTGTCGATTCGCAGAAAAAAGAACGACACGCCCTTGGCTCCGCTGCGCTGCAGCGTGGTGGCCCTGTGACAGGCCTGTTCAAAGCTCACCCCAAAGCGGGTCGCGAGGTGATCAAAATCGTATTTCGACGCCCGCGCCTCTGCCAGAAAACCGCCGTAGGGCATCAGAACCGCGGCGGCGAAGTAGTTCGCAAGCTCCACGCGGCAGCGCGCCTGTCCATTGGGCTCGTCAAACGCGGCCTCGCGCAGGATATCCTCCAGCAGGTCGGCCTGTTCCAGAAGCCCCGCCACATGCACCAGCTGAAAAACACGGTTGGGATGATCCAATGCTTCGGACAGGCGCACTTCGCCGCGGTCTTCGTCATACTCCCGCAGAGAGGTGGGCATGTCGGCCACCGGGACCAACCGCACACGCAGGCCGAGGGCCTGTCGCAACCGGGCCTTGAGCGCAAAGTAAAGGTCATCAGTGGCGATCTCGGCGCCTTCCCAAAACGCTTCGGCCGCCTGTTCGAGACGGGGGAAGTGATTGTGGTTGCGCCGAAAAAAGTTGTGCACCACGGCTTCGGGAGAACTCGGCAGCAGGGTTGATGCGCTTTCGCCGGTATTGGCCAGAGACATCAGTTGGTCCGTCGCCGCAAGGTAGGCGCCGTGCAGATGTCTGAAGGCGGCCGCCAGATCCGGGCTGTGCGCCATGGCGGCGCGCAACTGGGGCAGGTCGGGCCGCACCCCTTCGAACAAGGGATCCTGCAAGGCAGCGCGGATATCGGCGAGGGCCGCGGTGTCGTCGTCTTCGGCAATGTCACGCCAGTCGACGCCATAGGCTTCGAAAAGTTTCAGAAGAACCGGCACTGAGACCGATCTTTCGTTCTTTTCCAGAAGGTTGACATAAGAGGTAGAGATCCCCAGCGCGCGTGCCATCTGCACCTGGGTTTGTTCGTGTTCCACGCGCAAGCGGCGCAGGCGGGGGCCGACAAAGGTTTTCATGGTGTATGACAGTATACAATATTTGACAAATTTACAATTGTGAGGGTTTGTAAATTCTCGCATTTACAGCAGGACCCGGTTCCGTTTCCTGTTTGCCGCGCAATTGGGCAATGTCCACTCAACACCTGAGGAGGACGTATCATGCAATCCGGTCAAAGCTTCTTGTTTATCCCTGGCCCCACCAACGTGCCAGAGCCCGTGCGGCAGGCCATGAACGTGCCCATGCAGGACATGCGGGCCTCGGATTTTGGCGATCTGACGCTGCCCCTGTTCGACCGGTTGAAGCACGTGTTCAAGACCACCCCGGGTGAGGTCATGCTGTTCCCGGGATCCGGGACGTCGGCGTGGGAAGCGGCGATCACCAACACGCTGAACCCCGGCGACAAGGTGCTGATGGCGCGCTACGGGCAGTTCTCGACCCTCTGGGTCAAGATGGCAGAGATGCTGGGGCTGGAGCCGATCGTGGTGGATCTGCCCTGGGGCACCGGCGCGCCGGTCAAGGAATTCGAGCGCATCCTCGGTCGCGACAAGAACGACGAGATCAAGGCCGTCTTTGTCACGCATAACGAGACCGCCACCGGCGTCGTGTCGGACGTGGCCGCGGTGCGTCAGGCGCTGGACAGTTGCTTTCACGACGCTCTGCTTTTTGTAGATGGTGTCTCGTCGATCGGTTCCATCGATTTCCGGATGGACGAATGGGGCGTCGACCTTGCCGTGACAGGCAGCCAGAAGGGTCTCATGATGCCGGCGGGGCTGGGCATTCTGGGTGTCAGCCCAAAGGCGCTGGAGGCCTCGCTGAGCGCGACCATGCGCCGGGCCTATTACGACTTTGCCGACATGCGCAGCTTTAACAAGGACGGCTACTTCCCTTATACACCACCGACACCGCTGCTGCATGGCCTGCGGGCGGCGCTGGACATGATCGAGGCAGAAGGTCTGGAGCAGGTCTTTGCCCGTCACGCGCAGCTCGCCGAAGGCATCCGCCGCGGTGTCGCGGCCTGGGGACTGGACCTGGTGGCGGAACACCGCAGCTACTACTCTGACACAGTGTCCGCGATCCGCGTGCCGGAAGGCGTCGATGCCCGTGACGTGATGCGCATCGCCTATGACGACTACAACTGTTCCTTCGGGTCGGGGCTTGCCCGGTTGGCAGGCAAGGTGTTCCGCATCGGGCACCTTGGCTCCTTCAACGAAGGCATGGCCCTGTCCGCGCTGTCACTGGCGGAGTTGTCGCTGATGCGCGCCGGTGCGCAGGTGCCGGTGGGGGCAGGCGTGGCCGCTGCGGCGGAATGGTTTGCGCAGAGCGCCGCCAGCCCCGACGCTTTTGCGGTCGCCGCGGAATAGAGTCGCCGCGGAATAGACTTGCAAGATCAGGCGAGGGACTGACCGCGCAAGACCCCGCGGCGCAACGACTGCTCAATACCCTAAAGACGCAAACTGCTGACCGGGGCCTGCGGGCCCCGGGCGGGGCAGGTTTGCGCCAACGACCCCGAAAGGACATCCCATGTCACATCGTCTTTACCCCCTGCGCAAGCAACGGCTGCACCGCTCTGAACTGGCGGTCCCGGCCTCCAACCCTGCGATGATCGAGAAGGCGGCCAACAGCGCAGCGGATGTGGTGTTTCTCGATCTCGAGGATGCCGTCGCGCCGCCGGAAAAGCCGCAGGCGCGCAAGAACGCCATTGATGCGCTCAATGACATTGACTGGCGTGCAAAGGGCAAGACCGTTTCGGTGCGCATCAATGGACTGGACACACATTACATGTACCGCGATGTGGTCGATATCATGGAGCAGGCTGGCGATCACGTCGACACGCTTCTGGTGCCGAAGGTCGGCGTGCCCGCCGATCTGTACATGGTCGAGGCCATGGTGAACCAAATCGAACAGGCCTGCGGGCTGACGCATCGGGTTGGTCTGGAGGCGTTGATCGAGACGGCGCTTGGCATGGCCAATGTAGAAGCGATTGCGCAGTTCGGCGGGCGGCTGGAATGCCTTCACTTCGGTGTTGCGGATTATGCGGCGTCGATGCGGGCGCGCACGGTGAACATCGGCGGGTTGAACCCGGACTACCCGGGCGATCAGTGGCACGCGTCCATCACGCGTATGGTCATCGCCTGCCGCGCCTATGGGTTGCGGGCGGTGGATGGGCCCTTTGGTGATTTCTCGGATCCGGAGGGCTTTGTCGCTGCGGCGAAACGGGCTGCGGCGCTGGGGTGCGAGGGAAAATGGGCCATTCACCCAAGCCAGATCGCCATGGCCAACGATGTCTTTTCCCCGCCCGAAGCAGAAGTGTCCCGCGCGGAGCGGATCATCGAGGAACTCAAGGCCGCGGAGGCCGCAGGCAAGGGCGCGGCCAGCCTCGATGGCAAGATGATCGACGCGGCGAGCGAAAAAATGGCGCGCAACGTGATCGACGTGGCCGAGTCCATCGCTGCCAAAAGCGCACCGCTGGCGACGGCCTGAGCAAGCCGCGCGGGGTCAACCCCGCGCTACAGGCCGCTGCGCCAAGGGACACCGTTCGGGTCACCCACCGCAAGTCGGAAGGTGCCCCTGATGCAGGAGATATACGACAATGGACATTCATGAACACCAGGCCAAGGAAATCCTCGCCGGTTTCGGCGTGCCGGTGCCCCGCGGGGGTCTTGCCTATTCTCCCGAGCAGGCCGCCTATCAGGCGCGCCGCCTTGGCGGGTCTGCCTGGGTCGTCAAGGCGCAGGTGCACTCTGGTGGCCGCGGCGAAGCGGGGGGCGTAAAGCTTTGCCGGACGGAAGCAGAGGTTGCCGAATGCGCTGCAGGCCTTCTGGGCCGCCAATTGGTGACCAAGCAGACCGATGCAACCGGCAAGGGGGTGTTTCGGCTTTGGGTCGAAGAGGCCTCGGACATCGCGCAAGAGCTGTATCTTGGCTTTGTGCTGGACCGAAAGAGCGAGCGGATCATGATCGTCGCCTCCGGGCATGGCGGCATGGAGATCGAGCAACTGGCAGAGGAAGATCCGGACAGCCTGGTGCGGTCCGTGATCGACCCTGCGGTGGGACTTGAGGCCTACCAGGCCCGCGAAGTGGCTTTTGCGCTGGGGCTGAGCGGCCCACAGGTTGGTCAATTCGTGACCTTCCTGACGGCCTGCTATCAAGCCTACCGAGACCTTGACGCGATGATGGTCGAGATCAATCCGCTGGTCGTCACAGGCGCCGGGGACCTTGTGGCGCTGGATGCCAAGATGTCGTTTGACACCAATGCGCTCTACCGTCGGCCCGAGGTTGCCGCCCTGCGGGACCCCTCGCAGGAAGATCCGCGTGAGGCAAAGGCCGGTGACCACGGCCTCGCCTATGTGGGGCTTGATGGGGACATCGGCTGTATCATCAATGGGGCCGGTCTGGCGATGGCCTCGATGGACATGATCCAACTGGCTGGCGGAGAGCCTGCGAACTTTCTCGACATTGGCGGTGGCGCCTCGCCGGAGCGGGTCTGTCAGGCTTTTCGGACCGTGTTGAGCGACGACAATGTCTCGGTGATCCTTGTGAACATCTTTGCCGGGATCAACCGCTGCGACTGGATCGCCAAGGGGGTCATCCAGGCCTTCAAGGACGTCGGCGTCGAGGTCCCCGTGGTCGTGCGCCTTTCCGGGACGAATGTCACCGAAGGGCGCAAGATCATCGAGGACAGCGACCTGCCGATCATCAGCGCAGACACTCTGGCAGAAGCGGCGGAAAAGGCCGTGGCTGCGCGCCCCCACGCCATCGCAGCCGAATAGGAGGATCCCATGGCCATCCTGATCACAGATGAGACACGCGTTGTCGTCCAGGGCCTCTCGGGGCGCATCGGGCAATTCCACGCACAGGAGATGATCGAATACGGCACACGGGTTGTCGCCGGTGTCACCCCCGGGAAGGGGGGCAGCAGCGTCCTGAACAGGCCGATCTTCAACACGGTGCGCGAGGCGGTCAAAGAGACCGGCGCGGAGGCGTCACTGCTGTTCGTGCCCCCGGCCTTTGCCGCGGATGCCATGATGGAGGCCGCGGATGCAGGCATCAAGACAGCCGTTTGCGTGACCGACGGCATTCCGGCGCAGGACATGATCCGGGTCAAGCGGTTCCTGCGCCGCTATCCGCGCGACCGCAAGATGCGGCTGATCGGGCCGAATTGCGCGGGTATCATCTCCCCCGGGAAGGGGTTCATGGGCATCATGCCGCCGCAGATCTATACGCCCGGGCGCGTCGGGATCGTGGGTCGCTCGGGCACGCTGGGTTATGAGGCGGCAAGCCAGATGCAGGCGCTGGGCATCGGGGTGTCGTCCTCGATCGGGATCGGCGGGGATCCGATCAATGGCTCGTCCTTCCGCGATATCCTCGCGCTTTTCGAGAACGATCCGGACACGGATGCGGTCATGATGATCGGTGAGATCGGCGGCCCGCAAGAAGCCGAGGCCGCCGCCTATGTGCGCGATCACATGACCAAGCCGGTGGCGGCCTATATCGCCGGTCTGGCAGCCCCGAAGGGGCGCAAGATGGGCCATGCCGGGGCGATCATCTCTGCCTTCGGAGAAAGCGCTCAGGAGAAGGTCGAACTGCTGTCGTCGGTCGGGATCATGGTTGCGCCCACGCCCTCGTCCATGGGCGAGACGATGGCGCGTCTGCTGGATGTGAAGGCCGCAGCATGAAGGACGGTGTGATCACGCAAGAGGACCACGCGGATTGGGTCGGCCGGAGCGAGCAGCGTTCCGGTGCCGTCACTGCCAATCTGGCGGGGATGTTGGGGGCGGCGCTGGGGCACGGCCACGTGGCGCCGCGCGCCATGCCGCCCGGAACGGAATTGCCCAGCCTCTGGCATTGGGTGGGTTTTCCGGACTTCGTGCCCATGGCGGAACTGGGCGCGGATGGACATCCGGCGCTTGGCGGCTTTCTGCCGCCCTTGCCGTTTCGCCGGCGCATGTGGGCTGGCGGTGACGTGCGGTTCGATGGCACGCTCCACGTGGGCGAGGCGTTGATCAAGACCTCGACCATCCGCGCAGTGACCCGCAAGGACGGCAAGACCGGGCCCATGGCCTTTGTCACGGTGCACCATGAGACAGTGGGCAGCCGGGGCGGTCGCATCACCGAAGAGCAGAACATCGTCTATCTGGACATCCCGTCAGAGTTTCGCCCGCCACGGCGCGTGCCGGTCATGGACGACCTGATGTTCGACGAACGCGTGGCGATGGGGGAGGTCCGGCTGTTCCGCTATTCGGCGGCCACCTACAACGCACACCGCATCCACTACGACCTGCCCTATGCGCAGCAGGTCGAGAAGTACCCCGGCCTCGTCGTGCATGGCCCGATGCAGGCGACGCTGGCGCTGGAGGCTGCGGTGCGGCGCACGGGACGCCGGCCAAAACGGTTCCGGTACCGCGTGGTGCACCCGATGTTTCACGATCAGGATTTGCGTCTCTTGGGGGCGCTCGACCCGGAGGGCGGCGCGATCGAGATCGGAACCGCCACGGATGAAAACTATCTTGGGCTGCAAGCCAGAATGGAGTGGACGACATGACGACGATCTTGGACGGAATGCGCGTGGTCGAAAGCTCCGCCTTTGTGGCGGTGCCGCTGGCCGGGATGACTCTGGCGCAGATGGGTGCGGATGTGATCCGCTTTGACCTGCCGCAGGGCGGGATGGATGCCCGCCGCTGGCCAGTCACCGCCAGTGGCGAAAGCCTGTTCTGGGCGGGTATGAACAAGGGCAAGCGCTCTGTTGCGCTGGACGTGAAAACGCCGCGTGGACGCGAGATCGCCCAAGAGATCATCTGCGCCCCGGGCGAGGATGCGGGCCTGTTCATCACCAACCTCGCGGTAAAGGGCTGGACCGATTACGAAACGTTGAAGGCGCGGCGTTCGGACCTGTGCATGGTGTCGCTGCGCGGCGACCGCCACGGACGTCCGGCGGTGGACTACACGGTGAACCCCTCGCTCGGGTTTCCCATGGCGACCGGTGCCAAAGGCGCGTCAGAGCCGGTCAGCCACGTGTTGCCAGCCTGGGACTGCATCGCCGGGAATATGGTGGTCTCCGGCCTCTTGGCGGCCGAGCGGCACCGCCTGCGCAAAGGGGCCGGGCAGTTCGTGGATCTCACGCTGAAAGACGCGGCGGCGGCGATGCTTGGCAATCTGGGCATCATCGCAGAGGTCGCGGTGAATGGTGAAAGCCGCGCAAAGCATGGCAATGCGCTCTATGGCGCCTACGGGCAGGATTTTGTCTGCGCGGACGGGCAGCGGGTCATGGTGATCGCGCTGACCGAACGGCAGTGGAAGAACCTGATGCGCGTGACGGGGACAGAGACGGACATGTCCTACCTGTCCGGTCGTCTTCGCCGGGATCTGTCCAAGGAGGGCGAGCGTTGGGCCGCACGGGCAGAGATTTCCGCCGTGCTGGCGCCGTGGTTCGCGGCGCGCAATGTCTCGGATTTTGCGGATCGGTTCGACAAGGGTGGCGTGACATGGTCGGTGTTCCGCAGCTTTGCACAGGCGATCGCAGAGGATCCGGATCTCTCGACGGCCAACCCGATGTTCTCCGAAGTGGAACAGCCCGGGGTCGGGCGTTACCTCACCCCCGGCACGCCTTTTTCCTTTGAGGGGCACGCGCGGCAATCGGCGCAGCCCGCGCCGGTTCTCGGACAGCACACCGAAGAGGTGCTGGCCGATGTGGCGGGCCTTCCGCAGGGCGAGATCAACAGCCTGATCGACGACGGGCTGGCGGCACAGCCGCGCGTCGATCTGCGTATGGCGTCCTGACCCACCGGGTGACGGCACAGTTCGGCAGCACGGGTCAACAACACGGGTCGACAACACAGGTCGACAAACGGGGCCGCCGACGTCATGACACGTCTGCTGGCGCGAGTTCCTTTACGGTTTGCGCCAGCGCACCAAAGGCCTCGGCCAGAGGGCTGGACTTGCGCCAGACCAATCCGATCGTGCGCCGTGGCTCCGGCTGGGCAAAGCGCGCAACGGCCACATCGGCAGAGCGTGTCTCGACCGGGACGGCCATCTCGGGGATCAGCGTGACCCCCAGACCGGCGCCGACCATTTGCACCAGCGTGGTCAGGGAACTGCCGTCCAGCCCTTCTCGTGGGACGGCGGTGCCCATCTTGCAGAACGACAGGGCCTGATCACGAAAGCAATGCCCCTCTTCGAGCAACAGCAACCGCATCTTTTGCAGCGATTCGCCGTCTGGCACCGGCGCGCCGGCCTCGGCCTCCGGTCGGACAAAGACAAAGGCCTCGTCAAAGATCGGCACTTCGGCCAGCGAGGGCTCGGAGACGGGCAAGGCAAGCAGGGCCGCATCAATCCGCCCGTCGCGCAACTCTTCGATGAGGCGCGGGGTCAGGGTCTCGCGGATGTGCAGATCCAGCCCGGGAAAGGACTGCGACAGCCGTCCAATCAGGCGCGGCAGCAGATAGGGCGCGATGGTCGGAATGATTCCCAGCCTCAGCCGCGTCAGCCGCGCGCTTTTGGCGCTTTGGGTCAGGTCCTCGAGTTCATCAACCGCGCGCAGGATCTCTGCCACGCGGTCGCGAAACCGCGCCCCGAACCCGGTCAGCCGCACCTGCCGCGACGTGCGTTCGAACAGAGGCAAACCCAGTTCGGATTCCAGCTCCTTGATCTGCACCGACAAGGCCGGCTGAGAGATCGAACAGGCCGCCGCCGCCTGTCCGAAATGCCCGTTTTGCGCGAGCGACTCGAAATAACGCAGTTGTTTCAGGGTGATGTTCTTCATAACTAAAAATTATCGCAGTGATGAAAACTTTCAACTTAAACATATCGGTTTCCCAGTTTAGAAAGACTCCAGATAAGCGAGATCAGGGGGCTGCGCGGGCATGATGCGCGTGGCACGGTCCGGACGCTGCCCGGGTCGACGTGATGAAACAGACAAACGCTTTGCATGATTAACGTGTTGGCCCAAAGGCCTGCGCGGAACCTGTGACCAATGGAGAGAACCATGGACGGAAGTGAAGCGGGCAAATGCCCGGTGATGCATGGGGCGCAGATTGCCTCGACTTTTGGCGTGCGGTCGAACCGTGACTGGTGGCCGAACCAGCTCAACCTGCACATCCTGCACCAGCACTCGGCGCAGTCGAACCCGATGGACGAAACCTTCAGCTATTCGGATGAGTTCCAGAAGCTGGACCTCAAGGCGCTGAAGGCGGACCTGACCACGCTGCTGACCGACAGCCAGGACTGGTGGCCGGCGGACTACGGCCACTACGGACCTTTCATGATCCGCATGGCATGGCACGCGGCGGGCACTTACCGGACCTCTGATGGCCGTGGCGGTGCCTCCACCGGGCAGCAGCGGTTCGCGCCGCTGAACTCCTGGCCGGACAACGGCAACCTCGACAAGGCGCGTCGCCTGCTCTGGCCGGTGAAAAAGAAGTACGGCAACCAGATCAGCTGGGCCGACCTCTTCATCCTCGCGGGCAACGTGGCGATTGAATCCATGGGGGGGCGCACCTTTGGCTTTGGCGGCGGTCGTGCCGACACGTGGGAGCCCGAGCAGG
>JBELMB010000175.1:0-10532 GCA_042088665.1 Sagittula sp.
GGGTCATTCTGCGGGTGCTTTCCGCCATAGGCGCGAGATAAGCGGCCACAGCACCACCAGAGCCGTCACCGCAAAGAAAAAGCTGGCGATGGGGCTTTCAAAAAAGCTAAGCGCATCGCCCTTGTTCAGGATCAGGCTCTGCCGCAGGCTCGATTCAAGCGTCGGGCCTAGGATGAAGCCAATTACGATTGGCGCAAGCGGCACGTTTGCATAGCGCAAGAGCAATCCAACGAACCCCGCGACGATCGCCACCCAGACATCGAGGATCGACGACCGGATCACATAAGATCCCGCCAGCGCAAGCGCGACCACACCGCCCATGATCAGGGCATGCGGCAACTTCAGGATCCGCGTGAAGAGCTGCGAGGTCAGGGCCCCCACGACAAGCATCATGATGTTGACGATGAAGAGCGCAATGAAGATGAAGCTGACCAGCTCGCCATTCCGGGCGAACAGCTGCACGCCGGGGTTGATGCCGTGGATGATCAACGCCCCCAGCATTACCGCTGTCGCTGCGTCGCCGGGAATGCCAAGGGCCAAAGTGGGCACAAGCGCGCCGCCCGTGACAGCATTGTTCGCACTTTCCGACGCCACCAGCCCCTCGGGTTCGCCATTGCCGAAGTTGTCCTTGTTCTTCGAGCCCGCCCGTGCCTGACCATAGGCGATCAGCGAGGCCGCCGTGGCGCCCACCCCTGGGAGAATGCCCAAAAACGTGCCGATGGCCGAAGATCTGAGCAGCGTCACCTTCAGGGACCACCATTCGCGAAACGGCGCCACCTTGAAGCCGGCTTTGGCGACGCTTTGGATCGAGGCGGTCGCCCCCTTGCCAGCCGAGGCAAAAACTTCGGATACAGCGAAGAGCCCGATCAGGATCGGCACCACATGGAACCCTGCAGTCAATGAGAAGTTGCCGAAGGTGTAGCGCGGCGTGCCGCTCATTTCGTCGATTCCGAAGGTTGAAAGAGACAGCCCGACAACCCCGGCCAACAGGCCCTTGAGCGGGTTGCCCGCGCTGACCCAGGCGATCGTGGTGAGGGAAAAGACAATCAGGGCAAAGGTTTCGACCACCCCGAATTCCAACGCAAGACGCGCGAGCTGCGGGGCCGCCAGTATCAGCACGACGGCTGAGAAGAGACCACCGATGGTCGATGCCACCGTGACCCAGCCCAACGCGAGCGGCGCATCGCCCTTCTGCGCCATCGGATAGCCCTCGAACGAGGTCGCCGCAGACTGGGGCGTGCCGGGTACGTTTATAAGCACCGCCGGGATGGCGCCGCCGAAGACCGAACTGACGTAAATCGCCAGCAGCATACCAATGGCGTAAGCCGGGCTGAGCACAAAGGTAAAGGGCAGTACCATGGCCAGTGCCGTCACGGTGCCCAACCCCGGCAACGCTCCGACGATCATGCCCAGCATGGTGGCGGCGAGCATGATCAGAAGCCCGAGCGGATCGAGAGCGAGGCCAAGAGCAGTGCTGAAGGTTTCCGTCATCATGGTATCAGCCCTGCCAGAAGGCGCGGGGCAAGGTCAGCCCGGCCAACTGCCCCAACATGAGGTAAAGACTTACTGACACGATGACCGCGACTGCGGCATTCAACAGATGATTGCGGTATCCCAGGAGCAAGACGCTGACGAACACCGCCACCGGTGCCACAATGAGGTATCCCACGGGCTTCATCAGTGCCGTGGCCGCCAACGCCACGGCGAAGGTGCCCAGGATGGCGAACCAGCGGAGCTGGGCCGCGGTCCCGGACCACTGACGCAACCCGACAAGTCCTTTGATCAAGATGGCCAGGGACAAGGCGATCCAGGAAAAGACAAAGATCTTCGGGGTGAAGTAGGGCGAGATATCTCCTGGCAGCAGAAAGACGCTGGCGCCTTCCCGATAGGTTGGCACCAGCAGCGCAAGGCCGATGATGCCCGAGACCGCGCCGAGGGCGATGTCGGTTCTGGGATTGTCCACGGCGCGACCTCGTACAGCGTTACTCAAGCAGGCCGATATTCACCAACAGCTGGCGGTTGTTGGCAGATTGCTGTTCGTAGAATGCGGTAAAACCCGCGCGATCCTGGTAGTCGATATTCTGGTTCGCCGCTTCCATGCCCGCGATGAACGCCTCGTCCAGAACCGCTTCGGCACAGGCGGCCGACAGCGTCTCAATGACGTCCTCTGGCGTCCCGGCCGGGGCGAACAGGCCTTACCAGATCGACAACTGGATGTCATGGCCCAGTTCCTTCATCGTCGGGACGTCCGGCGCATCGGGTCGACGCTCTGACGCGAGGATGGCGAGCGCCTTGAGCCCACGGTTCTCAGCCGCCGAGTAGATGTCGGTCGACATGGTGGCATCACCCCCCAACACCGCGGCAGCCGCCTTCGCTCCGCCGCCCACGGGCAGATAGGTGACTTCAGCGCCATAAGCGTTGACAGCGGACATCGCCGCGATGAACGGCAGAGACCCCGGCGCAGGGCCCGCGCCAACGACCTTGCCTTCCTTTGCGGCAGCCATCAGGTCATCCATCGTCTGGTATGGACCTTCGGGGTCGACCATGATCGCCGTGGGCGTCTCTGTCACTTTGCAGATCGGCGCAAAGCTGTCTTGGCCGTATGGCAACGGCCGCAGATGGGGCTGAACGGTGACCGTCGCAATTGGGTTGTATCCCAGAGTGTAGCCGTCAGCGCCCGCCGCGGCGAGTTGGGCCGTTCCGATGGTGCCACCGGCGCCTGCCACGTTGACAGGAACATAGTTGGCGCCGCCGCCCAGCACATCGACCATAGCGTTCATGAACAGGCGCCCGCCGGTGTCCGTGTTCGATCCGGGGCCATAGGAAATGATAACCTCGATGTTCTTTTCAGGATACTCCGCGAACGCAGCCGACCCCGAGATTGCGACGGCCGCGGCCGCCAGAAGTGTTGTTCGTTTCATTGTCTTCCTCCCTGGTGCGAGGCACGCCTGCCCCTGTCTTAACTGTTCGAGGGGTGCGTCCCCTTCCGTTCTCTGGTCCACTCTATCTGCGGAATGTCCACAACCGGCCCTGGCGGCCAGCCATCGCCCCGCTGACTGTTCAAGCTGCGATGGGCAGCCCAGTGGTAAGGGCGATCGGGCTTGCCGGTGAGGTTTCCGTCGGTGATCCAGTCGAGATCGGAGCCGTAGAGCTCCGGCACGAGTTTCGCCGACAGGTCCGCGAGAATTGCCGCATGCTGCGGGTCCCGGGCCAAATCCGTCATCTCTCGGGGATCCGCGTCGATGTCGAACAGCTGAAAATAGTTGCCCACCGGATAATAGATCAGTTTCCAACGGCCCTCTCGGATCATGCGTGTGGCATGATCATCCTCGCCACATTCACCGTAGATGCGGGTCCGTTGCACCGCGCCTACCATCGACACGCCCTCGACCGTGTCTGGTGCGTCGATCCCAGCGAGATCGAGCAAAGTCGGCATCACGTCTGCAAAGGCGACAAGGCGGTCATCCACGCCCCCTTCAGGGACCCGAGGATTGCCTTTGTCCGGCATCAGGATCATCGGGATGTTCGCCGAGGACTCGTAAAAAACCCGCTTGGCCGCCATGTCGTGATTGCCCAACATGTCCCCATGATCGGAGGTGAAGAGGATGATTGTATCATCCAGAATCCCTTCCAGCCGCAGCGTCCCGATCAGATAACGGATCTGGTGGTCAATCTGCGAACACAGCGCGTAGAACGCGCGCTTGGCCTCACGCATCTGGTCGTCGGAGTAGAGCGTGGTGCGCGCTTTCAATGCTTGTATCGGAAAGGGCAGATCGTCCGACCGAGCCCATGCGCCGACATAGGGCGCGTCCATCTCGATGGTGCGATACAAATCTATGTAGGCCTGAGGCGGGACCAATGGCGGGTGCGGGTGCCGAAACCCCAGATACCAAAAGGCAGGACGGGTTGGATCGCGCCGCTTGATCTGACGGGCCATCTGACGTGCGGCCCAGTTGGTCGCATGGTGCTCTTCGGGCAGATGCCACGGACGCCAATGATACTGGTTGTTCGACATGCCGTGATCGAACTGTCGCCCCGCATAGCCCTGATCGCCGAGATAAATGTCATAGTCGTCCGTCACGCCGTATTGCGGGCGGCCCTCGTCATCGAGGATCACATCGTCAAAACCGATGCGGTCGCGTTGGGGGTGGACGTGCAGCTTGCCGACAGCCTGAGCCTGGTAGCCGGCTTGTTTGAAGGCTGTGGCGAGCGTGGTGACCTGGGGAAAGGTCAGGGCGTCATTGAACACGCGATCGCCATGGCTGCGTGGAGTCATCCCCGTCATCAGAGTGCGGCGCGCCGGAATGCAGACCGGGCATTCGGAATAGGCGTTGGTGTAGCGGACGCCGCAGGAAGCAATCTCGTTCAGGCCCGGCGTTAGAATGGCCGTATTGCCAGCAAAACCGAGATGCTCAGCAGCCCAGTGATCGCAGACGATCAGCAAGACGTTTGGTTGATTCTTTTGCACTGTGATCTCTCCCTGATCTCAGGTTAGGAGCTTGTTCGATGTGCAAAAAATGATAAGTTTGCATTACCAATAACAAACAGGAATAGCCTTGTGGCCCGGACGCCCAGCCTACGCCAGCTTCGCGCGTTCAGAAAGATCATGTCCACGGGGGGGATGACGGCCGCAGCCGAGGCGCTCAACCTGACACAACCGGCGCTCAGCAAGCAGATTGCGTCGTTGGAGGACACGCTGAAGCTGCGTTTATTTAACCGACGCAAAGGCGGTCCGATGATGCCAACACAAGAGGGGCTGGCGTTCTTCAAGTCCATCGAGGGGACGCTCTACGGTCTTGATGCGATTCCAGGAATCGCGGAAGACCTTGCCCGGGCGGTGCGTTCAGAGCTCAAGGTGGTGGCCACACCCCCCCTGATCAATTCACGTGTCTTTCTTGCGACGCTGGCC
The DNA here is from genome assembly GCA_042088665.1 of Sagittula sp. GTDB lineage: Bacteria > Pseudomonadota > Alphaproteobacteria > Rhodobacterales > Rhodobacteraceae > JBELMB01. Next base: position 4,910 of record JBELMB010000175.1, read on the forward strand.
GATTTCCGTGCACAAGTTCCGGAGGCCAAAGTCTCGCTCGCTGCCAGGCCGCGCATCGACCTCGAAGATTGGGTGATCAGCCGGCAGGCCGACATCAGCCTTGGCCTCTTGCCGTCTCGACACCCCGATGTGACCGATGTGGCCTTGTTGTCGACCTACGCGGTCGCGGTTCTGCCAAACGACCACCCTTTGGCCGACCGATCCAGCATCACCCAGGACGACCTGACGGACATTCATCTAATCCTCCCTGATCGCCAGCCATTACGCGAACAGATCGACGCCGCGCTGCCGGGCCTTCGTTGCGATATCGAGACATCATCCTCCATCGCGAGCGTCGGACTGGCGGTGTCCCAAAGGGCCCTTGCGATATGTGATCCGCTGAGCCCAACCATGTTCCCGCCAGACTACGCCCGTGTGCTGCCGTTCGAACCGCGCATCCCTTTGATTTACGGTGCGATCTTCCCGCGCAACTCAAAGCGAGACCCCCTCGTGGATGTCTTCATGCAATGCTTGGAACACCACTTTGCGGACTCTGAAACCTGACTTGGGAGACGCGCTGCGCGTGCTGTATTTTCGCTCGTCCAGGACGACACAACGCTCGGCTCGTATCAAAGGAACACATAGCGCGTTAGCCCCTTGAGGTGTTCTTGGGATTTCGCTCAGGACGCGCCGCTCCCTCTGCCTCAACTAATCAGTTCATTGGCCAAACTGGCGAATCTCAACGGCATCTTTGAACGCCCCGGCAGCACCTTTAGTTCCAATCTTGCGGTCACTCTAACCAATAAAAGCGGATTTTGTTGAAAAACTCGTTGGATTTGTCGGGGCGGATGATTGTATCGCGTTGATTGGCATGGACGATCTGTGCCCAGCCTATCTCCCTAACAGCCTGCTGGTACCATGGGCTTGAGCTTCGCTAGTTTTCTGAGGTTTTGGGCGGTTGCTGCGCGGGTAAATTCGTCTTGAACGCTACAGGGTCCTCGTAATCGGAGCCTCCGGAAGCTACCATTCGGTCAAAGTCCGCAGAGTCTGCGATTGCTGAACTCAACCAAAGACCGATGCTGCGGATTGCATCGATGGCCGGTCTTTTTCTTGCGCGGCGGCGCAGCGTTTTTTGCTGATGCGGCATTTCTGACGCCGAGAGCGCACGCAGCACGAAATCACAATGACTGGGTTGGTGAAGATTTTTCGATGCGGGCCGAGGTGGGAGGGTGCGGCTTGTTGCTCGGTCGGCCCGCGTTGGAAAATCTCCCAAGGTGGAAGCTGCGGTGAACTTGATGAGACTATGGAGAAAGTGCGCGAGCGGTTGCTGCGACGGCGTTTCCGGCGGGCCGTTTGGCGTTTTTCACGGCGCCGGACAGGGGAGGTTCACGGCCCTGCCGCCCTGACTTGCTGGCCGAGCGTGATGGAAGCCTGTTCTGCAACCGTACTGACAACCAACCAGCGCAACAGGCTTTGGCCGGTGCTGCGTCGTGCAGCCGGTGTGGGGTGATGAATGTTGACCGGCGATAGGTCATGCGGCCTGTCCCTGAGGTGGCGCTCGTGACATCGGTTTCTGTCCGCGGCGGAAGATCTCCATGATGCGCATAGGTCCGCCGCAGCACGGGTATCGTCGGAAAATATCAGCGATCTCCAGCTTGGGACGGGACAAGACCCCGGTGCGTCACTCCAAGCTTCGCCGCAGCGTCTGATCCTGCAGATTGGCCAGCATCTCGGAGGGGCCGACCCTGTCCTTGATCGTCTTGGTGGCGACATGGGTACATTGCGCCGTGGTCGTCAGTTTGGCGTGACCCAAGAGTACCTGAATGACGCGCACATCGGTGTTGGCTTCCAGAAGATGGGTCGCGAAGCTGTGCCGGAGAGTGTGTCGCGTGGCGGGCTTGCTGATCCCGGCCATGTGTCTTGCCGAAGTGAACGCCCGGTTCAACTGTCGCGACGAGATCGGGTTGATCTTGGGCTTGCCCGGAAACAGCCAGCCTTCTGGCCGGGCCTCCTTCCAGTACTCGCGCAACAGACCCAGCAATCCGGGCGACAGCATCACCTTGCGATCTTTGTTGCCTTTGCCCTGATCGACATGGATCAGCATCCGGTTGCTGTCGATGTCGCTGATCTTGAGGTTGCAGACCTCCGAGGCGCGTAGACCCGCACCGTAGGAAATGCTGAGCGTAGCGCGGTACTTCAGCCCCGGCCCAGGCCTTGCCATGAGCAGGTCAGACACCTCCTGAACGCTGAACACCATCTGCGGCTTCTTGGGCTGGGTCTTGAACTGCATGAAGCGCTTCATGTCCCCGCGCCCGCAGGTGATGCCGAAAAAGAACCTCAGCGCCACGATCCGCGTGTCGAATGTCGACGGCGTCACCCCTGTATCGGTCATGTGAAGCTGCCAGGCGCGCCACTCTTCCGGCGCGGCCGTGTCCGGCGAATGGCCAAGGAAGGCCGCAAAATCCTTGATCGCCCGCACATGGGACTTCTGGGCTTTGTCACCCATCCCGCGGATGCGCATGTCCTCGATCATCCGCGCAGGCAGCGGGCCCATCTTCTCTTCTGTCATGGGATCCTCCTGTTCGATTGAGAAACCTCAATCGTCAGGCGGGATGCTCAGTTCTCAAAATAAGCCCAGATATGATGGAAGGAAGATTGCCAGCCACAAGCGCCATTGCCGCGCGAGCGGCTTCGTCCTCGGGCTCAGAGCCTACATTCGCCGCGGTCTGGGCATCTGAGGGCCGAAGGAGATGGTGGGAGGGGCGGTGGTCCGCCCCTCGCCGGGATTACAGACCCAGAGACGCCTTGTAGAGCGCGATCTGGCTGTCGCGCCCGATCTGGTCCGTGATCTTTTCCCATGCCGCGGCGATGGCATCGGCGGTTTCCTGAGCGGAGCCATACTGACCCGCATAGCCCTTTGCCAATTCATCCTCGGCCACCGAGTAGTATTGGAAGATCCCCGGGATACGAGGCTCGATGGCGGCATTCGGGTGATTGTAGCTGTCCGCGTTCGAGCCGAGGTAATCCTCGACAAAGGCGCGGTCGTAGCCAGCCTCTTCCCACTCGTCGTACTGGAAGTGCGAGTTGCGGTAAGGCTGGAAACCCGAGGGATAAGCCGAAGCCCAGAGCGACAGATCCTTGCCGCCCAGATGGGCCGCCGCGGACCATGCCGCCTTCTTCTTGGTCTCGTCGCCCTCGACCGTGGCCATAACGTAAACACCCCAGCCGATGTAGGCCATGTTGGGCGCTTCGTTCATGGTCTCTTCCCAAGCGCCGGCCTGAGCGTTGTATACCCGCTCAGAAGCCGGGTTCATGCCAAAGCCCACGACATCGCCCACGACCGACGTGTCCGATGTGCGCGCGTTGGACCCGACGTCGCCCCACCACATCAGCATTGAGCCGGTGCCTGCGAGGAACTGCTGGAATGCTGTCGTGCCGGGATCGGCGTTGATCTGGTCGGTCGGGTATGCGCCCGCCTCGATCAGGTCCATCACGTCCTGAATTGCCTGAACCCAGGCCGGGTTGTTGACCATGGGTGTCATGGTCTCCGGATCGAAAAGCCATGCCGGGCTGTTGGGGTGCTTGGCATAGGCCGCCGCGCGGTTTTCCAGGAAGTAGAAGCCAAAGCCGCCCCACCCCTTCAGCGGGTCCAGATAGCCATGTGCGGGCAGACCGGTCAGCGGATCTTCCTTGCCGACAAGATCCTTGGACACCTGGTTGATCGCCTGCCAAGTGGTCGGAACCTCGGCGCCGCCAATGCCGTCTTCACCGAAATAGTCCTTGCGGTAGGCAAAGGTGTGGCAGTCGCCGTCGATGGACACGCGGTATGTCTTGCCACCCCAGGTGCCGACGGGCGCCTTGAGATAGTCGACATAGTCGTCCATGTCGATTTGGTCCTTGACCCAATCGGGCATCTCGGAGGCCAGACCCTTGCCCAGCACGTCACCCTCGAAGGGGGCGCCCATCTCGATGATGTCGAAATCGACGGTGCCGGTTGCAATCGACTGCTGCAGACGCGCGTTGTAATCCGCCTGTGCGAGGTCGATCCAGTTGATCTTTGCGCCGGTGTAGGCCTCCCATGGCTTCAGAAAGCCGCGGAACAGGAAGTTGTGCAGGTTCTGGTTGTTCAGGCCCATGAAGGTCAACTCGACACCTTCGAACTCACCCTCGGCCACGTTTTCCTTCGTGGCGCCAAGGCACAATTCGCCAACCTTCTGCCAGTCGCTGTCGGTCGGAGAGCCCGCACCCACGCCGGGGATCTTGAGAATCTCGGCACGCACGTTGCCGTGACCGCCAGCCATGGCGCCCGTGGGCAGCATCGCGGCTGCGCCCAGCGCGGCCGTGCCGCGCAAAACCTGGCGGCGGTTCATCTTCTGTGCCGCACGGATATAGTTGTAGAGTTCAACTTTCATTGAATTTCCTCCCTGGAAAGTCCTTGAACTGTTTGTTTTCACGAGACATGCGGACGCAGATTTATAGTCGTTTTCTTATTGGACCACGCCCGATTGTCCCCCAACGTGGCGCCAGTATGGTCGAGTTCGACCCCAAGTCAACAAAAGCTGCAGCCTGCCGTGGACAGGTCAAATTGCATTGTCTAACGTCAGGGGCCAGTGGGGGAGAGACACGAAGATGGCTGACGTCAAGATTCTAGAGGCACGTAAGTCATACGGCGCGACCGAGGTGATTCACGGCCTGAACATAGACATCTCGGATGGAGAGTTCGTGGCGCTGGTCGGGCCCTCGGGCTGTGGCAAATCCACCTTGCTGCGCATGATCGCCGGGCTGGAGCCGATCGACAGTGGCACCATTGCCATCGGAGAGCGCATTGTGAACAATCTGCCTCCCGCGCAGCGCGACATTGCCATGGTGTTCCAGACCTACGCGCTTTATCCGCACAAGACCGTCGCGCAGAACATGGGCTTTGCGCTGAAGGTGGCCGGAACCGACCGGTCAGAGATCGATCGCCGGGTCAAGGCTGCCGCGGAGATCCTCAGTCTGACCGAATACCTCGACCGCCGACCGCGGCATCTGTCCGGGGGACAGCGGCAGCGGGTTGCCATGGGCCGCGCCATCGTGCGTGACCCGCAGGTGTTTCTTTTTGACGAGCCACTGTCGAACCTCGACGCCAAGCTGCGGATCCAGATGCGCACGGAGATCAAGGAGTTGCACCAGCGACTCAAGACGACCACCGTCTTTGTCACCCATGACCAGATCGAGGCCATGACCCTCGCGGACCGCATCGTCGTCATGCAAAGCGGGCGCATCGAACAGGTCGGAAGCCCGCTGGATCTGTATGACAACCCGGCCAATGAATTCGTGGCCACCTTTATCGGCGCCCCCTCCATGAACCTCTTGCCCGGCGATCTGGCGGATGGGGAAATCCGCGTAGCGGGTCAAAGCTTTGCCGCACCGCAGGGCACTGGCAAGGCCAAGCTGGGCGTGCGGCCAGAGCACCTGATCCTCGCCGAGGACGGCCTGCCGATGCAGGTCAAGGTGGTGGAACCGACCGGGTCGGAAACCATGGTGTTCCTGCGCTTTGGCGAACAGGACGTCACGGCCGTTTTCCGCGAGCGTCACGCCTTTCGCAGCGGTGAGACCATCCACCTGAAACCAGACCCCAACCACCTGCATATCTTTGATGCAG
>JBELMB010000023.1:0-45097 GCA_042088665.1 Sagittula sp.
GCGATAAAGGCCTCGCGGATGCGCCGACCTTCCTCCGAGCGCACCGGAATATTCTGCAGGTTCGGATCGTTCGACGCCAGCCGCCCGGTGTTCGCCCCGGCGATGGAATAAGAGGTGTGCACGCGGCCCGTGTCCGGGTGAATATGGTCCTGCAAGGCGTCGGTATAGGTCGATTTCAGCTTGGACAGCTGCCGCCAGTCCAGCACACGCCGCGGCAGGTCGTGTTCCGTCGCGAGGTCCTCGAGGATATCTGCTCCGGTGGAATACTTGCCGTTCTTGCCGCGCTTGCCACCCTCCAGCGCCATCTTGTCGAACAGGATCTCGCCCAGTTGCGCCGGTGAGCCGACGTTGAACTTTTCTCCAGCCAGTTCGTGGATCTCTTCCTCCAGCATGGCCATCTTCTGGGCAAAGGCATTGGACATCCGGCTCAGCACATCGCGGTCGACGCGGATGCCGGTCATCTCCATCTCCTTGAGGACGGGGACCAGCGGGCGTTCCAGCCCTTCGTAGACGCGCGTGACCCGGGCGCGGTGCAGCTGCGGCTTGAAGGTCAGCGCAAGACGCAGGGTGATGTCGGCATCCTCGGCGGCATAGCCCGTGGCCTTGTCGATGGGCACCCGGTCAAAGGTGATCTGGCTCTTGCCCGTGCCGATGATCTCCTTGATCGGGATCGGCGTGTGGCCAAGGTAGCGTTCGGACAGCGTGTCCATGCCATGGTTATGCTCGCCCGCGTGCATCGCGTAGGACATGAGCATGGTGTCATCGATCGGCGCCACCTCGACCCCGTAACGGGACATGACCTTGGCGTCGTATTTCATGTTCTGGCCGATCTTCATGATCGCCGGATCTTCGAGGATGGGCTTCAACGCGGCGAGCGCATCGTCAAGGGGGATCTGGCCCTCTGTAAGCGTGTCAGAGCCAAACAGCCCTTCGCCATCATCTGCCTTGTGGGTCAGCGGGATATAGCAGGCCTCGCCCGGCACGGTGCACAGGGAGACCCCCACGAGATCACACAGCATTTCATCCAGCCCGGTCGTCTCCGTATCAAAGGCCACGATCCCCCGGTCGCGGACCTTGGCAATCCATGACTGAAGCGTCTCCATGTCGCGCACGCAGGTGTATGTGTCCGGGTCGATGGCCGGCCAGTCAGGGGCGCTGCTGTCGGGTGCGTCGTGGATCGGTGCGGGATCGGGCAGGGCCGGGGCGTCGACGCCCAGCCCGTCGGCCACACGTTTGGTCAGCGTGCGGAACTCCATCTCTTGCAGGAACCCCAGCAGCGTGTCTGCATCGGGGCCGCGCACTTCGAGATCGTCGAGCGTGAAGGGCAGGTCCATCGCGCTGTCCAGCTGCACCAGCTTTTTGGACAGTTCGATCTGGTCGCGCTTGTCGATCAGGGTCTGGCGGCGCTTGGGCTGCTTGATCTCTTCGGCGCGGTCGAGCAGATCCTCCAGCGAGCCGAACTCGTTGATCAACAGGGCTGCCGTCTTGATCCCGATCCCCGGCGCTCCGGGCACGTTGTCGACCGAATCGCCGGCCAGTGCCTGCACATCGACCACCCGTTCCGGCCCGACACCGAACTTCTCGATCACGCCATCGCGGTCGATGCGCTTGTTCTTCATCGGATCGAGCATTTCGACCCCGTCTCCGACCAGTTGCATCAGGTCCTTGTCGGAACTCAGGATCGTCACCTGTCCACCCGCCGCGCGCGCCTGACAGGCCAACGTGGCCATGATGTCATCCGCCTCGAACCCTTCGATCTCCTTGCAGGCGATGTTGAAGGCCTCCGTGGCGCGCCGCGTCAGCGGGATCTGCGGGCGCAGGTCCTCTGGCATGGCTTCGCGATTGGCCTTGTAGAGATCGTACATATCGTTGCGAAAGGTGTGGCTGCCCTTGTCAAAGATAACCGCCACATGGGTCGGCGCATTGGACCCGGTGTTTCCCTCGACGTAACGCTGCAGCATGTTGCAGAACCCGCTGACCGCCCCGATCGGCAAGCCATCAGACTTGCGCGTCAGCGGGGGCAGCGCGTGGAACGCCCGAAAGATATAAGCCGATCCGTCGATCAAATGCAAATGACAGCCTTTGCCGAAAGCCATGTCGCGCGCCCTCCTGTGCCGATGCAGACCGTTCTGACATGTTCCTGTGTCGGCTTCCAGCGCGGGACGCCGGAGAGCCTGCAAATCGCACGGCCCGGACCGCGCATCCCGCTGCATCGCGTCAGATACAGGGATCCGGGCCCGCCTGCGCGTGCACCGTGATGATCATGCCAGCGTCAGGACAGTGACCTGTCCGCCTGCTACCGCGCCAGCCGTCGTCCCAAGGCGATCAGCCCGACTGCGCCGACGCAGAAAAACGCCAACAATCCGGTGATATAGGCCGCGACGACGCCCACCCCGTGCTTGCCCAGATCGAGGAAGAAATACGGATATTCCCCGTCGATCCCACCGCGTACCAACGCGTAGATGCAATAGACCAGCGGCCAGGACAGCCAGACCGGGATATCCTGGAAGGACAGGTCCTGCTTTGGTTCCAACAGCAGCCAGAACAGCAGGAACCCCACCGGTGCGGCGGTATGAAAGACGAAATCCACTGGGATCTCAAGCCCTTCGTAGTGGAACAGATGCGCCAGAAGGATATGGAACACGAGGCCGGTGGCAAGGATCGACAACAGCAACATGCCCGCGATCCGATGCGCGACACCGCCCGTCACGGTGATCCACAGGCACAAAAGACCAAGCGCAAAATTGGTCCAGACGGTAAAGAACCGAAAGATCACCCAGATCGCCGGGCCAACACCGTTTCCGGTCTCGTCCATATTGAGCCAGATGCGCGTACCAACGGCCCAAAGCGTCGCCAGGGCGATGATCAGGGCACTGGCGCGACGCAGGTCCATGCTCAGACCTTGCCTTCGAAATCCTCGTGCACGTATTTCGCGTCACAGTAGGGACATTCGACCCAGCCGTGCTCCGTCGGGATCTGCAACCAGACGCGCGGGTGACCCAACGCGCCTTCACCTCCGTCACAGGCGATGCGATAGCTGTCGACGATTTTGGTCTCGGGCGCCTCGGTGGTCATCTGGTTCCCTTTCACTAAGCTCTGGCTTACAGGCGTTATGGTCCAAGCCAAACATGGGGGCAAGCATGCAGGGTGACGCAATCCGTCTCACGTCGCTGACCAAGACATACTCCGACGGCAAGGCCGCGCTCAAGGGTGTGGATCTCGCGATTCCGGCGGGGTCGGTCTTTGGTCTGCTGGGGCCGAACGGGGCGGGCAAATCCACGCTGATCAACATCCTCGCCGGGCTGGTGACCAAAACCTCCGGTCAGGTTGAGATCTGGGGCTGGGATCAGGACAGCAACCCGCGTCAAAGCCGCGCTGCGATTGGTGTGATGCCACAGGAACTCAACCTCGATCCGTTCTTTGCGCCACGCGCCGCCCTCGAAGTGCAGGCGGGTCTTTACGGCGTGCCCCATGCCCAGCGCCGCTCTGACGAGATCCTCGCGATGGTGGGCCTGTCCGACAAGGCCACCGCCTATGCGCGCACGCTTTCCGGCGGAATGCGGCGACGGCTGCTGCTGGCAAAGGCCTTGGTGCATCATCCCCAGATCCTCGTTCTGGATGAACCGACGGCGGGCGTGGACATCGCCCTGCGCCAGATGCTGTGGGAGAACGTCCGCCGCCTGAACGCCGAGACCGGGATGACCATCATCCTGACCACGCATTACCTCGAAGAGGCCGAAGAGATGTGCGACGAGATCGCCATCCTGAACCATGGCCAGATCGTCGCGCGCGATACCACGGCCAACCTGCTGGGCCGGCTGGACGCCAAATGCCTCGTGATCCAGCCGGAAACGCCGCCAGTCTCCCTGCCGCAGGCACCCGGCCTGACAAGTGAAACCCGAGAGGATGGCAGCATCGCGATCACCTATCGCGCCGCGGAAACCTCCGCCGAAGAAGCCCTGAGCGCCGTTCACGCCGCAGGCATCCGCATCCGTGACGTGCGCACCGAACAGGCCGATCTCGAAGACGTCTTCCTCGCCCTGACGGGCGATTGAACGTCAGTCCATCAAAAACGGCCCCGCTCACAAGCGACGGCATCAATCGCGCGACGTCACTCTGCCCGCCAATGCCAAAGGCAATGGCGGGGTTGACCTGAGCGGGCGCAGCCCGCCCGATTTGGCAACAGCTGCGCCGGACCAGCCGCTTGGCGCTCTACGATTTCGCCTTTTCAAGCATCCGCCCCAGCGGCCTGCCGCCCAGCACATGCACATGCAGGTGCGGCACTTCCTGCACCGCATTTTCACCGGCATTGGAAATCAACCGCCAGCCATCCGCCTCAACGCCCTGCATCTTGCACACCTCGCCAACACAGCGCACGTAGTCGACGATTTCCGCATCGCTGGCCTCCTGGGCGAAGTGATCGAAACAGACGTAGGGCCCCCTCGGGATCACCAACACATGCACAGGCGCTTGGGGGTAGATGTCGAGGAACGCGAGACTGTGCTCGGTTTCCAGCACCGTCTTGTTGGGAATTTCACCGCGCAGGATTTTGGCAAAGATGTTCTGATCGTCGTAGATATAGGCCATGGGGTCCTCGAAAACGGGCTGAATTTTGGTGCATGAAGGCGGAAAACACGTCCGGGCGCAAGCCGCCCGACATGACGGGCGCGACGTCAGACGGACTTGCCGCGTCACGCTGGCAATGGGCGCTGATGCACGCGCCGATGCGCAATCCGCCTACCTCCTCAGTCGGCAAACAGATGGTCAAGCGAGACAATCTCCCGTGCCGTCTGGTCCGGCACGGTAAGGAACTCTGCCACGGCGCGCCCGTTGATGTCCTGCGGATCGATCTCGCGCATATGGAGATGGTTCTCGAACTGGCTGTCGCGTATACAGTCGCTTTCGTGCAGAATGTCATTGCGCACCGTAGGCAACAGCCTCTCGATGGTCTCACGCGGTGTCTGGTCCCCCGCAAGACCCACGCGCATCGCATGTCCGATCAGGTAGGAATCCGAGAACTGGCATTCCACCTCGAGGATGCGGGTGATCGACCGGTCGCGGCCAAAATCCTCCAGCAGATCGACATTCGCGGGGTCCATGCAGACCACCAGCCGATCCGTGTCGTAATAGTCGAACAGCATCCGCATCAGTGCTCGCCTGTGACGGTGCCGTTTGCCCATGGTCGACTGGATCCCGCCAAGGTCCGGCAGCGCGCAGCTTTCCTCGTTGAACAGATACTCGATGCACGGAATGTTGGTCATCTGGCGGATACGATCCACCAGCCGCTTGGCCACGTGCCACTTCTTGCAGACCACGATCAGCAGCTCGCGTTCGCGCCCGAGGGAGCTTTCCTTTTCCCAGAACCGCGGCGCGAACCGGCGGCCCAGCCGTCCCTTGCCGGACAGGAACTTGAACAGCGACCGCCCCTCGTTGGAAATCTGGAAATTCACCCCTTCAGAGGCATAAAGCACCCCAAGCCTGCGCTTGAGTTCCTTTGCCTCGGGCGAGATCTTGCGCGCAAAAAGGAAGTCCTGGCTCAGCAGCAGGTCGTAGTGGTCGTTGTAGAAGACCACCGGCATGCCGTATTCCGTGAACATCAGGAAGGTCAGCGTGCGGTTCTGGATTTCCTGCGCGGGCACGAGATGCCGTACGACCGTCTGAAAGAACGTCTCATCCGGGATCCAGGTGGTCGAGAAAAACCGCATGACATCGCGCCGCTTGCGGGTGAAATCAAGAATCCACTCGATCGTGCGCCGCCGCAGGCACCACCATTGCGACCCGATCATCACGTCGATGTCCGAAGGAATGGGACGGGTCAGGCCAAGCTGCTTTTGCAGTTCGAACATCGCGTAAAAGCGCCGCTTTTGCGTGCGCTCGTTGAACCAGTGGCGATAGATCAGCCGCTCGTCCTTCCAGCCCGTCTTGATCCAGTCGGACTGAAAGTAGTCAAAACTCTCGATGTAGTCACAGTCGTGCCGGTCGAGATACTCATGCGCGTATTCGGCCGATTTGATCGCCATGCAGTCGCCCGACAGCATGTAGAAATGCGTGGCCCTCGGAAAGGCGTCCACCGCGGCCTCAACCGCGTAAAGCGTGGCCTGCACCAGCGACCATTCCCCCCAACCACACTTGATCCGGGTCTTGGCGAAGGTCACATTGGCATTGCCCCGCAACGCATCACGAATGCGTGCGAAATGCTCCGGCTTCGCACGTGCGTCGAAGTGGATCGCGATATAGTCCCCGACCGCGGTCAAGCTCCGCGCCTGGCGGATGATCGCGTTGGGGTCCTTGTGACATAACAAGATGAAGGCAATTTTTGCCATTCAGGAAACCATCTGCCCTAGTTTTGCCCGATTGTTTATGTTGATAGAGGTAACGAGGCGTTGAATAAACCTCGCGTTTTAGGTTTTTTGGTATAGGTCGGCGCGGGCTGAGCGCCGGAAGTCTGGGGCAAATGGGGCAAATATCATGGGGTTTCCAGGCACTTGGATGACCGAGAGCGAGAGCGTCGTGTACCGTGTGGTGCCAAAATGCGCATGCTCGACGATTGGGCAAATCATGTTCTACTCCGACCACGGGGTGTTTTTCGACGGCGACATCCATGACGCCATGACCGGATTGCACAAGTGGGCGAGCGAGACCAGCCAGCCAAAGATCAACGCCAACGTCAAAACCCGCACGTCTTACGCCTTCACCTGCGTGCGCAACCCCTACACGCGCATCCTGTCATCCTTCTTTGACAAGATCTGCGGGATCCAGCGCAATGGCCGACGCTACCGCGGTAACCTCGTTCCACTTCTGACCCAGAAATACGGGATCGAAGTGGGCGGCGAAGACGGCAAACAGGACTTCGACCAGATCCGTTCGTTCCGGCGATTCTTGCTGTTTGCCCGTGACACCATTCGCTGGCGCCGCCCGATGGACCCCGACATTCACTGGAGCGCGATGTCAGGCCATGTCTCGACCTTCATCGTGAATGGCGGCCGCTACAACAAGATCTTCTGGACGGAACAGTTCAACGACGGGATGCAACAGGTGCTGGACCAGATCCAGACACCGCATTCGGTCGATCTGGCACACATCCCGCGGTTCAACGAATCCGAAGGGCATGGCCCCAAGCGGGCGCATCCGGTCGAGGACTACTTCGACGACCTGTCGATGCATCTGGTCTACGAGATCTACAAACGTGACTTCGAGATGTTCAAATACGACTTTGAGAACCCGGGCAACAAGATGCCCATAGGGGAAATTGATCTGGACGAGGTCCACGCCAAGCTGGGCGATTGACGACCGCGACAGTGCTGTCGGTCCCGGCTGCGGCGTAAGCGCACAAGCGGATTGCGCGCCGCGTGATCGACCCGGCATCTCAATCTTCGACAGAGATCCTTGAACCTGGCTGTGCTGGCCCGATGAGCCTGGGCCGAAGCAGCGCCCCCTTAACAACGGGAAGGGACAGGCCTTGCTGTCGCGCGACACCTCGTTGCGCTGAAAAGAGCCGCTTTCCAGTGCAGGACAGTGTTCTGCCCAGCGACACCACGCAAAGCGCCTGCCATGACCGTCCAGCGTCGCGGTCCCGGGTGCCATCCCTCTGGATTTCCGAACACGCATAAAACATCGGCGCTTCGCAGGGCCCCTCAGAAGTTTTTTCTGCAAGACGCTTGTTCGCGACACCATGTCGAAAACGGACAAGAGCGCCACCCGCGTATGTGGTTAGAGGGCGCACATCGGGCCGCACTACGTCCCTGATTCTTACTTCATATCCGTACCATAGGAGGTGGCTTGTGACCCAGGTGCCAGATCCCATGTTGTCGCCCGTCGCGGGTGCGCGCTCTGCGGCGCTGTCCGGCAACATACTGGCTATCATGTCGATGATGACCTGGGCTGCCGGGTTTCCCGCGGCAGAGATCCTGCTCGAAAATTGGTCATCGCTGTCCCTGACCACTGCAAGGCTCGGGATGACGGTGGCCTTGCTGGTGCCGATCTGGATCCTCGTGGATGGACCAGATGCCTTTCTGAACGCCCGTTGGGGGCGCGGCCTGCTGGTGGGCGGGCTGGGCTTTGGCATCGGGGCATGGCTGTTGCTGGTCGGTCAGGCGCTGACGGATGTGATCACCGTGGCCATCATCGCCTCTGCCTGTCCGGTCGCCGCCGTTGTGGTCGAAATGTTCTACCAGGGCAGACGCCTGTCCATCGGGTTCGGCCTCGGGCTCGTTGCGACGGTCGCGGGTGGCGTGATCGCCACCGGCGGCGGTGGCGTGGCGCTGGGCCTTGGCGCGCTGGCCACCGTGGGATCCTGTTTTCTCTTTGCATGGTCGAGCTTTATGGCGATCCGCGATTTTCCGGCGCTGACTGCGCTGGGTCGGTCGACGCTGACCTTTGCGGGCGGCTTTGTCGCCACGGCCATCCTGACGCTGGCCAGCCATGCCGCGGGCATCGACGTGTTGCCGCGGGATGTGGTCGGGATCGACGATCTGGGGCTGCTGGCGATCTACGCAGGCATCAGCATGGCGCTGAGTCAGGTGCTCTTTCTCGGGGCCGTGGGCCGCATGGGCGTGGCGCTGACCTGCTTTCACATCAACGTGGCACCCTTCTACGTGATGCTGCTGATGCTGGCGCTTGGTGGCATCTGGGACTGGAACGCAGCCCTTGGCGCATTGGTCGTGGCCATCGGCGTGGTTCTCGCACAGCGCCCGGCGCGCTAGGCCTCGTCCTCAAGTTCAGCCGAGGGGATGATGGGAAAGAACGCGCCCCCTGACCAGACCCCGAACCAGCCGTCCGCATGGGCGCCCAACTCGACCAGCCGGTAAAAGCTTTTGCGGTCGATCAGCGCCTCAAGGCCCGCGCGCACCATGACATAGGGCGCGGGTTCCCCTGTCTCGGGGTCCCTGACCACGCGAATCGGTTGGTCCGGCCCGGCCTCTGTCAAATCACCCACCTGGGTCTCAAACGTCAGCATCTGCGCCTCACCCGTCCTGCTGGCCTCGAAATCGACGGCAACAAAAGGGGCATCGTCCACGGTGATCCCGACCTTTTCGACCGGCGTGACGAGAAAATACTTGTCCCCCTCCTTGCGCAGGATCGAGGAGAACAGCCGCACCAGTTCGATCCGGCCAATCGGCGTGCCGAGGTAAAACCACGTCCCGTCCCGCGCAATGCGTATGTCCAGGTCCCCACAGAACGGCGGATTCCACTTGTGCACAGGCGGCAGGCCTTTCGCCTTTACCGCACGCGCGGAGGCGGCAATCCCCTCTGCTGACGGGGTCACGATATTTTGTCCACTCATAGTTTTTGCCATTTCCGAACCAGAGGATACATTCACTGGCAAGGATATAGGGCACAACGGAGAGACACCATGGCCGAGGCAGAAGATCTGGTCGCCGAAATCGAGGCACTGGAAGACAAGCTGGCAGAGGCCAAGCGTTCGATCACCGCGCGGTTTATTGGCCAGGAGCGCGTCGTCGACCTGACACTGTCGGCGCTGCTGTGTGGCGGCCATGCGCTGCTGATTGGCCTGCCAGGCCTCGGCAAGACCCGGCTGGTCGAGACGCTCTCGACCGTGATGGGTCTGGATGGCAACCGCGTCCAGTTCACGCCGGACCTGATGCCGGCGGATATTCTCGGCTCCGAAGTGCTGGAAACCGGCACCGATGGCAGCCGGGCGTTCAAGTTCATCGAAGGCCCGATCTTCTGCCAGTTGTTGATGGCGGACGAGATCAACCGCGCCTCGCCGCGGACGCAATCCGCGCTTTTGCAGGCGATGCAGGAAAAGCAGGTCACCGTGGCGGGCGAAACCCGTGAGCTGGACAAGCCGTTCCACGTGCTCGCCACCCAGAACCCGATCGAGCAGGAGGGCACCTACCCCCTGCCCGAGGCGCAGCTGGACCGTTTCCTCGTGCGCATCGACGTGGCCTACCCGGACCGCAAGACCGAAAAGGACATCCTGCTGGCGACCACCGGCACGGAAGAGGCAGACAGCCATCAGGTCTTTGACCCCGCCACGCTGATCGCAGCGCAACAGGTGCTGCGCCGGATGCCTGTGGGTGACGCGGTGGTGGAGATGATCCTTGATCTCGTGCGCGCCTTCCGCCCTGACGATGCCTCCGCCCCGGACCGGGTCAAGGACATCGTCGCATGGGGCCCGGGCCCGCGGGCTGCTCAGGCGTTGATGCTGACCGTGCGCGCGCGCGCCTTGCTGCAGGGCCGTCTTGCCCCCGCGCCAGAGGATGTGCTGGACATGGCGAAGCCGGTGCTCGTGCACCGCATGGCATTGACCTTCTCTGCCCGGGCACGGGGCGAAGACCTCGGCGCGCTGATCGACGAGGTGGCCGCCGGGATGACCCTGCGTGAGGCCGCCGCGTGAGCACAGCCGCGGGTCCGGACGCCCGCGCAAGCGCCGGACCGGAAACCCGGAATACGGCCAATGTCGCCCGTCTGAGGACGCGCGCACAAGAAGAGGCCAGCCGCTTTCCAGCGTTGCTCGCCCGGGCCGAGCAACTGGCAGGCACCGTCCTGCTGGGGGATCACGGGCGGCGGCGGGCCGGACTTGGCGACGATTTCTGGCAATACCGCCCGCTGCGGGCCGGTGACAGCCTGCGGTCCATCGACTGGCGGCGCTCTGCCCGGGGCGATGAGCAATTCGTGCGCGAACGCGAATGGCAGATCGCACAGAGCGTGCAGCTTTGGGTCGATCCCGGTGCCTCTCTGCGGTTTTCCAGCCACAAGGATCTGCCCTCCAAGGCGGATCGCGCCCGTTTGGTTGCCCTTGCCGCCAGCGTATTGCTGATTCGCGGGGGCGAGCGTGTCGGCTTGACCGGATGGAAACTGCCGCCCCGGCGCGGCGATGCGCAGACGCTGCGGCTGGCCGAACTGCTCTCCGAAGATGGCGAAGCGGATTACGCAGAGCCCGAAGCACGCGGGATGCTGCCGCACGCAAAGGCGCTGTTCGTCTCCGATTTCCTGAGCGACATCGCCCCGGTCGAGGCGGCGCTGACCAAGGCAGCGGATCGCGGGGTGCGGGGCGTGTTGCTGCAGGTGCTGGACCCCAGCGAAGAAGCCTTTCCCTTTGACGGGCGGACCATCTTCGAGAGCGTGAACAAGACCCTGTCGCACGAAACGCTGAAAGCAGGCGATCTGCGCGACCGCTATCTGACACGACTGGCAGAGCGCAAGGACCGGCTGGATCAGATCTGTCGCCTGACCGGCTGGCAACATTTCACACATCACACCGACCACAGCGCGCAATCCGCCCTGTTGTGGGTGTATCGCGCCTTGGATGGGAGCCACGGATGACGCTGTTTGGTCTGGGCTTCACCGCGCCCTGGTTGCTGTTGAGCCTGCTGGCTCTGCCGATCCTCTGGATCATCCTGCGCGCGGTGCCACCCGCGCCGATCAGGCGGATGTTTCCGGGCGTGGTCCTGCTTTTGGGCCTCAGCGATGACGAACAGGTCACCGACCGCACACCATGGTGGCTGCTTTTGTTGCGGATGCTCGCGGTCGCGGCGGTGATCATCGGGCTGGCCGGACCGCTTCTGAACCCCCGCGACGACAGCGATGCAGCGGGCAGCGGTCCCCTGCTGGTGATGATGGATGCCAGTTGGGCCTCGGCCACGGATTGGCGCGGGCGCACCATCGCGCTGGAAGGGCTGATGGCCGAAGCCGGGCGTGACGAACGCCCCGTTGCGATCCTGCGTCTGACCGATCCGGAACCGGTGCAGTTCCTGTCCGCCGACGTCGTGCGGACACGGCTCACCGGCCTTGTTCCCGAAGCCTGGGCCCCCGAGAGCGCCGCGATCGAGACCGTTTTGGCGGCCTTGCCAGAGGGGTCGTTTGACACCTACTGGATGTCCGATGGTCTGTCCCGCGACAGCCGCACCCCGCTTTTGGATGTGCTGGAGGACCGCGGCGCCGTGACCGTGTTCGAAGCCCCACGCAACCTGACCGCGCTGACACCTGCGCGGCTCGAAGAGGGCAATCTGGTGTTCACGCTGCGTCGTCTGCGCCCCGGACCGGAGGCAGAGGTCTCTCTTGCCGGGCATGGGCGCGACCCTGCGGGCAACCCGGCGGTGCTGGTGCGCACCCCGGTCATCTTCGAGGCCGATGCGCTGGAGGCAGAGATCGCCCTTTCGCTGCCCTCGGAACTGCGCGCCCGGATGGACCGGTTCGAGATCGAAGGTGCCAGCAATGCCGGGGCGGTGACCCTGCCCGACGACAGTTTGCGCCGCCGCGAAGTGGCCCTGCTGGCCGGGCGCGAGAACCGCGAAGGTCTGCAATTGCTGGACCCGCTGCATTACCTGCGCAAGGCTCTGGCTCCTACGGCGGACCTGCTTGAGACCGACCTCGCCACCGTGCTCCCTGCCAATCCGGATGTGATCGTGCTGGCGGATGTGGCCAGGTTGACCGATGCCGAAACCGACGATCTGCGCGCTTGGGTCGAGACCGGAGGGCTGCTGCTGCGCTTTGCAGGTCCGCGGCTTGCGGCCTCTGATGTCAGCCGCGACAGCGAGGACACGCTGATGCCCGTCCGCCTGCGCGCCGGGGGACGGACCGTTGGCGGCGCCATGAGTTGGGGCGAACCCAAGGCACTGGCCCCCTTCACGGAAGACAGCCCCTTTTTCGGGCTCAAGATCCCGCCGGATGTGACCGTCGAAAGCCAGGTCATGGCGCAGCCCGATCCGACGCTGGCTGATCGCGTGATTGCGCAGCTGTCGGACGGCACGCCGCTGGTAACGCGCAAGGCGCTTGGACAAGGGCAGGTGATCCTCGTGCATGTGACCGCCAACGCCGAGTGGTCGACGCTGCCATTGTCAGGACTGTTCGTTCAGATGCTGGAACGTCTGGCGATTTCTTCGTCGATGGCACAGCCGGAGATCGAAGACCTCGAAGGCACGGTCTGGCAGCCGCAAACCGTGCTCGACGCCTTTGGCCGTCCGCGGGATGCAGGCACGCTGCCGGGCGTCGATGGCCCCGCGCTGATCGAGGATCCGCTGGGTCCCGATCTGCGCCCCGGACTGTATGAAGGAGAGGATCGCACTTTGGCCCGCAACGTGGTGACTGCCGAAACGCCGCTGATGCCGATGGCATGGCCGGATGACATCCCCGTCGAGGGGTTGAGTCGCCCGCAGGAAACCCCGCTGGCCGGCTGGTTGCTGGCGGCCGCGATTGCCATGCTTCTGGCGGATGTGATCGCCTCTCTGGCACTGTCGGGACGCCTGCGCGGACCAGTCGCCGCGGCACTGCTGCTGGGGCTTCTGGCCGGGGGCGGAACGCTGCCGGGCGCGGCGCAGGCCCAAAGCACTGGGCAAGGCGCGGGCCAAGACACGGGCCAAAGCGCCGGGCAGACCGCGGGTCAATCGGATGAGGACCCCTTTGCCATTGCCGCCACATCGGATGTGGTCCTGGCGCATGTTCTGACCGGGGATGACCGGTTGGACCAACTGGCGCAGGCCGGGTTGCGCGGCTTGTCGGACACGCTGTTCTTTCGCACGTCGGTCGAGCCCGCGGACCCGATGGGCGTCGATCTGGAAACCGACGAACTGTCGTTTTATCCCATGCTCTACTGGCCGATCACCCCCAACCAGCCAAGGCCCTCTGATGTCGCCTATGGCAAGCTGAACACCTATCTGCGCTCTGGCGGGATGATCCTCTTTGACACCCGCGACGGCGATGTGTCGGGCTTTGGCACCGCCACACCCGAGGGGCGCAAGCTGCAACAACTGGCCGCACCGCTGGACATTCCTCCGTTGGAGCCAGTGCCGCAGGACCATGTGCTGACGCGGACCTTCTACCTGCTGCAGGATTTCCCCGGGCGTTGGCAGGGCCGTCAGATCTGGGTCGAAGCCGCGCCACCGGATGCGGAACTGATCGAGGGCATGCCGTTCCGCGATCTCAACGACAATGTCACGCCGGTGGTCATTGGTGGCAACGACTGGGCCGCGGCCTGGGCCATGGATGAGACCGGCATGCCCATGGTGCCCATCGGCCGCGGGTTCACCGGCGAACGGCAGCGCGAGATCGCCTACCGCTTTGGCGTGAACCTCGTGATGCATGTGCTTACGGGCAATTACAAATCGGATCAGGTCCATGTGCCTGCGTTGCTGGATCGGTTGGGCCAATGAGCGGACAGATTGTATTTGACCCCCTGCTGCCATGGGGGCTGATCTATGCGCTGGCGGCCTTGGCGCTGCTTGGGGTTGGTCTTGCGCTCTGGCGCGGGCTGTCGGGCTGGGCCCTGCGTGGATTGGCTGGTGTTGTGCTGGTCGGTGCGCTGGCGCAGCCGTCGTACCAGATCGAGGACCGCGCGCCGCTCTCTGACATCGTGCTGATGCTGGTGGACGAGACCGCCTCGCAGCGGCTGGCAGAGCGCGCAGGCGTCACGACAACGGCCGCCGACACGCTGGAGGCCCGCCTCGCCGCACGTGAGAACACCGAAGTGCGCCGCATCGCGGTGCCAGATGGCGAAGGTGACGCGGGCACGCAACTGATGACCGCCCTGTCCAACGCCCTCGCCGAAGAACCGCGCGGGCGCATCGCCGGGGTGCTCTTGTTGTCGGACGGACGGCTGCACGACCTTGAACGCGCGCCGGATCTGCCTACGCCGATGCACCTGATGCTGACCGGTCGCGAAGACGATTGGGACCGTCGTCTGATCGTCCAGAATGCCCCGGCCTTTGCGATCCTTGGCGAGGAGGTCGATCTGACCCTGCGCGTCGAGGACGATGGCGCGGCCCCGGGTGACACCCAGACCGAATTGCTGATTTCTATCGACGGTGCGTCACCACAGCGGTTTCGCGTGCCCATCGGCGAGGATCTCTCGTTGCCGATCACCCTGCCCCATGGCGGGCTGAACGTGATCGAGTTCATCGTACCCGAAGCCGAGGGCGAACTGACCGACAGAAACAACACCGCGCTTGTCCAGATCAACGGCGTGCGCGACCGGCTCCGCGTTCTGCTTGTCTCAGGCGAGCCGCACGCTGGCGGACGCACATGGCGCAACCTGCTGAAATCCGACAGCTCTGTGGATCTTGTGCATTTCACCATCCTGCGCCCCCCTGAAAAACAGGACGGTGTGCCGGTGTCAGAGCTATCGCTTATCGCCTTCCCCACACGAGAATTGTTCCTCGACAAGATCGACGATTTCGATCTGATCATCTTTGACCGCTACAAGCGGCGCGGGATCCTGCCGTCGATCTACCTCGACAATGTGCGCAACTACGTCGAACAGGGCGGCGCTGTTCTGGTGGCGGCTGGGCCTGACTTTGCCTCGGCCGATTCGATCTATCGTTCTCCGCTGGCAGACATCCTGCCCGCCGAACCCACCGCGCGCGTGGTCGAAGAAGGCTTTCGGCCGACCGTAACAGACCTCGGTGAACGGCATCCGGTGACCGGCGGGCTCGGCAATCCGGACAGCTGGGGCCGTTGGCTGCGCCAGATCGAGGTCGATCCGGTATCCGGGGACGTGGTCATGCAGGGCGTGGATGACAGGCCGCTTCTGGTGCTGGACCGTGTCGGCGAGGGACGCGTGGCGCTGCTGGCCTCTGATCACGCGTGGCTGTGGAACCGTGGCTTTGAAGGGGGCGGGCCGCAATTGGAACTGCTGCGCCGCCTCGCCCATTGGATGATGAAGGAACCGGAACTGGAGGAAGAGGCGCTCTGGGCCGAACCAGCCGGCCAGACAATGCGCATCATCCGCCGCTCGCTGGACGGCGACGTGGGCAGCGTGACTGTCACCGGACCGACAGGAGAGACCGTCGAAGTGCCCCTTGAAGAAGTGTCGCCGGGGCGGTTCGAGGCCACTTACGATGGGCCGGAAATCGGTCTGTACCGGCTGGTCGAGGGCAACTTGAACGCGGTCGCAGGCCTTGGCCCCGCGGCGCCGCGCGAATTCGTCGAGACCATCGCCAGCGGTGACGCGTTGGGGCCCATGGTGGCGGGATTGCGCGGCGGTGTTCTGCGGCTGGAAGACGGCGTGCCGTCGATCCGCACCGTGCGCGCTGGCCGCCCGGCGGCGGGACGTGGCTGGATCGGGATCACACCGCGAGAGGCTTATGAGACGCTCAACGTCAACCAGACGCCCTTGCTGCCGGCCTGGCTGGTGCTGATCCTTGCAGCGACGATGATCGTCGGGGCCTGGCTGCGCGAAGGCCGAAGCTGACGCAGCCCGTCAGACCGCGACAGCCCCAGCCTTCCGCGACGTTCACAGGTCAGCTGTCAGATGGGTTGTCTGACAGGTCAACGCGCATTGTCTCTTCTGACCAGCCATCGACGTTGCATTTGGCGCGGACAAAGACCTCTGTCAGACCATCAGGCAGGCTGACACCGCCAAGCGATCGGGTGAACGGCTGTTCGTTCACATGCGGATGCGTCAGAATCCGCGTGCCCAGAACAGCGCCCTCTGCGGTTTCGATCCGCCAGCCATCGGCGTAGTGATCCCAACCGGTGTCAGGATGGCTCAGCGTGACACTGAAACGCCAGCTGTCATTGCCCTTTTGAAAGGTCACACCTTCGACGACCGGCGCATCTGCCTGCGCGGGCAGGCCACCCCACACGGCAAACATCAGGGCCACGCAAACGACGGCACCGACACGCGCGCCAAAGGCGCCGTGGGGCCCGCAAATTCCGGATTGCGCGCATGGCTTGGCTCCCGAGGTGACAAAGGGATTGGCGCGAAACCCGTCCGCCGTGAACGGTTTCTTCAGCGACTCGCCTGAAAATAAAGGGCGGTAGGGAGGGGGAATCTTATGCATTTGGGACAAAGCTCCGGTCAGACCATGTCGCAACCTTAGCAAACAGCGCCCTCACCGCGGCTCACATCCCCGTGTGATCCGTCGGCTCCAGCAGGACCGCCCGCGAATGGGAGGCAAACTCCCGCCTCAGAACCACCAGCAAGGTCACCAGTGTCGCCACCATCAGCGGTATGGCACCGGCCAGCCAGGCCCCCGCCCCGATGCCGAAGTAGATCGACCGCAGCCCGCGGTTGTAGCTGCGCGCCGCGGCGATGTTGATCTCGCCCGCCTTGCGTGCCCGCGGTCGGGCAACCGGGTCATCGGCACTGTTGGGGACCGATGCCATCAACACCGACACATAGCCAAACAGCCGGTGAGACCAGACAAACTTCAGAAAGGCATTGGCCGCGAACAGCAGGATCAGGATCAGCTTGATTTCCCAGACGATCACCGGCGCTTCGCTTTGCGTCAGGTCTTGTGCCACACCGCGCAACCGTTCTGCATTGCCCAGCATGGCAAACCCCCCACCGATCGCGATGGTGCTCGCCGAGGCAAAGAAGGCCGCGCCCTGACGCAAGTTCGCGAGGATCATGGAATCAAAGATGCGGGGATCCCGTTCGACGAAGGCATCCATCCACTTGCGCCGGTAATCCGCCATCAGGAAAGAAGTCGAGGGCCGTCGCTTTGGCGGATGTTCGGTCAGCAGCGTGGCACCCGCCCAGGCCAAGACCAGCATGCAGAGCGCTGTCAGGTCAACAAGGGTAAAGCTGTCAGAAAGATCCTGCCATCGCATGTCAGAACGGTTTCACCACGACGACCCACAGGATCGCTATGGCACCGACCACGCTCACTTCGTTGAAGATGCGCAGGTACATGTCGCTTTCGGTGAAAATGCCCTGCTGCGCCCGGCGCACCAGGCGGCCGGTCCAAAAGTAGTGCCCCGCCAGCAGCAGCACCATCACCAGCTTTACGTAGGTCCAGGTAGGAAAGCCCCAATCCCAGGCCAGCCACAGCCCGGTGACCAGCGCGATCACAGCCAGACCCGCCGAAAAACGGTAGAGCCGGTAGGTCAGATCCCCAAGCGGGCCGTTTTCACCAATGCGCGCGAACTCGCGTTTCCAATAGATCAGCGCGCGTGGCACCGCAAAGATGGAGGTCATCCACCCCATCACGCATAACAGATGTATGATCTTCACCCAAGCCATGATCGCAGGTGTCGCAGAGCCAAGGGAAAGTGCAAGGGGATCTGGTGCCGCACTGTGATTTGCGCTGGCAGATAGCGTATTTTGGTTATATGATATTACCAATTTAGCGAAGAAGCCCGCTGATCGCCCCGAAACGGAGGAAAACGCCATGCAAATGCCAGACCCGGATCCCGCCATTCTTGCGCGCAAGGCCCGCATCGTCGCGCGGCTGCAGGCGGCGCTTCCTGCGCATACCGTCATCCATGAAGCGGCCGAGACACTGGCCTATGAATGTGACGCCTTGACGGCCTATCGCTGCCCCCCTCTTGCCGTGGTGCTGCCCACCACCACCGAAGAGGTCGCCGCCGCGCTGAAGGTCTGCCACGAGGAAGGTGTCCCCGTGGTGCCGCGCGGGTCCGGGACATCGCTTGCCGGTGGGGCACTGCCCACGGCGGACAGCGTGATCCTCGGCGTGGCGCGGATGAACGACGTGCTGGAGACGGACTACGAGAACCGCTTTGTGCGGGTCCAGACCGGGCGCACGAACCTCTCCGTGACAGGTGCCGTCGAAGAAGAGGATTTCTTTTACGCGCCCGACCCCTCGAGCCAGCTGGCCTGCGCAATCGCGGGCAACATCGCGATGAACTCAGGCGGGGCGCATTGCCTGAAATACGGCGTGACCACCAACAACCTGATGGGTGTCAAGCTGGTGCAGATGGATGGCACCGTGCTGGAGATCGGCGGCGCGCATCTGGATGCGGCGGGCTACGATCTCTTGGGGTTGATCTGCGGCTCCGAGGGGCAGTTGGGCGTGGTGACCGAAGCCACCCTGCGCATCCTGCGCAAGCCGGAGGGCGCGCGGCCGGTCCTGATGGGCTTTGACAGCAACGAAGTGGCCGGAGCCTGCGTGTCAGACATCATCAAGGCGGGCCTCTTGCCGGTGGCCATCGAGTTCATGGACCGGCCCTGCATTCGCGCCACCGAGGATTTTGCCAAGGCGGGCTACCCCGATTGCGAGGCGCTTTTGATCATCGAGGTCGAGGGGTCTGACGCAGAGATCGACGAGCAGCTTGGCCTGATCCTGCAGATTGCCCGGCGCCACAACCCGGTGGAACTGCGCGAGGCGCAGAGCGAGGACGAGGCAAAGCGCATCTGGCTTGGCCGTAAATCAGCCTTCGGCGCCATGGGAAACATCAACGATTACATGTGTCTGGACGGCACCATCCCGGTGTCGGAACTGCCCTATGTGCTGGGCCGGATCAGCGAGATGAGCAAGGAATACGGGTTGGACGTGGCGAATGTGTTCCATGCCGGCGACGGCAACATGCACCCGCTGATCCTGTTTGATGCCAACAAACCCGGCGATCTTGAAACCTGCGAGGCCTTTGGTGCGGAGATCCTGAAGCTATGTGTCGATGTGGGTGGCTGCCTGACCGGAGAGCACGGCGTGGGCATCGAGAAGCGTGACCTGATGGGCCACCAATACGCGCCTGCGGATATGGAAGCGCAGATGGTGGTGAAGGACGTCTTTGACCCGCAATGGTTGCTGAACCCGGCGAAGGTCTTTCCGCTGAGTGTTTCGGCACCACGGCGCCAGGCGCCCCTTGCGGCGGAGTAGGCCCCATGTGCCGTTCAGTGAGTATTTTTGAAACAGAGAAGCAGGGAGCGGGGCGATGAGACCTCAGACCGAGGCCGAACTGGCGCAGATCGTGAAGGATGCAAGCGGCCCCCTGCGGATCCGCGGCGGCGGGACGCGCGGCTTTGGCCTGTCGGGCGCTGGCGAGGTGCTGGAGACGGGCGCGCTGACAGGTGTCACGCTTTATGAGCCGGGGGCGCTGACCATGGTCGTGAAAGCGGGCACTCCGTTGGTCGAGATCGAGGCGGCGCTGGACAACGAGGGGCAGCGCATCGCCTTTGAGCCGATGGACCATCGCGGCCTTTTGGGCACGGAGGGCACGCCGACCATTGGCGGCGTGGTGGCGGGCAATGTGTCCGGTCCGCGCCGCATACAGGCGGGGGCCTGCCGGGATTTCATGCTGGGACTTCGGTTTGTGGATGGCAGGGGCGAGGTGATCAAGAACGGTGGCCGCGTGATGAAGAACGTCACCGGCTATGATCTGGTGAAACTCTTGACCGGGTCATGGGGTACACTGGGCGTGCTGACCGAAGTCAGTCTGAAAGTACTGCCCAAGCCGGACACGCAGGCCTGTGTGATGATCGACCACCTTGATGTGCCGCAGGCGGTGGCCGCCATGGCCCGCGCCTTGGGAGCGCCCTACGAGGTCACCGGCGCGGCGCATGTGCCGGATGGACCCGAGGGATATCCCGTCACGATGCTGCGGATCGAAGGGTTTGCCGGGTCGGTGGCCTATCGGGCCAAGCAGCTTGGGGCGCTTTTTTCGGATCTTGCGGTCCGGGTGGAACAAGACGGCGCACGCGTTGCAGACAGCTGGTCCGGGGTGCGCGATGTCGCTGTCATGCACGGACAGCCCGGCGACGTCTGGCGCCTGTCATGCAAGCCCGGCGATGCCCCCGATCTGGTGGCGCGCATGCATGCCAGCCAGGTCCTCTTGGATTGGGGTGGCGGCCTGATCTGGGCGCGGGTGCCGGCGGGCACCAACCTGCGCGCGCGGCTTGGGTCCTTTGACGGCTATGCCACCCGCGTGAAGGGCACCGCGACCGGTGCAGCCGCTGGCCCCGTCTTTCAGCCGCTCGCCGCACCGCTGGACCAGTTGAGCGCCGGATTGCGCGCGCGATTCGACCCGCAAAACCGCCTGAACCCGGGCCTGATGACCGCATGAGCCAAGCCGCGCTGATCGCCTTTTTCGTGAGCTTTGTCGGCGGGCCCTTGCTTTGCGTGGCCTTGTTGCGCGTGCCGGGGACGGTGATCCTGCTGCTGACGCTGGCGGCAGGTGTCGTGGCAACGATGAGCGCGGCGCTCTGGCTCGAAGCCGGCAATCCGCTGACCTCCCTGACGCTGATGTGGCTGGGTTGGGTGTTGGCAGTTGCCATGGTCGCCCACGCCCTGCGCCGCCGCTCCCCTCGCCGCTTGCACCGCTGGATCACCGTGATCGCGGTTCTGGCGACCCCCTTGCCCTGGTTCGGTCTGGCGACAGCCCGGCTGATGACCCAACTTCCCGGATGATCTGATGCAAACGACCTTTACCGAAGACCAGTTGAAAGAGCCGGGCACCGCGCGCGCCAATGAAATCCTGCGCACCTGTGTGCACTGTGGGTTCTGCACGGCCACCTGTCCCACCTACCAGGTGCTTGGGGATGAGCTGGACAGCCCGAGGGGCCGCATCTACCTGATCAAGGACATGCTGGAAAATGCCCGCACGCCAGACGAAAAGACCGTCAAGCACGTGGACCGTTGCCTGAGCTGCCTCGCCTGCATGACCACCTGCCCCTCGGGGGTGCACTACATGCACCTCGTCGATCACGCCCGCGAGTATATCGAAAAGACCTATGATCGCCCATGGCAGGACCGCGCGCTGCGCTGGATGCTGGCGCGGATCCTGCCCTATCCGATGCGCTTTCGCGTGGCGCTTTTGCTGGCAAAGATCGGCAAGCCATTCCGGCGCCTTGTTCCTGATGCCCGCCTGCGCGCCATGCTGGATATGGCGCCAAAGACCATCCCCCCGGTCAGCCGCAACGACGATCCGCAAAGCTTTGCCCCGACGGGCGCCCGCAAGATGCGCGTGGCGCTGATGACCGGCTGCGCGCAGAAGGCGCTGAACACGGACATCAACGATGCCACGATCCGCCTGTTGACGCGTTTGGGCTGCGAAGTTGTCGTGGCCGAAGGCGCAGGCTGCTGCGGGGCGCTGACGCACCACATGGGCAAGACAGAGGAAAGCCACGGCACCGCCGCCCGCAACATTCGCGCCTGGACGCGCGAGATGGATGGCGCCGGGCTGGACGCCATCGTGATTAACACCTCCGGCTGCGGAACGACGGTCAAGGACTACGGCCACATGTTCCGCACCACCGAGCTGGCCGATCAGGCCGCGCGCGTGGCAGGGATCGCCATGGATGTCAGCGAAGTGCTGAGCAAGCTGGACATCCCCGCAGGCCCCCCAAAGGAGCTGCGCGTGGCCTACCACGCCGCCTGCTCCCTGCAACACGGCCAACAGATCAAGACCGCCCCCAAGGCTCTGCTGAAGAAGGCCGGTTTCGACGTGGTGGAACCGGCGGACAGCCATCTGTGCTGCGGATCCGCCGGAACCTACAACCTGATGCAGCCCGAAATCTCGCAGCAGCTGAAGGCACGCAAGGTCCGCACGTTGGAAGCTAGAAAACCGGATGTGATTGCCGCGGGCAACATCGGCTGCATGATGCAGATTGGTGGCGGCACAGAGGTGCCCGTGGTGCACTCGGTGGAGCTTCTGGATTGGGCGACCGGAGGCCCCAAGCCGCGCGCTCTTGCAACACCCTGAGCCATTAACCCTTTGTTAACCAATTCAGTTCTGGGGTGGAGATCGGCAAGATCCCGCCTCGGAACGCGACCTTGCCGCATTTCTGCCCCAAACTCTTGGTAAACACGCGCTGAACGACCACGGGGATACCCTTGCGCGGCATCGCGATTTCATTGCTCATGATCTTTACGGCTTCTGTCGCTGCGGCGCAGGGGCTGTTTTCCATGGAAAGCACCCAAGGCACCCGCCAATGGGAAGGCGTGGGCCGTCTCGAAATCTCCGGCGAGGCGTTTTGCACCGGTGCCCTCATCGCGCCAAGGCTGGTTTTGACCGCCGCGCATTGCCTGTTCGATGCGCGCACCGGAGCGCAGGTGCCGGTCACGGAAATCCAGTTTCTCGCCGGATGGCGCAATGGGCGGGCGGCGGCCTATCGGCGCATACGCAAGGCCGTGACGCATCCGCTCTACAGTTACGAAGGCGCCGCAGACGCCGCCCGGGTCCGTCACGATCTGGCGCTGATCGAATTGCAGCACCCGATCCGCAACACCACAATCGCGCCTTTTGCCACCGACGCCCAGCCAGAAACCGGCGCCCAGGTTGGCGTCGTTTCCTATGCGCACAACCGCTCGGAGGCACCCGCGATGCAGGATCTCTGCACGGTCATGGCACGCCAGCAGGGCATGCTGGTCCTGTCCTGCGCGGTGGATTTTGGCGCGTCCGGATCACCGGTGTTCCGCTTTGACAAGGCGGGCGCGCCGCGGATCGTCTCCGTGGTCTCTGCCAAGGCAGAGGCGGACGGGAAACCCGTGTCCCTCGCCACGGATCTGCTGGCACCGCTGACAGAACTGCGTGGCGCGCTGGCCCTCGCACAGGACGCCGGGGCAGGGCTGGAGCGCATGACAGCGGGCAGCAGACGCAACACAGGTGCCAAATTCATCCGGCCCTGAAATATCTGGCCACCATGGTCATCTGCGTGCTGGCTCAAACGCTGGCCCAGATGGCCGCGGCGCAAGAAACCACCTTTGACCAGATGGATCGTCCCGACCGGCTGATCGGCTGGGAGGCCGTGGGCCGTGTAGACACCCATGACGGGTTTTGCACCGGCACGCTGATTGCGCGCGACATCGTCCTGACCGCGGCGCATTGCCTCTTCGACACCGACGGCGCCCCTATCGACGCCACGCAGATGCAATTCCGCGCGGGATACCACAACGGCGAAGCCATCGCCGAACGCGGCGTGCTGCGCTGGGTGGCTGCTGCCGGATATCGCGACCGTGGGGGCACTCAGTTGAACGCGGGCATGATCGCCAATGATGTCGCGCTCCTGCAGCTGGACGGCGCGATCTCTTCCAGCGCGGCGGACCCTTTTGCCTTGCTGGGACGCCTCTCCCCGGATGGTGACGTCAGCGTGGTGTCTTACGGCGAGGGCCGCGCCGATGTACTCTCCCGGGAACGCCGCTGTGCCGTGACAAATGCCTACAAGGAAGGCATCTTCGAACTTGATTGTGACGTCACCTTCGGCTCGTCTGGTGCCCCCGTTCTGGCCCGCGCTGGCGAAAGATTGCGCATCCTGTCGGTGATCTCTGCGATCGGCAACGACGAAGACGGCAAAAAACGCGCCTTTGGCATGACCCTGCCCAGCCATGTCGCTGTCCTCAAGTCTCGCCTCGCACGGGCGGCCAGCGGCACCACGACGGCCTCCGGCGCCCGGCGCCTTGGCGCGGGGGAACGGGCCGGCACCGGCGCCCGTTTCATCCGGCCAAAGAACTGACACCATCCGCCAAAGGCGCGCAGCAAGTCTGAAACAGGGCTCCAGCAGCCCTTGAAACCCACCCGGAGGCATACCACCTAACATCCTGTCAGGACGCCGGGTTCGGGTCCCGACAGAGGTTCGTCCCAAAAGGGAGAGCCACCCACAGGTATCGCTCAACGGAGGATTCCATGCGACATTTTGATTTTGCCCCGCTCTACCGCGCCACGGTCGGATTTGACCAATTGGCCGAAATGATGGACCGCGTCCTGTCCAACGACACGCCGCAGCCGGGCTATCCCCCCTACAACATCGAGAAGACGGCAGATGATGCCTACCGCATCTCCATCGCCGTGGCCGGTTTCGCCGAGGGCGATCTCTCGGTCGAAGTAAAGGAACAAGCGCTGGTCGTCTCCGCGCGCAAGGCGGACGAGACTGCGGACAAGGCGTACCTGCACCGTGGCATCGCGACCCGGGCCTTTGAACGCCGCTTCCATCTGGCCGATCATGTCCGCGTCAGGGGCGCCGTGCACGAAAACGGCATGCTGCACATTGACCTCGCCCGCGAGATCCCCGAGGCGCTGAAACCGCGCCGGATCGCGATTGCAGGGCCGCAGGCGGTCAGTGTCGACAAGGACGTCGTCGACGCCGAAGCCCTGAACTAAGGGCCCTTCCTTCCGTCTCTCCCGGACTGGGCGCGGCACCGACCGCGCCCTTTTTCGTGCCCCCCTTCTTTCGTACCGCGCCTCTTCCGGCTTCTTTGTTTCAAAAATACTCCGGGGTGAATGGACCGCAGGTCCAGAGGGGCAGCGCCCCTCCTCCCTGCCCTTTGCGAAAAAAAACAGGTATGGTTTCCAAGGATTGCCCAACGGGCTGCGTCTCACTCACAAGATGCGCATGGATGTAAGCCTAGAAACCCTGGCCCGCGCGGCCGCAGACGGTGACCGACAGGCCTTTGCCCTGCTGGTGGAGCGGGTCTACGACCGCGTCTTCGCCTATGCGGTGCGCCTGACCGGCAGCCGGACAGAGGCCGAAGACCTGGCACAGGACATCTGCACCGCCCTGCCCAAAAAACTCCAAAGCTTCCGTGGCGACGCTCTGCTCACCACATGGCTCTACCGCATCACGGTGAACGCCGCCCGCGACAGCTTTCGCCGACAGGCCACCTATGCAAAAGCCACCGAAGGCTGGGGCGACTGGGAACTGGCGCGACAGGCCGCGAACGCAGAACACAAGGAACGTCTTGACTGGCTGACCGAAGCCATGGGCACGCTCTCCGTGGATCTGCGCGAAACTCTGGCCCTCGTGCTCGACGGCGTCAGTCATGCCCAGGCCGCAGACGTGCTCGACATTTCCGAAGGCACCGTCAGCTGGCGCGTCTCGGAGGCAAAGAAACGTCTCAAGGCCCTCAAGGCACAGGAGGTGGACGGATGACCGACGACCTGGACGACCTCAAGGATCTCATGGACAGCACCCTGCCCGGGCCGGACCCAAAGCGCCGCGCCGAAGCGCTCGCCATGGCCATGCAGCGCTTTGACGAGACGCGCGAAGAAAAAAATATCCAGACCTCCCAAGGATCCGAGACTGCGCCGCGTCTTACCTCTGAACGCTCCGAACCGGGGCTTGTCAGAGGAGTCTTGAATATGTTTATGCAATGGAACACACGCACCGTCCTGACCGCTACAACCGCGCTGGCGGCGGTGGCCATGGTCGCCGTTCTGCCCGTGCTCACGCAGGCCCCGCAGCCTGTGCACATGCCGTCCTCCGGTGGTGGCATTCTGGACATGATGTCCGGTGGCACCCCGACCAGCGCACCGCGGTCCCGGGTCGGGAATGACAGCCTGCTGAGCCCTGTGGAGGCGATCGACGCGCTTGAAATGGACGCTGTCGCAGCAGAGATGGCCCCCATGCCCGCGCCGACGCCCATGGTTGCGTCCCGTCAGGGCGCATCTGGCTCCGCTGCCCGGTCCGGTGGCCTCGCCACAACCCAAGGCGGCGGCCTTCTGGGCAATCCCTCATTTGCCCGCGAGTCTTTCGGTGCGGGCAACGTGGCCCCGTCGCGGCAGGCATCGCCAGCGCAAATGCCGATCCTTGACGCCCCGACCCAAGCCATGCCCGACACCGAGGCCTTTCCCGAAGCCGCGCCAAACCCGCTCAAGGTAACCGCAGAAGACCCCGTGTCGACCTTCTCCATCGATGTGGACACGGCCTCTTGGTCGGTCCTGCGCAATTCCATCAACCGCGGCATGTTGCCCCCGCAAGACGCCGTGCGGATCGAGGAGATGGTGAACTACTTCTCTTATGACTACCCCGCGCCCGAGAACGATGCGCCCTTTGCCACCCATGTGGGTGTCAGCGACAGCCCCTGGCGTGACGGCACCCAGATCGTGCAGATCGGATTGCAGGGCGCCATGGTCGAGGACCGGCCACCGCTGAACCTCGTGTTTCTCATCGACACCTCCGGTTCCATGAACCAGCCCAACAAGCTGCCGCTGCTCAAACAGAGCTTTCGCCTGATGCTGGGCCAGTTGACCGAAGAAGACAGCGTCGCCATCGTCACCTACGCGGGCAGCGCGGGCCTTGCCTTGCCCGCAACGCAAGCCACCGAACGCGACAAGATCCTGTCCGCCTTGGACAGCCTCAGCGCCGGGGGCGGAACCGCCGGTCAGGCCGGGCTGCAACAGGCCTATGACACCGCCAGAGAGATGTCCGCAGAAGGTGAGGTCAGCCGCGTGATCCTTGCCACCGATGGGGATTTCAACATCGGCATCCACGACCCCGATGCCCTCAAGGATTACATCGAAACAGAGCGCGAAAGCGGCACCTATCTCAGTGTGCTGGGCTTTGGCCGCGGCAATCTGGACGATGCGACCATGCAGGCACTGGCGCAGACCGGCAACGGCATGGCCGCCTATATCGACACGCTCGCCGAAGCCCAAAAAGTGCTGGTGGACCAATTGACCGGCGCGCTTGTTCCGATTGCCGACGACGTGAAGATCCAGGTGGAATGGAATCCGGCGCTGGTCGCCGAATACCGGCTGATCGGATACGAGACCCGCGCCCTGCGGCGTGAGGATTTCAACAACGACAGGGTCGACGCCGGTGAGATTGGCGCGGGCCATCAGGTCACCGCGCTGTATGAAATCACGCCGGTTGGCTCGGACGCGCGACTGACCGAACCGCTGCGCTACGGTGCCTCCGACGATACGGGCGCTGCAGAGGCACAGGTCACGGATGAGCTCGGCTTCCTGCGGCTGCGCTACAAGGCCCCGGGCGAAGACGAAAGCCAGCTGATCGAGACACCGATCCAATCCGATCTCGACGCCCTTCCAGAGGCCGACTGGGCCACCGCCATCGCGGGCTTTGGCCAGATCCTGCGCGGCTCGGAGCTGATCGGTGACTGGTCCATGGGGGACGCCATTGCGCTGGCCCAGGGCGCGCGCGGCGCGGATCCCTATGGCTATCGTCAGGAGGCGATCACGCTGATGCGTCTCGCCGACAGCATGTCGCAATAAGCGCCGGGCCCCGGGGTTGACCCGGGGCCTTCGCCACGGAAGGATCATCGCACCCCCGGAGCACGCGAGGATCGATCAGGCAGAATACCTCAAACTATTGATCGCCCTCGTGGCGATCATCGACATTCCGGGCAACATCCCGATCTTCATCCAGCAAACGGTAAAATTCTCGGCGCTCGAACGCCTTGTCACCGCGGTCACGGCGGCGCTGGCCACGGGGGTGATCCTGATTGTCTTTGCCCTGTTCGGGGAAACCGTGCTGGGCACATTCGGCATCACCATCGCCGCCTTCAAGGTACTGGGCGGTCTGGTTGTCCTGATCATTGCCCTCGACATGCTGGGCCTCTTGCGCGACGACGAAGAACCGGAAGACGCCAAATCCCCGAAATACGGCCCCGTGGTCACCGGCATCTTTCCCCTCTCGGTGCCCCTGTTTGCCGGACCGGGGGCAATCACCGCGGTGATGGTCTATGCGCATGAGGACTATCATTCCGATCACAACCTCATCGTGCTCTTCGTGATCCTCTCGGCCTGTCTTGCGCTTGGCGCCGGGCTGGCGCTGGCCTCGGTTCTGGGGCGGTTCATCGGACCGGTGACGCAGGTCGTGATGAACCGGCTTCTGGGTATGCTCGTTGGCGCCTTGGGGGTGGAGTTCATTCTGGAAGGCCTGAAGGCGTTCTTTCCAGCGCTCTCCGCAGGGTGAACCGCTGGGGTGACCCGTGCGGCGCGCGTTTAGAAAATCCGTCACATTAGTGTCGTATTCCTGTTACCTCCGCCCGTCACTCCCGCCGTGGACGATAACCAGGGAGATCTCCATGCAGTTTCGCACCATTTGCCTGACCAGCGCACTGGCCTTGACCGCCGGCGCCGCGGCAGCCGAGATGAACTTCAACCGCATCGCTTCTTTCCCCACCGTGGCCAATATGGCCGAGGGCGAAGACACATCGCGCGAGACCTCTGCCGAGATCATCGCCGCCACCGCGGACGGCATGACGCTGGTCTACACCGACAGCCCGCTGGGCGCCGTGGGCCGCATCGACATCACCGACCCTGCAAACCCGATGCCGCTGGGCAATGTCGCCCTCGAAGGCGAGCCGACAGCCGTGGGCATCACCGGCACCACGGCGTTCATCGGTGTGAACACCTCTGAATCCTATACCGCACCATCGGGCTTCCTGATGGCCATGGACGTGACCACCGGCGCAGAGCTGGGCCGCTGCGATCTTGGCGGTCAGCCGGACAGCGTTGCAGTCGCCAAGGACGGCTCCTCCATTGCTGTGGCGATCGAGAACGAGCGCGACGAAGACCTCGGCGACGGACGCACAGGCCAGATGCCTGCCGGTTTCCTCGTGATGGGCGCACTCGACGATGGCGCGCTGAACTGCGACGCCCTGATGACCGTCGAGATGACCGGCATGGCCGAAGTCGACGGCGAAGACCCCGAGCCCGAGTTCGTTGACATCAACGCACGTGGCGAAGTGGTCGTCTCAATGCAGGAAAACAACCACATGGTGGTTGTGGCCCCCGATGGCGGCATCCTGAACCACTTCTCCGCTGGCGCCGTGACCCTTGAGGGCATCGATACCAACGAAGAAGGCGCTCTGCTCTTTGTCGAAACCGAAGAAGATGTCGTGCGCGAGCCCGATGCGGTGAAATGGCTGGACGACGATCACTTTGTCACTGCCAACGAAGGCGACATGGACGGTGGGTCGCGCGGCTGGACCATCTTCAACAAGAATGGCACCGTGGTCTATGAATCGGGCGTCTCCTTCGAGCACGCGCTGATCCAGATCGGCCATTACCCCGAAGAGCGTTCCGGCAACAAGGGCGTCGAGCCCGAGTCGGTCGAAGTGGGCACATTCGGCGGCACGCCGATGATCTTCATCGGGTCCGAGCGCGGCTCTGTCGTGGGTGTCTACGACGCCACCGACCCGGCGAACCCGGTTCTGGCCCAGCTGCTGCCCTCGGGCATTGGCCCGGAAGGCTATGTCGCCCTGCCAGAACGCAACCTGCTGATCTCCGCCAACGAAGTGGGTGACGAGGGCCCCAATGCCCACGTCATGGTCTTTGAATATGCCGAAGGTGCTGCGACCTACCCGCAGCTGACCTCCGAAGGCATGGACGAGCTGACCGGCTGGGGCGCGATCTCCGGCATGGTCGCGGGCGACGACGGCATGGTCTACGCGGTCAACGACAGCTTTTACGCGTTCCAGCCGACGATCTTTGCCATCGACACCAAGCAGACACCGGCCCGCATCGTCGACGCCATCCGCGTGACCCGCGAAGGGTATCCGGCGCAGGGTCTCGACATGGAAGGCATCACGCTGGACGGCGATGGCGGCTTCTTCATCGCATCCGAAGGTCGTCCTGACCGTGGCCGCGCGCACGCCATCTACCACGTGGGCGCCGATGGCGAAATCGAAGCCACCATTCCCTTCCCGAAGGGTGTCATGGCTGTTGAGCGTCGCTGGGCCTCCGAAGGCATCACCAAGGTGGGGGACACCCTCTGGGTCGCCATCCAGCGCGAGTTCGACGACGATCCCAAGAACCACGTGAAGGTTCTCGCCTACAACCTCGAGTCCAAGGAATGGGGCGCCGTGCATTACCCCAAGATGGTTGTCGACACCGGCTGGGCCGGCCTGTCGGAAATCACCGCATTCGGCGACTACGTCTACTTTGTCGAGCGTGACAACCAGTTCTCCAACTCTGCCATCAAGGCCGTGACCCGTGTCTCCGCTGACCAGATGGTCCCCGCGGCCATCGGCTCCGAGCTGCCGGTGCTGGAGAAGGAAATGTACATCGACCTGATCCCGCAGATCAAAGCCTTTGGCGGCTATGTCGTCGACAAGGTCGAAGGTCTGGCGATCATGGAAGACGGCACCATCTGGGCCTCCACCGACAACGACGGTGTGGACGACAGCTCTGGTGAGACGTTCTTCTGGGTGGCTGGCAAAGCGGAATAAACCCGGCCCGACCTTGACCCCACAGCGCGCGCCCCGCAGACCCTCTGCGGGGCGCGTTTGCGTTTGAAATCGGCGGCTTGGCGCGCAGATCCGGATGGGCAGGCGTACAAACCCCCTTGGCGCGCGACGCGCTTGGGCTTAGGTGCTAGGGTCAGCCGCGCACCCAAAGGAGGTCCCGAATGCTCGACCAAGCCACCAATCTGAAAAACCTTCTGACGGATCCCTCCCTGCTGGAGACCCGCGCCTATGTGAACGGCACCTGGGATTCCGGTGCCAGCAGCTTTGACGTGACCAATCCGGCCCGCGGCGATGTCATCGCCGAAGTGGCCGATCTGACCCGTGCCGAAGTGGCGCAGGCCGTGGATGCAGCACATGCCGCGCAAAAGGGCTGGGCCGCACTGACCGGCAAGGAGCGCGCAGGATACCTGCGCCGCTGGTACGACCTGATGATGGAAAACCAGGACGATCTGGGCATCATCATGACCGCTGAGCAGGGCAAGCCGCTGGCAGAAGCCAAGGGCGAAGTGGCCTATGGCGCCTCCTTCATCGAGTTCTTCGGCGAAGAGGCCAAGCGCATCTACGGCGAGATGATCCCCGGCCACCAGCGCGACAAGCGGATCATGGTGCTGAAACAGCCTGTCGGTGTGGCCGCCTCGATCACGCCGTGGAACTTTCCCAATGCGATGATCTCGCGCAAGGCGGGACCGGCTCTGGCCGCAGGATGCGCCTTTGTCGGCCGACCCGCGGCAGAGACACCGCTTTCCGCGCTCGCCATCGCGGTGCTGGCAGAGCGCGCAGGCATCCCGGCGGGTGTCTTCAACATCGTGACCTCCTCGCGCAGTTCCGACATCGGCAAGGAATTCTGCGAGAACCCCAAGGTGCGCAAGCTGACCTTTACCGGCTCCACCGAAGTCGGCCGCATCCTGCTGAAACAGGCCGCCGATCAGGTGATGAAATGCTCCATGGAGCTGGGCGGCAACGCGCCCTTCATCGTATTTGACGACGCCGATCTGGACGCCGCCGTCGAAGGCGCGATCCTGTGCAAATTCCGCAACAACGGCCAGACCTGCGTTTGTGCGAACCGCATCTATGTGCAGGCTGGTGTCTACGACGCCTTCGCCGAAAAGCTGCGCGCCCGCGTCGAAGGCATGAAAGTCGGCGACGGGCTGGAGGACGGAACCGTCTTTGGGCCACTGATCAACCACGCCGCCGTGGACAAGGTGGCGGAGCACGTGGCCGACGCAAAGGCCAAGGGCGCGGAGGTGATCCTTGGCGGTGCCGCGATGGAGGGCAACTTCTTTGAGCCGACCATCGTCACGGGCGCCACGCAAGACATGGCCTTTGCCCAGGACGAAACCTTTGGCCCGCTCGCACCGCTGTTCAAGTTCGAGGATGAGGATGCCGTGATCGAGATGGCCAATGACACGATCTTTGGCCTCGCGTCCTACTTCTATGCCAAGGACCTGAGCCGCGTTTACAAGGTCGCCGAGGCGCTGGAATACGGCATCGTGGGCGTGAACACGGGCATCATCTCGACCGAGGTGGCACCGTTTGGCGGGGTCAAGCAATCCGGCCTTGGCCGCGAAGGCAGCCACCACGGGATCGAGGATTACCTTGAGCTGAAGTACGTGTGCCTAAGCGTCTGACCCCCAAAGCCTTTGATCTTCTGGCGGAAGAGGCCCCCGCGCCTCTGCCGCTGGAGGCCTGGTTTGACGCGGCCCATACCGGGGCGGGGACGCCTTGGCTTCTGGCCCGGGATGCCGATGCACTGGCGCGTTTTGCCCTTGGCCGGGGCGAGGGTGTCTCCCTGATGGAGGCCGCCGCCCGCGCCTTTCGCGAACCGCCCCGCGACATCGGCTGGGAGATCCTCGGCAGCGACGCCGCCGGTGACAACTGGGAGGATCATGGCGATCCGCATCGCGCCTACCGGCTCTTTCGCGCAAAGCTGGAAAAGGCCCGCGCGGATGGCGTGGTGCTGCTGTACAAGCTGTGGCTGGCGCGCGGGACGGTCTGATCCGCGGGCAGATCCGGCGGCACTGCGCCGGACATCTCCCACTTGCCAAATCATGGTCTCGCCCGCATGATTGATCCTGCTCGGCGATGGCGTCGCCGAAAAAGCCTCATGTCGTCCTGAACGCCGGGACCTTGCTTTGTCAAAAGCGGGGACCCATGAGCGCTTGGTTCCCCCGCAAGGAGGAATCCATGGACCGTCCCCAAACATATCGCTTTCATCAAGGCGACCGCGTTCTGCCATTCGCCACCGCGGAATACGAGACACGGCTTGCCGGACTGCGCCGCGCGATGCTGGACGCCGGGCTGGACGCCTGCGTGCTGACATCGATGCATAACATCGCCTATTACTCTGGCTTTCTGTATTGCGCGTTCGGGCGGCCCTATGGCCTTGTCGTCTCCGCCGAAGACAGCGTGACAATCTCTGCCGGCATCGACGCGGCCCAACCCTGGCGGCGCTGTCACGGCGACAACATCACCTATACCGACTGGGAGCGGGACAATTACTGGCGCGCGATCCTGTCCGTCACCGGCACCGACAAGGCGCTGGGGATCGAAGCCGACCACATGAGCCTTGCGCAAAAGGCGCAGTTGGATGCGCTCCTGTTGCCGCGGCGCACGGCCGATATCGCGCCTGCCACGATGCAGCAACGCATGCACAAATCCCCGGCCGAGATCGCGCTGATCCGCGCGGGCGCGGCAATTGCCGATCTGGGGGGAATGGCCATCCGCGACGCCATTGCCCCCGGCCTGCGCGAGATCGACATCGCCATGGCTGGCCGAGACGCGATGGAGCAAGAGATCGCCCGCCGTTTTCCACAGGCAGAGTACCGCGACACATGGGTCTGGTTCCAGTCGGGTATAAACACCGACGGCGCCCATAACCCGGTCACCGCCCGAAGGCTTGCGCAGGGGGATATCCTCTCGCTCAATGCCTTTCCGATGATTTCAGGGTATTACACCGCGCTGGAGCGCACATTGTTCCTGAGCGAGGTGGATGCCACCAGCCTGAAGATCTGGGAGGCCAATGTCGCCACCCATGAATATGGCATGGCCTTGTTGCAGCCCGGGGCGCGCTGCGCGGATATCACCGCGAAACTGAACGCCTTTCTGGCAGAGCGCGATCTGCTGCAATACCGGACGTTTGGCTATGGGCATTCGTTTGGCGTGCTGTCGCACTACTATGGTCGTGAGGCCGGGCTGGAACTGCGCGAAGACATCGACACGGTGTTGACCCCGGGCATGGTGATTTCGATGGAGCCAATGCTGACGGTCCCGGAGGGTCAGCCGGGGGCCGGAGGGTACCGCGAACATGACATCCTCATCATCACATCGGAGGGATCTGAAAACATCACAGGCTTCCCTTATGGACCGGAACATAACGTGGTCGGGTAAGCCCTTGTCCGGGTGGTCGCGGATCACCCGGTTCACGGCATAACGGGTCTCTTGCCGTCTGCGCCGCCCCCTGTTTCTGGACAGGGGACGGCGCTCAGGATCTCAACTGGCTTGTTGATGTCCTTTTGCCTCACGGCTGTGGATCATGAGGCGTTCCGCAAAGGTCCGCATGGCAGCCTGTTGCCCCCAGGGCAAAGGCCGGGAGACATAAGATTTCATCCGGAAGTCTCTTCCGGGACCAATCGCCTTGTTCGGCAAGACAGGGGGATGCGCAGCAGCGCGGCCATCCCATCCAGCACAACTCAAAAACTTGGTTGATGATCCGCGTTGACGCGACGCCCTGCCGGACACATCTCTTGGGTATGGTTGTCGAACTCCTGCTGCCGATCCTTGCGATCATTCTGATGACGGTGCTGATCACCCGTGTCGTCGAAGCGTTGATGCCCGAGACCATCGCAGGCATTCTTGTCACCGCGCTCGTTGCGGCCCTGTTGGTCTGGGGCGCTGCCGCTTTGGGGTTTGCCGGGCTCTACCTTCTCGAATCGCCCCGTTTCGCGGCGCTGCTGGGGGATGCACCGGGGGCGAGCGCGCAGTTCTTTCTGAACCTCGGGGCAAAAGCCGGACTGATCTGGGGGCCCATTCTGGCGCTTGTGATCGTCACGGCCCCGCGCCGCTGGACGACAAACACGTGGTGAGTGGGTCACAGAGACCCGCCCCACGCTTTCCCCGTTGATTTTCGCGCGCCACCGCATCACGCAGGGAGTCGAAGGGACGTAATTCAGGCAGAGTTTCCGGGGGAGAGCCGCATGCTGTTTGCCTTTGCACGCTTTGTCATCTTGTTCATGCTGATCGCGACGGTGGTCTATGCCCTGCTCTGGTTTCGCCTGCGCAACCGCCGTGAGGCGCGCCTGCGTGCTGAATGGGAAACGGATCATGAGGCAGAAGACCTTGACGCCTTCCTTCGCAGGGGCCATGCGCAGTATACTCGCTCTCGCCACCGCATGCTTGTGCTTCTATTTTACGTCCTGCCGTTTCTTCTTATTGCAACGCTCATCTACCGGACGAATATCCAGTGAAAGGCCAGCCCACATGACCTACGTGAAATGGACGCTTATCGCCCTCTTCTGGCTGCTGGTCGCGGCCTTCCTGCATTACACCCTGCCGCAGCAGGACGTGGTGCGCATCACCGATACCTATGAGAAACGGGTCGATCCCGGTCAGAACAGCCTGTTCTGGGCACAGGCGGACGTGGGCAGCGACGGCACGGTGCAGAACCGCGACGTGTTCTTCATCCAGTCGCGCCGGTCCAACGGCAACGTGATGGTCTATCGCAACGAGGACACCGGCTGGGGTTGGCCGCCGTTCTTCAAGTTCAACACGGCCAATTTGCAGGCCGAGGCCGCGGACCTGATTTCGACCGCCGATCAACCGCGCTGGGCCGTGTTGCGCCACTATGGCTGGCGGCTGGAGTTCATCTCGATCTTTCCCAACGCCATGACCCTGCGAGAGATCCCCGACCCGGATGTGCGCCTGATCCCCTGGCAGAACATCCTGATCCTGACTTTCCTCGCTGCGGTCTTCTGGGCGGTTCGGGTGCGCTGGATGCGGTTCTGGGCGCGGCGTGTGGATCCCATGATCGAGGCAACCAGCGACCGCCTTGCAGATGGCGGTGACCGGGTGCGCGGCATGTTCGGATCAAAGTAACCCGGTCTGTGGCAAATTCAGACCAGGGTCTTTTCAAAATAGACCCGGTCAAACCCTGCCTCTGACACCCGCGCGACCTGCGCATACCCAAGATGCGGATAAAGTGTCAGGTTCGAGGACATCCGCGCATTGGTATAGAGACGCACCATGACAAGGTTTCGCGCGCGCGCCTCAGCCTCAACATGGGTGACGAGGCAGCGTCCCAGCCCCCGGCCAGCGGCTCGGGGATGCGTGGCCACGGCGTCGAGCATCATTGCCTCCCCCTCTGGCCAGAAGCTGACGTAACCCAAGAGCCCACCATCAGCCAAGGCCGGTTCTTCCGGTCTTCTGTCACGGGTCTCATCGACGGGGTTTTCTACAGCGATGTGTATGTACCCTGCGGCGACCAGCCTCTCGAAATCCGCAACCATTGGCGCGGGCGCACGCCCGATGAGCGGCACATAAGGTGCAAAGGCTGCCGCTGCGCAGGCCCGAATGGCAGGAACATCCGCGGCCCGCGCGGGACGCAGACGGATCCTTGGGCTCACAGGTCGCCGGTGCCCAGCAGGATCTGCTTCCACACGGCGGTTTCGTCGATCAGGGTCCATTCGCGGCGCAGACCCCTTGGGCCAAACTCCGCTTGCGTGATGCCCATGATGGTCACCTCAGCCCCGGAGGGTGTGCCAAACATGCCCCAACCGTCGTGACGGCCCTCAAGCTCCCACCGCACAGAAGCGCGGGGCGGCTCCGGGCTCTCTTCGTTGCCGACCATATGGGTGATCCGGAACCTGGCCGAAGGGAAGGCGGCGCGCAGCGGCATCCAGAACCGCTCTGCCTCCGCGAAGCCGGACCCGACGCGGTGCCCGGCATAGGCAAGTTCGGCTGCCCGGTCGTAATGGCGCGGAATCACCGACATTTCTGCAGCCATGATCCGGGTGATCATATCGGCCAGCGTGTGACCCCAGGTGTTGTCATTGCCGCGTCCATCATAGCGCGAGGGCACATCGGTGGCGGAACTGTAGGGGCGCACACATTTCTCTGGTCCACCTTCGCGGGCAATCAGGGCGCGGGTCCAGCCGGGAAGATCCTGCCCCAACTGCCGAACGACAGCGCCTTGATCGCGGACCAGCCATTCCTCGACCACGGCGTTGCCGCGGCACCAGCAATCCGCAAGGATGCGATAGTCAAGCCGCTTGCCGCTGGCCGCC
Organism: Sagittula sp.; assembly: GCA_042088665.1. Classification (GTDB taxonomy): domain Bacteria; phylum Pseudomonadota; class Alphaproteobacteria; order Rhodobacterales; family Rhodobacteraceae; genus JBELMB01. Next base: position 36,848 of record JBELMB010000023.1, read on the forward strand.
CCGTAGACCCCATCGCCTGTGTGGGTCGCCGTGCAATACAGACGGTGCGAGGAAAAGAAGCTCTTGTAGCCGGTTTGCGTCCAGATCACGTCTTCGCCCAGAAGTTCGCGATCCGGGAATTCTGCCAACGTCATCTGGGTGGCTGCAATGATGCCCGCGTTGCCGATCACCACGGAGGCAGGGGAGCGCACGACGACGTCATCGGCGTAATAGCCAGTGAGGCGCTCGATCCGGCGGTCTTCCCAGATCTCCTCGGTGATGCCGAGAATGTAGTCAGGCGCGTCGCGCCACTTGTTGTCAAAACCCTCTAGGAAGGGCATGGCCCGGAACCCTTTTTGCCGCTGCGCATAGGTGATTTCGCGCTGTTCCCGCTATGGATGTCGGGCAACGGGCGCATGTGCAAGGGAATCTTGGCATCCCTCTCCCTACCGCCCTCCACCTTAGGGCGATTCGGAAAAAATTTCGTTCACGCGCCTCGGTTCAGGAGATAAATAGCGCTGCTGGACCCGGCGGCCGCCTTCGATCAGCGACGGCAGTGTCCGCCACCGCTGCGCGTAATCAGCGCGCGCCGTAGTAAAGCCCCACCACATGCTCCGCCTGTGCAAAGAACAGCCAGCGCGCAACCACGACACCGGCCACATGGGCGAGCACAGCGACCAGCGCGAGAAAGTGCCCGAACGGCAGGAGCAGCAGGATCAGTGGCAGGATGACGCTGAGGCCCAGCGCAATCATGCGCAGTTTGTCACCGTGCTTGCGCCCCACTTCAAAGACCATCTCTCTGGTCAGGTAGTTGCCACCCGTGTGCGGCGGCTCGAAAGCCCGGACCTTGCCCATGGCGCCCAGACCCGTGGCGCTGGCGAGGTTGGTCCCGGAGCGGCCAAGGCGGCGGTCGCCGTCGTACCAGCACCAGACCTGCAGGGCGCCAGCGATCACGATCAGCACCATTGCGATGCTGATACGTCCCGACATCAGGGCCCCACCGCCCAGCGCATAGACGGCAAACAGAAGCGGCGTGGACCAGTGGTGCCATCGCGGCACGGTCTTGAGCTGACCGTAGATCATCGCGGTGCAGATGACCGTGATCAGACACAGGATCGCGCTGAGCCAGCCAAGTGGCACGATCGTCACATCCAGCAGCACAACCAGGGCGGCGTGCAGGCCGGTCACCACGAGGGCCACAGCGGCTGCCCAAGCCTCGCGAGAGAGCCAGCTGGAGCGCCACTGGGTGAAGGCCTTCAGCGCGCGTTCCGGACGGCCCAGGTGCTGTGTGGAGGCCAAAAGGCCCGCGCCCGCGAGGGCAAAGCCGATGAAGTAAAACACAAAACCGAACCAGCCTGACGGGGGCGTGGTGTCGAGCCCAAGCCAGATGAGCAGGCCAAAGCCAAGGCCGGAAAGCGTGGTGAAGGCGATGAGCGAGGGGGCTGGATGCATTTTGGGCCTCTGGGGTCTTCCTTCGGGGCACGCGGGGTCAACCCCGCGCTACGGTCTGTTGCGCAGGGATCAGAGCTTGTCGAGCGCCTTGTCGAGCCAGCCGAGAAAGCCGCGGGGCTCTTCGGCGACAGGGGCAAGCCAGGGGGCAAGCACATCGACCTCGCCTTCCCAGCTGTCGCGGGGGCGTGGGGGCAGGTACTTGTTCACCGGCTTGGTGCCCTGTTCGGGCATGAGATCCATGCCGCCACGCTCTGCCACCAGCTGGCTGACGGCGCTTTCGGCGTCGGAGAGGTCACCAAAGTGGCGGGCACCGGCGGGGCAACTGCGCACACAGGCCGGTTCCCGGTCTTCTTCGGGCAGGTTCTCGTTGTAGATGCGGTCCACGCAGAGGGTGCATTTCTTCATCACACCTTCGGCCTTGTCGAGTTCCCGTGCACCATATGGGCAAGCCCATGCGCACAGACCACATCCGATGCAGTCTGTCTCGTTCACGAGGACGATGCCGTCTTCGGTCCGTTTGTAGCTTGCGCCCGTTGGGCAGACGGTGACGCAGGGCGCGTCATCGCAATGCAGGCAGGATTTGGGGAAGTGCACAAGCTGCGCTGGCCCCGTCTCTGGCGTGACCTCGTAGCTGTGGACCCGGTTGAGGAACGTTCCCACCGGGTCGCCGCCATAGGCGTCCGTGTCCGAGAGCGGCGCGCCGTAGTTCTCGGTGTTCCACCCCTTGCAGGAAATCACGCAGGCATGGCAACCGACGCAGGTGTCGAGGTCGATCACCAGCCCAAGTTTGCGCTCGGTCGACGTGGGAAGATCGGTCATGCGGGGCGCTCCGTTGATAGGGGGGCCGATTTTGGATTGGCCGGGGGCAAAGAGACGACGGGCTTTGCCGTTGCCGGATCCCACGTGGCGACGAACCAGATGAAGGTGCCCGCCGTGAGCAGCACAAAGAGCGCGATGGCCAGCAGGGTCAGTTTCATGGCACCGGTCATGCGCGGCCTCCGTGATCCAAAGGCGCCGCTGCCGCGGCACATCTTGCAGGCCAGCGGCGCGTGATCACCCTGTCCATTTCGGTGGCTGCGACGCCCTGCGCTGCGCCGGAGTATTTGAAAAACAGAGAAACCTGCATGTCAGTCTCCGCTTTGCACACGCAGGGTGCCGGGACCTTGCCCGACGGGGCTTTTGATCGCGGGCAGGGCTGGCTGGACCTCTGCCGGGGCGGCGGCCTTTTCGAGGCGGACGCGCAGGTCGAACCAGGCGGCCTGACCGGTGATCGGGTCAGAGTTGGCCCAGCGCAAGCCGTCGCCCTTGGCGGGCAGCAGTTCGTGGATCAGGTGGTTGAGCAGGAAGCCCTGGGTCGCTTCGGGGGCGTCCTTGTCGAGCGCCCATGCGCCCTTGCGCTTGCCGATGGCGTTCCACGTCCAGACGGTGTTTTCGTTGAGCGCGGCCATTTCCATCACCGGGACCGTGATATCGCCATGAGTCGAGGAGACGCGCGCCCAGTCTCCGTCTTGGAGTTTGTGCGCCTGCATGAGTTTGGTCGGCAGGTACAGTGGGTTCCGGCCGTGAATCTGACGCAGCCATGCGTTCTGCGTGCCCCAGCTGTGATACATCGCCATGGGGCGTTGTGTCAGCGCGTGCAGGGGGTAGACATCTTCGTTCAGGGCCTCTTGTTCGAAGGGCTTGTACCAACTGGGCAGCGGCGTGAAGCAGGTCTTGATCCGGTCACACAGGTGCTCTGGCGGCTGATGCGTCCCGATGCCTTCGGCGGCGCGCTGGAAGAGGCGCAGCGGTTCGGAATACAGCTGGAAGAGGTAGGATGACGGTTTGTCATAGAGGCCGGTTTCCACCGCCCAATCCTGATAGGCCGTGTTCCATGGTTTGAAGTATTGCGCCGCCTTGGGAATGTGGATGGTGTGGAAGCCGCCGTTGCCGATGTAGCTTTCGATTTGCCCACCGTTCGGTGCGCCCCGGCCATGTTGCAGCCCGTTTTCGCCCAGACGCCAGCCCGAAAGCGGACCGATGCCCGGCTTGCGCTCGTGATTGATCATGTAGTCGGCGTAATCGGCGAATGTCGCGCTGCCGTCTTCGTTGACCATCCCCGGCAGGCCAAGGCGGGCGCCCAGATCCAGCAAGACGGACTGAAAGCCGCGGACGTCGCGGTCGGGTTCCACCACGGGCCAGCGGATCGCATCGGCTGCGGCATCGGGTTCAGAGATCGGACGATCCAGCAGCGAGATGCAGTCATGCCGTTCCAGATAGGTGGTGTCCGGCAGGACCAGATCCGCATAAGCCACCATTTCAGAGCTATAGGCATCCGAGTAGATGATATTGGGGATCTTGTAGTTGCCCTCTTCGTCCTGCGCCGTGAGCATGTCCATCACGCCGCGGGTGTTCATCGAAGAGTTCCACGACATGTTCGCCATGTAGAGAAAGAGCGTGTCGATCTTGTACGGATCACCGGCATAGGCGTTCGAAATGACCATATGCATCAGCCCATGGGCCGACATGGGGTTTTCCCAGGTAAAGGCCTTGTCGATGCGGATCGGATTGCCGTCCGCGTCCAGCGCCAGATCGGCAGGTCCTTGCGGATAGCCAAGGTGCGGACCATCCAGCGGCGCGCCGGGCGTGGCGGTGAAATGCGGTTTCGGGTGACCTTCGGAGGGCTTTGGGTACGGCGGCTTGAAACGCATGCTGCCGGGCGTTTCCACCGCGCCCAGAATGATCTGGAGGACGTGCAGCGCGCGGGCGGTCTGGAACCCGTTGGAATGGGCAGAGATGCCGCGCATCGCGTGAAAGGCCACCGGGCGGCCAATCATCTGTTCGTGCTTGTCGCCACGGAAGTCAGTCCATGGCTCGTCCAGCACGACCGGTGTGTCAAAGGCCGCGCGGGCGATCTCTGCGGCCAGCGTGGTGATGCGTTCCGGCGTCAGACCACAGCGTTCTGCCACAGCCTCGGGGGCATAAGCCGGGTCGAGGTAGGTCTCTGCCATGCGGTTCATGACGCTGACATGGCTGACACCGGCGCGACGGATATGGCCGTTCAGGTCCGGCAGGATCCCGGGCGTATCAAAGGCGACCTCCTTGCCGGTGCGGCGGTCGATGACAATGGGCTTGCCAGCGTCGTCGCGCAGGAACAGGCCGTAATTTTCGGATTTGGGATCGCTGTCCAGCAGCACCGGGGCATTGGTGAACCGCGCGAGGTATTCCACGTCGATGCGCCCTGCCTTCATCAGGCAGTGAATCAGGCTGAGGATCAACAGACCGTCGGTGCCCGGGGTGATCCCCACCCAGTCATCCGCCACGGCGTTGTACCCGGTGCGGATCGGGTTCACGCCAATGATCTTTGCACCACGGCCTTTCAGCTCTCCGATGCCCATCTTGATAGGATTGCTGTCGTGGTCTTCGGCCACGCCGAACAGCACGAAAAGCTGCGTGTGTTTCCAGTCCGGGCTGCCGAACTCCCAGAACGCACCGCCCATGGTGTAGATGCCACCCGCCGCCATGTTCACCGAACAGAACCCGCCATGCGCGGCAAAGTTCGGCGTGCCGAACTGCTGGGCCCACCAGCCGGTAAAGCTCTGGCTCTGGTCGCGGCCGGTGAAAAAGGCCAGCTTTTGCGGTGCCTCTTCGCGGATCGGCTTGAGCCGCGCGGTCGCGATCTCCAGCGCTTCGTCCCAGGAAATCTCTTCGAACTGGCCGGAGCCACGCGGACCGACCCGTTTAAGGGGGGCGCGCAGACGCGAGGGCGCGGTGTGCTGCATGATCCCCGCAGAGCCCTTTGCGCAGAGCACGCCGCGGTTCACCGGATGATCGCGGTTGCCTTCGATATAGGCGACCTTCTTGCTGCCATCGGCGGCGGTTTTCATGTGCACGTTTATGCCGCAGCGGCAGGCGCACATGTAACAGGTGGTCTGCCGGATTTCATCCGAGACCTTAGGCGATGTGTCGACCTTGGGCTGTTCCATGTCCCCTCCTTCCACGCGATGTAAGCGCTTTCATCGGCTATTCGTACTGGAATTCTGTGCGAGCGCAAGCCTAGCCACGACCCGCGCCCGGGCCATTCGTTCGCCGTGCCTAGCCACGCTCCGCCACGGGAACATAGGCACGCGCTTCGGGCCCATTGTAAAGCGTCAAAGGCCGGATCAGGATGTTGGACTTTTGCTGCTCGAGGCATTGCACCAACCAGCCCGGCATCCGCCCGATCGCAAAGATCGGCACATACAGATCCATCGGAATGCCGTGCAACTGGTACATGACCCCGGCGTAGAAATCGACGTTCACATTCAGACCGTGGCGGGCGTAGGGTTTCATCGCGTCGACGACGGCTTGCAGGATCTGGTAGAACTCCGGCGCGCCCTTTTCCTCGCCCAGCATGCGCACACCCTCGCGCATGTGACGGGCGCGCGGATCCTCGGCACGGTAGACGCGGTGGCCAAACCCGGTGACCGCCTCGCGATTGGACCGCTTGGCCTTCACGTAAGCGGCGGCGTTTTCGGGTGTGCCGATCTCGTTGACCATCTTCATGACGTCTTCTGCCGCGCCGCCATGCGCCGGACCTGCCAGCGTCGCCAGCGCAGTGACCATGGCGTTGTGCAGCGTGGCCTCGGTGCCGACGGTGACCCGCGCCGCAAAGCTGGAGGCATTGGCCCCGTGTTCCGCGTGCAGGATGAAATCCACATCCGCAAGGCGTGCCGCCTCCGGCGAGGGTTTCTCACCCGTCAGCATCCACAACCAGTTGGCCGCATGGCTCAGGTCGGGATCGGCGGCGACGGGGGTGCGCCCGTTGCGGATTGCTTCATGCGCGGCGATGATCATCGGCACCTGCGCGGTCAGGCGGATGCCGTTGGCGAGAAAGCCGTCTTCGCCCATGTCGGCCGACTGCGGCTCCAGCGCGGCAAGTGCGCTCACAGCGGTGCGCAACACGTCCATCGGGTGGCCGTCCTTGCACAGCGTGATCAGGTCGATGATCTTGTCGGGCAGCGTGCGGGCGGCCTTCATCTCGGCGTCAAAAGCGCCAAGCTGCTCTGCGGTCGGCAATTCGCCATGGATCAGCAGGTAACAGGTTTCCTCAAAGGTGCTCTGTTCGGCCAGATCGTGGATGGTATAGCCGCGGTACAGCAACTCTCCCTTGCTGCCATCGATATGGCTGACCCCGGATCGCTCAAAGTAGATTCCCTTGAGACCACGGTTGATCTTGACGTCCTGGGTCATCGCTGGCTCCTTTCCGCAAAACCTCGGGAGGCTTGCATGGCGTTTATGGACAGAATTGAAGAGACCGCGCGCAAAGCGCAGGCGCGGGTGGTGTTTCCCGAACTGGAAGAGGCCCCCCGCGTTCGGGAAGCCGCGGACAAGCTGGTCGCGCGCGGGCTGATCCGGATGGTCCCCCTTGGCGCACCAACAGAGGCGCAGCGTGATGCGCTGGTGGCGGCACGCGGCATGAAACCGGCGCTGGCGCAGCGGATGCTGGCCAAACCCCTGATTCGCGCTGCCGCCATGGTGGCCGCGGGCGAAGCGGATGTGATGGTCGCCGGAGCCGAAGCGCCCACGCGGCGGGTGATCGAGGCCGCCGGTCTGGGCATTGGCCTCGCCGATGGGGTCGAAGCACCGTCAAGCTTCTTTGTCATGAGCTTTCCCGACGGGCGCGACATGCTGTTCGCCGATTGCGCCGTGACCGTCGCCCCCGATGCGGCGCAACTGGCGTCGATTGCCCGCGCGTCCGAGGCCTCTGCCAAGGCCTTGCTGGGCGCGGCGCGCGTGGCGCTGTTGAGCTTTTCGACCGGGGCCAGCGGCGCGGGCGACAGCGTCGACACGGTTCGCGCGGCTGCAGAGGCCACGGGGTTCACCGGGCCGATCCAGGCGGACGCGGCACTGAATGCGGGAATTGCAGCCAAGAAGGGGCTCGGGCGCGGCGATGCCAACTGTCTGATCTTTCCCTCCCTCGACGCAGGCAACATCGCTTACAAGCTGTGCCAGGAGTTGATGGGAGCACAGGCCATCGGGCCGATCCTGCAAGGGTTCCGCCGCCCGGTCTGCGATTTGTCGCGCGGTGCGTCTGCCGATGACATCGTCGTGTCGACGCTGGCCACCATCGCGCTGAGCTGAACGGCACGCGCCCTTGCCGCGCCTTGGTTTTGGCGCGCGGCTCTTGTCCCCGGGGCACGCCCGGGGCGGGTGCTGGCCGGCATGCTCACGCGGCCTCCAGCAGGTTCATCGCGTCGCGGGCGATCATGCGCTCTTCTTCGGCGGGGACGACCCAGATCGCCACCTTGGAGCTGTCTGCATGCAGGCGCGGACCACCGCGGTGGTTGTAGTCGGGGTTCATGCGCGCACCGGCCCATTCCAGCCCCCGCAGGATGCGTGCCCGAACACCAACGGCGTTCTCGCCAATGCCGCCGGTAAAGGCGATCGCATCAAGGCCCTCCATGGCGGCAATCAGGCTGCCTGCATGGCGCAGCGACCAATAGCAGAAGTGTTCGACCGCAAAGGCGCTGTCCGCAGAGGGATCCAGCATCAGGTTGCGCATGTCGGATTTGCCGCCCGACAGACCAAGCAAACCCGATTCGTGGTTCAGGATGGCCTTGGTCCGGTCCAGCCCGTTTTCCTCGACCAGCCGCAACACCGCGTTGGCATCGATCCCGCCAGAGCGCGTGCCCATGGTCAGGCCGTCCAGCGGAGAGTACCCCATGGTCGTGGCAACCGATTGGCCATTGTGGATCGCACACAGCGACGCGCCGTTGCCGAGGTGAAAGCCCAGCAACCGCGACGGCAACGCGATGCCCGAAACCTCCGGCAGGCGCCGCACCAGCGAGGCATAGCTCA
>JBELMB010000176.1:0-10518 GCA_042088665.1 Sagittula sp.
CAACTGCTCTACCGCTGAGCTACGCCGGAACACTGGGCGCGATATAGCAATGTGGATTCTGGGCGTCCAGTGGTTTCTGTCATATTTCGTTGCTTTTTCAGGCAAGCTCTTCAAAGCCGTGAGAATTCGGCCCCTGCGCTCAGTGGCCCCACCGGGGAGACGCGATTTTTCCCCGTAAGGTCAATGAGATGCGCGAGAACGTTGCGGGTGGCCGCAGGCAAGAGCGCTGCCGGTGTCTCGGTGTAGATCCGATGTGCGAGCGCTGTCGCGGTGGCCGGCCCCTGGTCGAGTTCGGCGAGGATTGCGTCGGTCCGGGCCATGCGATGCGACCACAGCTCTGACAAACGCTTTGCGGGGGTGTCGATCGGGGCGCCGTGCCCGGTGTGAAACACCGACCAGGACCTTGATTGCAAACGTTCGAGCGAGGCCATGAATGCGGTCAGATCACCGTCCGGAGGTGAGACAAGAGATGTTGCCCAACTCATCACAAGGTCGCCGCTGAACAGGCAGTCGCCAAGCGCAAAGGCCATGTGATTGGCCATATGGCCGGGGGTGTGCAGCGCCTCGATCTGCCAGCCATCCCCGGCGACCACATCGCCGTCCCTGAGGATCTCGTCCGGGGCAAATGCGCTGTCGACACCTTCGCCGCCGCCCACAAGACCCTGTTCGGCCAGGGCCTGCATCACCGGGCTGCGGCCCGCTTCGGCGGGGCCAAAGGCCAGCACCGGGGCACCGGTCACCTGAGCCAGAGGTCGGGCGAGGGGCGAGTGATCCAGATGCGCGTGCGTGACAAGGATATGGCCAATCGTCTGTCCGGGTTCCAATGCGTGCAGAATGGCGTCGAGGTGATCCGGCAGATCCGGCCCGGGGTCGATCACCGCCAGTGTCCGCGTGCCGACAAGATAGGTGTTCGTGCCGCGAAACGTCATGGCGGAGGGGTTTGGCGCCACGATGCGGCGCAGGCCGGGGGCGAGGGGCTCTGCCACGCCGTGGGTGGGCTTGAACCAGGGTTGGGGGTCTTGCATGGCGGCCTCCTGAACCGGGCGGTGCCTCCGCAGTAAGAACCAGCCCCGATCCATGCGCAAGCCATCCGCACGTCAGATCGACTTGGCGTGCAAAGGTGCCTTCCGCTTCGCGCGCCGGGCCTTTACGGTGCGGGCATGTCGTTCCAATGGCTCAAACGTTACATGCCGCGCGGGCTCTATGGACGCGCCGCGCTGATCCTGATCCTGCCGGTGGTGACGCTGCAGCTGGTTGTTTCCGTGGTCTTTATCCAGCGCCATTTCGAAGACGTCACCGAACAGCTGAGCACAGAGCTCGCCCGCGCGGTGAACCTTGTGATGACAGACCGTGACAACGGCATGGCGCGCTGGCGTCTTGCGGTGCGCCCGGTTGAGATCACGCCAGACGAGATGCCCGCGGTGGATTTTCGCCGCTGGTACGATCTGACCGGGCATATCGTGTTCCGCGAATTGCGCTCCCGCATCACCGGATTGCAACGGATCGAACTGCCTGACGACCGACAGGTGGTCTTGTACATTGCGCGCGACGGGGCCTTGTTCCGCGCGCAGGTGCAGCGCACGCGGGCCTCTGCCTCGAATGCGCACCAACTGTTCGTGAACATGGTGTTCTTTGGCGCGCTCATGACGCTGATCGCCTTTTTGTACATGCGCAACCAGTTGCGGCCGATCACGCGGCTGGCCGAGGCGGCAGAGGCCTTTGGCCGTGGACAGACGGTCACCTATTCACCCGCGGGGGCCACCGAAGTGCGCGCCGCAGGCCACGCCTTTCTGGACATGCGCAGCCGGATCGAACGGCACATCGAACAGCGCACCATGATGCTGTCCGGTGTCAGCCATGATCTGCGCACGCCGATCACGCGGCTGCGGCTGGGGCTGTCGCTGCTGGACGATGTGGATCGGGATCCGCTGGAACGCGACGTCGAGGAAATGCAGCGCCTGATCGACGCGTTTCTGGACTTTGCCCGGGGCGACGCAGAGACGGCAGAGTCCGAGCCGACCGATCCGCTGGCGCTGGTCCGCGGTATCGTCGAGGATGCACAACGGGCCGGTGAGCCGATCACGCTGGGCGAAATGGCCGGCCCGGAGCCGGGCGCGACGGGAAGGGCAGGGACCGTACCGCTGCGCCCCCGTGCCCTGCGCCGCGCGGTCGAGAACCTGATGGGCAACGCGGTCCGATATGGCGACGGGGGGCGTGTCTCTGTCTGGCTGACGGGGCAGTCGCTGCGGATCCGGGTCGAGGACAGCGGCCCGGGCATCCGGCCAGAGGACCGCGAAGCGGCGCTGCGCCCCTTTGTGCGGCTGGATCCGGCACGCAACCAGGACAAGGGCTCTGGTGTGGGGTTGGGCCTCGCGATTGCCGCCGACATCGCCCGCGCCCACGGAGGCGTGCTGCGCCTCGGGCAAAGCGATGATCTGGGTGGATTGCGGGCCGACATCCTGATCGGCCTTGGCGCGGTCAAGGACCGGCTGGCGCAACGCCCCTGAGGCGCGCCTAGGGGGCCAAAGCGGGGCTGACGCCGGCGGATGGCCCTTGGCTGCTGTCAGGCACCCGGTCATTTACCAAGATTTTGTTCACAAAGGTCTTTGTCTTGCCGCATCGCCGCCGCCGCTCTGGCGGGGCCTGTCGCAATCCTGCGCCCAGATCGCGGCGGCAGGTCGTGCCCCGCGCAGCCACCACAGAAGGAAGACTTGCCCATGGGCCTGACATCACTTGCCTTTGCCGCATCGCTCGGCCTCGCCGCCCTGACCGCTGACGAGGCGGACACGCCCAAGGGGCTGATCCTCGCTCAGGCCCAGCCCTTTGTGACCACGCAGGGCTACATGGCGCCCAGCAGCAATTACATGACCACCGCGGATGGCTGCACGTACCGGCGCACGCAGGCACCGGGCTATCCACCGCGCTGGATCCTCGTGGTGAACCCACACCACATCGGGCAGGGCGTTTCTGCGCGCAAATGCAAGGGCATGATGTAGGCCGCCGCCTGCGCACAGTAAAAAAGACGGCGCCGCGCGGAGCGGCCCGTCACATACTGTCAGTCACTTGCGTGAAGGTCGACGGCCAAACCCTTGATCTGGTTTGAAAACACCGCGGTACATATGCCGCTCAGGGGGTCTTGGGGTTCAGCCCTGCACGCTGAGGTCGCCGCCGAAATAGCCTCAGAACCAACCCTGCACCTTGCGGGCGCCTGTCGAAATATCCTGTCCAATGCCCTCGACCGTGCCACAGCCGGCCAGTGTCGCCACAAGGGCGATCAGTATAACTGCTCTCATATCTGCCTCATCTCGTTCGATCGTGTCGCCGAACTTGGGATAGGTGGGGGCCTTGCGGCCCCCATTCGGTTACTCCTGCGACCACCATACATCAGGTTGAAAGCCAAGCCAATCACCATAGACCGGCAGGCTTTCGGGATAGCGCAAATCTGCCGCATGGGCGATTCGGCTCACGGTGTACTTGTCATCCACCGGGATCACGTAGCGCCCCGTGGTCAGGATGCGGTCCAGCGCCCGGGTCGCGGCGAGGAAATCCTCGCGGCTGGTCGAGTTCAGCAACACGCGGATCATCTCTTCGGCTGCGGGAGAGTTCATGCCCATCCAATTGCGCGTGCCCGGCTCCGTCACACCGTCAGAGCCCCAGTAAAGCGTCTGCTCATTGCCCGGAGACAGCGACAGACCGCGGCGATACCACGTCATGTCAAAGTCATAGCTGGTGGTGCGTTCCTTGTACTGGGCGCTGTCGATCAGCGTGACCTGCGCCTCGATGCCCATGCGTTCCAGCGCCTGCACATAGATGTTGGCCATTGTCTCCGCTTCGGAGGAGCCCTGCCGCAACAGGATGTCGAACTCGAAAGGCGTGCCTTCGGCGTTCTGCAAGACACCATCCCGAACCGTCCAGCCCGCCTCTTCCATCAGGGCCAGTGCCTTGCGGATATTGCCGCGGTTGCGCTCTGTTCCGTCAGAGACGGGCAGGGCATAGCCTTCCAGCGCGCCCGGCAGCAGGTCATCGGCAAAGGGGGCCAGCAATTCGCGGACACGGCCCTCGGCGGGTCCGTCCTGCATCCCCAACGTGGAGTTGGCGAAAAAGGACTGGATCCGGGGCGTGGCCCCGCCGGTGATCGTGTCGTTGATGTATTCAAAGTTGTAGGCGTGCATGAGCGCCTCGCGCACGCGCCAATCGGCAAAGACCTCCTTGCGCGTGTTCATCACGAAGCCGGTGATTCCGGTTGGTCGGCTGTGCGGGATCTCTGATTTCACGATGCGCCCGTCCTGGACCGCCGGGAAATCATATTGCGCGCGCCATTTCTCGGCGTTGGTTTCGCGCAACGTGTTGATCAGCCCGCCCTTGAACGCCTCGAAATGCGCGGTGGCATCGGCGAAGAACTCCATCCGGATGGTATCAAGGTTGTTGGTGCCCCGCCGAAAGGGCACATCAGCCCCCCAGTAGTCAGGGTTGCGCGACAGTTCGACAAAGCGCCCTGCCTCATAGTCAGAGATGACATAGGGCGCGGTGGTGATCGGAACGAGGTCCAGCGAGCTGTCACCGAACTCCATCCCGTCCCACTGCGCCTTTTTCAGGATCGGGCGCATGCCGACGGTAAGCGCCAGTTCGCGGTTTTCCTCGTTGAAGGTAAAGCGCAGGCTGCGTTCGCCGGTCTGCTCCATGGAGGCGATCTTGCCCCAAAGACCGCGATAGCGCGGGTGCCCCTTGGTGCCGAGCACCTCGTAGGACCACATGACATCCTCGACGGTCACGGGGGTGCCGTCGGAGAAACGCGCCTCTGGCCGAAGGGTGAATTCGGCCCATGCACGATTCGGATCGACCTCAATCGATTCGGCCAGAAGGCCATAAAGCGTGAAAGGCTCGTCATAGCTGCGGCCCATCAGGCTTTCGTAGACCAGAAAGCGCAATTGCCAGGGTGAGGAGCCCTTCAGGATGAGGGGGTTGAGACTGTCAAATGAGCCCACCTCACCGGTTATGATGCTCCCGCCTGTTGGCGCATCGGGGTTGGCGTAGGGGAGGGACACAAAATCCGGTGGTAAGCCGGGGTCCCCATACATAGCTATGCCATGTTGCGGGTCTGCGTGGGTGAGGGATCCTGCGAGAATCGCCCCTGAGAGGGCGCTCAGACTGGCCCAATTTGAGAAAAATTTTATGTTCATATTGGCAACGATCCCTGTCTGCCCTTGTTTTCTTGGCTCAAAGCGTAGCGATGCTTCTACGCCTTTTCAAACTTTTAGCTTGGACTCGCGCGGCGAATTGCTTATACAGAACTCACTGCTCGATAGGTTTCTTGCCTGTATGAAACCTGCCTCAATAACTGAACCCCAGCTTCGGCTGGGGTTTTTTTTGGTCTGTCGGTGGGCGCGTGGCAAGGGTTTGCGCAGGCGGTCTGCACATAGGGATCTCCTTCCGTTTGGACGGTGTTGGCCGACCGGTAATGGGCGCGGGTTGCCACTGGCCGACCGGTTCTGTCTGGGCGGCGGCCAGGATGGGGCACGGCCTCGGGGAAGGCTGCGCCGTTGCCATTTCGGAATGCCTGCGGTCCCTCTCAACAGGGAGTGCGAGACGACAACGGCAAGGTGCGCGTCGTTGCTTGAGGCGGGGCTTGTGACCGTGCTCGTGACGGGGCTTGTCAGGCGTTCGGAGGTCGGTTCCTCGCCAAACTGTGCGCGGCGGGAGCGCCAATTCAACTTTCCCTTCCGGGGCGGCTGGCCTAGTCTTGCTGCAAAGCAGCATCGGGAGTTTGCTATGACGCTTGCAGGAAAAACCGCCGTGATCACCGGGTCGAATTCGGGCATTGGTCTGGGCATTGCGCATGAGATGGCGAAGGCGGGCGCGGCCGTTGTGATCAATTCCTTTACCGACCGCGACGAGGACCACGCCATTGCGCGTGAGATCGCCGAGACGCATGGGGTCTCGGCGCGCTACATTCAGGCGGATATGTCCGATGCCGCAGCGTGCCGCGCACTGATTGAGCAAGCTGGTGTCTGCGATATCCTGATCAACAATGCAGGCATTCAGCACGTGGCGCCCATCGAAGCGTTTCCGACAGAAAAATGGGATGCGATCATCGCGATCAACATGTCCTCGGCCTATCACACAACGGCTGCGGCGCTGCCCTTGATGCGGGCCGCGGGCTGGGGTCGGGTGATCAACATCGCCTCCGCGCATGGGCTGACGGCCTCACCGTTCAAGAGCGCCTATGTGGCCGCCAAGCACGGCGTCGTGGGCATGACCAAAGTGGTCGCACTGGAGACCGCCGAGGAGCCGATCACCGCGAATGCAATCTGTCCGGGGTATGTTCTGACCCCGCTGGTGGAGGCGCAAATCCCTGATACCATGGAGAAATACAACATGGGCCGCGAAGAGGTGATCAAGAAGGTCATGTTGGAGCGGCAGCCGTCGCGGAGTTTTGCCACGGTTGAGCAGATGGGCGGGACGGCCGTTTTCCTGTGTTCGGATGCGGCGGCGCAGATCACCGGGACCACGATCAGCGTGGATGGCGGCTGGACCGCGCTGTGACGCAGCGGGGTGGGGGCCAGCCCCCACACCCCCGGAGTATTTGTAAAACAGAGAAACCAGTGCGCGCGGTTTTGCCGTGCAGGGGGGCGTGATGACCAAGAGGATCAATCTGGCCTTGCAGGGAGGTGGCGCGCATGGCGCTTTTACCTGGGGGGTTCTGGACCGGTTGTTGGAAGAGTCTGATCTGGAAATCTCTGCGATGTCAGGCACTTCGGCGGGGGCTTTGAACGGGGCGGCGTTGAAGTCCGGGATGTTGGACGGCGGAGCAGAGGGCGCGCGGGAGCGGCTGGACTGGCTATGGGGCCAGATCGGGGCGCTGGACACGGAGACCTTGCCAAGCTGGATGATGGCCTGGTTTCCGGATCCCGGCGTGGTTTCAAAGGCGTTGGAGTATTCGGCGCCCTATGCCATCGGGGATGCGATGGGGCGGATGATGTCGCCCTATGCCTGGGGCGCGATGTATCGCAACCCTTTGCGGGAGATCGTTGAAAAGTTCGACTTTTCAACGGTTTGCGCGCATGAAGGGCCGGAGTTCTTTGTCTGTGCGACGCAGGTTCGGACGGGCAAGATCCGGGTTTTCGAGGGGGCGCGGATTTCCACGGATGCGATCCTTGCGTCTGCCTGTTTGCCGACGCTCTATCAGGCGGTCGAGGTCATGGATCCGGAGACCGGGGTGACGGAGGCTTTTTGGGACGGGGGCTATACGGGCAACCCGGCGCTGTTTCCGTTTTTCAAGCCGCATTTGCCGGACGATCTGGTGGTGGTGAACATCAATCCGCTGATGCGCGAGAAGGTGCCCGTGACGACGCCAGAAATTCAAAACAGAATCAATGAGATAAGCTTCAACTCTTCGCTGCTCCGTGAGCTTCGGGCGATTGATTTCGTGCAACGTCTGCTGGCGGATGGGGCGGTGCAACCGGGCAGCATGAAGGACGTGCGCGTGCATATGATTGCCGATGATGCGCTGATGAATGCGCTTTCCGTGGCCACCAAGGTTGTGCCTGTGCCGACGGTTCTGGCGCAGTTGAAAGAGGCGGGGCGCCGGGCTGCGGGAGGCTTTCTGCGCGATCACATCGATGATGTGGGGCACCGGCAGACGGCGAACTTGCGGGAGATGTTTGCCTGAAAGGGATGGGGCGTGCGGCGCGTTAACCTTGGGTTTTCGGGCTGTGTCGCGGCACCTGTTCTGTGTCAGGGGTGATCAATCGGTACAAAACCGGGGTGTTTTGGTACGGATTGATCGGAGGTCCCGGGGTGCCCTTTGGCGTGGCGTCCGGGCAATCGGTACAAAACGCGGGCCGTTTGGTACAGATTGATGGGGTGTTCCGGGCCGGCGTGGAAAACGTCGCGTCCAGGGGATTCACGATTGCGTGTGCTGCGGCGGCATGTCGCTGTGTCACCCTGACAGCGCGGGCTGAGGGGCATGCGCGGCGCCAAGGGCGCGCGTTGTTGCAGCGGCCCCCAAGCGGGTGACCCGTCCGGTTGAGGTGAGATTTTTCGCTCGCCTCCGTGTGCAAGACAGGCTTTTCTGGCGGCAATGACTGTCAACAGGGTCCAGTGCATTGAGAAAAGTGTTCGTGAGTTATGCGCGCGTGGATGCAGCGCAGGCGCAGGCCCTGGACGAGATCATCACGGCGCTTGGCTATACGGTCTGGCGCGATACGGGCGTGGTGGGTGGACAGGCGTGGTGAGACAAGATCCTCGATGAGATCGAGGCCGGGGATCTTTTTGTCTGCGCGCTGAGCCGGGCAAGTCTGGGGTCAGTGGCCTGCCGTCGGGAATTGGCCTATGCGGATGCGTTGGGATCCGTGGTCCTGCCGGTGCGGTTTGCCGAGATGGCCGATCTTGGCCCACTGCCGGAGGGGCTTGCCAGGCTCCACGCGGAATTGTTTGACGCCGAAGATCCAAAATCTGTCACGGCTCTGGCCAAGGCACTGGCATCGGCGGAGCCACGCGGGCCCTTGCCTGATCCGATGCCGAAACGGCCCGAGCCGCCAATCCCCAAGCTTTCGATGCTGCGCAGTCAGGTGGAGAAAGACGGTGATTTGGCCGCGCAAGAGCAAAAGCTGTTGGCCGCGGATCTTGCCGAGATTATTATGGAAAGCGCTGAGCCCGGAGATGCGGTTGCCTTGGCAAAGATGTTGATGGCGCGCCCGGAGTGTCTGAGTTCCGTTGCGACAACGATTACAAATGCAATTTCAAACGTGACGGCTATCCGCGGGGAAATCGCTGGCCCCATGACGGGGTCTGCGGCCGAGACGCAGAGTGATGGGGAGGCACAACGTGCTTTGCCGCCGATAACGGCGGGCGGGGGGCAGGGGCCATATCACGAAGGTCTGGCCGACGCGGTTATGGTCTCCACGGAGTGGCGGGAGAGCAGAGAAGAGCCTTCCGAAGAAATTGACTCGGCGGGTTTTGACTTCGGAGTTTTCGGTGCCCGTACTTTCAAAGGCTTTGGTATTGGGATCTTGCTTGCCTTGCTTCTTGCTTTGAAAGATTACCAAAGCAGTGGAAACATATCTTTAGCAGCCTTCATCGTTCTAGCAGTCGTCATCGTCGTGGTTTGTGTCTGTTATGTCGTGATTTCCTACATGCTGGAAGAAGATGACTCTTCGAATCCTTTGGGCCCATGGTGGTTTTGTGTACCGTTCTTTTTCATAGGAATACCGTGGAGTCTGTTTTCCTTTTGGAGCCTTTACGTAGGACCGTTTTCTTTGATCTCAGCTCTTGCGGGGCCCGCGGGCATCGTTGGAGGGCTAATGCCCTTCGTAGCCTTGGTTCTTGGCCTGCTGGATCGGGTTTTCCGCTGGATCTGGTCCAAGTGGTACGGCTAAAGGTCGCCCGTCCTATGACGCCTGCTTGAACGCCTCGACGGCTTCTTTTGCGTCCTGCCCGTTGGGGTAGACGAGGCCCGCGGAAATCACCAGTTTGGCGGCGTCTTCGATGCCCATTTCCAATTCGATCACATCTTCTTCGGGGAAGAACAGCAAGAAACCCGATGTGGGGTTGGGCGTGGTCGGCACGAAGACCGAAATCAGATCGCCCATGGTCTGGACCTTGTCCGCCACTTCGCCCTTGGCCGTGGTCGAGATAAAGCCGATCGCCCAGATGCCCTTGCGCGGGTATTGGATCAGGCAGGCCTTTTCAAAGCTGCGCTCTGACTGGGCAAAGATCGTTTCTGCCAGTTGCTTGATGCCGGAGTAGATCGAGCGCACGACCGGGGTGCGTTCCACGAGGCTTTCGGCAAAGGTGATCATCGAGCGGCCGATCAGCCCCTTGGCGATCCAGCCCACGACAATGGTGAAGAGCAGGAAGATCACCACGCCAAGCCCGCGCACGTTGATCTCGACAAAGCCATCGCCGTTGCCGTCCAGCGCCTCGAGCAGCCAAGGCAGGCGCGGGCCGTCGGGGCCGACAAGCCAGCGGTTGAGCAGCGCATTGGGCTGATAGGCGTCGGGCACGAAGGGCCAGACAAAGCCGTCCACCCAGCCGACAACCGTCCAGATCAGCCAGACGGTCAGGCCCACGGGTGCGATCACCACGATCCCCGTGAGGAAGGAATTTCGCAGGTTGGTCAGCAGGCTGCCGGATTTCTTCGGCTCTTGGTCGAATGGGGTGGTCATTGGAGATCCGTCATATGCGTCCCTGCGAAGTTAGGGGCTGAGGGGCGCAGGGACAATGGTCCGCACTGTCACGGGCCGCGCATTCCTGCGGCTTTCAGGGGCGATTGCACAGCGCTTGGGCAATCTGTGCACCGAGGCGGGCATTGTTGAGGACAAGGGCGATGTTGGCGTCGAGCGAGCGGCCTTCGGTCAGCTCGTAGATGCGCTGCAGAAGGTAGGGGGTGACGTCCTTGCCGGTGATCTTGTGGGTGCTGGCATCGCGGGTCGCTTGCGCGATGATCGGGGCAAGGGTGGCGCGGGCGATCTCGGCTTCGGCGGGGATCGGGTTGGCGATCAGCTGGCCGCCGGGCAG
>JBELMB010000177.1:0-10487 GCA_042088665.1 Sagittula sp.
GAGAATTGAATCAGTCTCTGGCGACCCGATCAAGGAAGAGTTTTTCAACGGAATCAGCCCAAATCGACGGATGCTGCGGGATGCACGAATGGCTGCTAACACGGCAAGTGAAGTAATCTTCAATAACTTCTTGGGTTGGAATTGGGGTTGTTGCAGAGCCAAACAAAACCATTCTGGAACAACCTATACGTGGGCTTCGAGGATTGCAGGCGAGCGTTCAGACGCTGGGAAAATAGCTCAATTCCTTTTGTATTTCGGTTGCCTTGTCGACCATCTCTTGGTTGATCTCCGACAACTCAATGTAAGCTAAATCTGCTGAATATCCGATCTTAGAACTGCCCGGTTGGTCGGTTGCTATACCTACGACACGTTGGGTGCCAGGCAGTTTGCAATGCACCACTAAACACCTCAATCCCAACTCACTAACTCTAGCTTCTCGATCTGAGCTGGGGGCAATTAGAAATACGAAAGCAGTTCCACCATACGCCAAAGCCAGCCTCGATCTGACTTTCAACTCTGGCTTTCCTAAGATTTCAAAGAACGCTTTGGATAATTGCACTCTTGTATCTCGCGGTTGTAAGGCCATTTCAATCAGCGCATGCTGGTCGTAGGTGACGGATTGGCTGTGCATGTCGAGCATGGCATCGGCAAGTAGGTCCTCGGCATAGTGCCCTATAAGCGCGTCCCAACGGTATGATTCCTTAAAGCGTTCTGCACAATCGCTATACTCGTCAGAGCTTGCAAAGCTGTCCCAGATACCGCCATCTAAAACCATCAGACCTGCTTCGCCAGCATCTCCAGCAAAGTTAGGAAACGTGTAGCCATTTTGGATAAAGATCGCGGCTAGGTCTTCGATCCCACCGCCGTTGAAAATCACCTTGGTACTACTAGTGACGAACGCCTCGGACGCCGTTAGAAACTCAACAAAATCGGTAATTGTGTCTAGCGCGCTGAAAACGATGCCCACGCTTTTTTCGTCGCAGACGTGAACAAATCCATTTCCTAGGTCACCCCATTTGATCGGTACTTGCTGGTCGGAACCAAGAGACACCGACACCCGATGGTAAATACGCTCCGATCTTGGCGGTAGGGTAACGACCCTTCCATCATGCCGCACTACTTCGTCAGAGGTCTTTAGCCACCGTTCTGCACCCCAAATTTGACTAGCCGATTTTTCGATTGCTGTACGATGCCAGCGTTCCCAACCTTTGGCATCTCCGGTGTCCTTATACTCAATTTCTTTCACCGAAATAATGATGATATGTAGTCCGCAGACAATCAAACAATCACATAGTTCCTTTCCCTTTTTCCCTATCGGATTCGGATGCGTCCAAAGCTCAAGGAATGAACGTTCACAAAGCTGAGATACAAATTTTTCGGATCGGGTAAGTCCAATTGGCATAGTATATCCAAATCGAAGGCTGAGGACGTTGGGGCGCGCGCTGCATCGTTCAACACATTGTTGCTGAAATTGCGAGTAAAACAAAAGTCTCTATGTGCAGCAACGCTCTAGTTGCAGCTATTCATGTCCTTTCAACCTCCGAAAACGACCGTATATTGAACGGCTTATCGAACCGGACATTGGTGCGGATGCAGCGAAATGGCGCTTTGTCCGCACAGCCGACCTTCCCTCACCCGATTGAATTCCTGTCTGTGCTGTTCAAAGACGCGTTCAGGCTGTTAAGGGTCTTACTTTTCAGCGAGTTCCATGGGCAGCCCCGAATTCCCCTGGCGTCGACTGTCGCCGCTACCATCAACCGCCCCTATTTAGCGGACAACGCCAGCCTTGCGCAGCGCGGCGATCTCGTCTTCGGACATTCCCAGATCGTCCGCCAGGATCGCATCCGTGTCGGCCCCCAACTCGGGCGGCGCACGGTCATAGACGTTGGGCGTCTGGGAAAAGCCAATCGGGTTGGCGATGACATCCATGTCGCCGACACTGGCATGGGTGACGCTCCGGCGCAGGCCCCTGGCCTTGAATTGCTCATCTTCCAGCACGTCATCAAAGCCGTTGATCGGACCGGCGGCAATGCCGACGGCCTCCAGTTCAGCTTGCAGCTCAGCCGCGCGCCAGTCCGTGACCCGCTCCTGCAGCAGCGGCACCAACGTATCCTTGTGGCGCACCCGTTCGAGGTTGGTCGAGAAACGGGCATCTTCCGCCAGTTCCGGGCAAGCCAGCAGAGCGCAAAGGCGCTGAAACTGCGGATCGTTGCCGACCGCGATCATGATCGCCTTGTCGGCTGCATCGAACACCTGCCACGGACAGGTGATCTGCGACGCGGTGCCATTGCGTGCAGGCACGCGCCCGCTTGAGAGATAGTTCATCGCCACATGCGACGCCGCATGCACCTGCGCGTCATAAAGCGCGATGTCCAGATGCTGCCCTGTCCCCCCGGTCGCATCGCAGTGGTTCAGGGCGGCAAGGATTCCGATGACGGCATAATAGCCCGCGTTGATGTCAGAGATTGAATAGCCCACCAGATTGGGGCCCGCACCGGGCGCGCCATCGGGCACGCCGGTGATGCTCATCACGCCGCTCATCGCCTGAAAGATCGGGTCATAGCCCGGCAGATGGCTGCGCGGCCCCGTTTGCCCGAACCCGGTGATCGAGCAATAGACCAGACGCGGATTGACCCGTGACAGGGTTGCGTAGTCCAGGTTGAACCGGGCCATGTTGCCGACCTTGAAATTCTCGATCAGCACATCGGCCTTCGCGGCCAGTTGCGTCACGATCGCCTGTCCATCCGGCTTGGACATATCCACCGCAAGGGATTTCTTGCCGCGGTTCATCGCCAGAAAGGATGAGGTCAGCCCGGTATCCACGCCGCCCGCATCCAGATGCGGCACCCCCATGCGCCGCACGTCATCCCCGCCCCGGACATGTTCAACCTTGATCACCTCTGCTCCGAAATCGGCGAGCATATGCCCGGCCCAGGGCCCCGCAAAAACCCTGCTTACATCAAGAACCTTGAGGTGAGACATCGCACCGGCCATGGGCTTTCCCCTGTGTGAAAGATCTGCACCCAGCAGATAAGCTAGCTGATTACATTTTATATGATCTTCCTTGCCCAGACAACACAAAACACAATAAGCTAGCACAACTGAATGTTTTGATCGCTCGCGTGGGCGATGCAAGGCTGGACAACGATGGAGACATTCATGGCTGAGACAGGCAAACCATCGCAGGCGGCGACGGCAATCCGCAAAAGCGCGGTGGCCCGGTATCTACAGCTTGCCGCCCTGTTCCGTCGCCGGATCGAGACAAGCGAATGGCCCGTCGATTCCCGCATTCCCACGGTCGAGGAGTTGGCCAAGGAATGCGGCGTTGCGAACATGACGATCCGGCAGGCGCTGAACCTGCTAGAGCAGGAAGGTCTGATCGAGCGTTTCCGCGCCAAGGGCACCTTTGTGCGCAAAAGCAACCGGCGTGACCTCTGGTGCGAGGTGCAGACCGATTGGAACGGCCTTTTGATGTCGCGCGACAATGCTGAATTGGAGTTGCTCAACTCTGAGACCGGCACAAAACCCACTGATGTCCCAGATGGGATCGGCACCCTTGCCCCCTCTTACCTGCATTTGCGCAGGCGCCACAGCCGCGACGGAGAGACCTTTCTACTGGCCGATGTGTTCATCGACGAGCGGATCAGCGACAAGATAGAAGCCGCTGATTTCACCTCCAAGACCTCGATGCGGCTGATCGCGGATGTCCCTGGCCTGAAGATCGTGGATGCGCGTCAGATCCTTACGATCGGGTCTGCCGATCCGGAGGTGAGCGAACTTCTGGGCGTATCCCTGGGCGATCCCGTGGCTTACGTCCAAAGGGTTGCGGTCGCAGAGGGCGGGATGGTGGCGTTGATCGCGAACGGCATTTACCGCGGCGATATGGTCCGGGTTGAGATCAAGTTGACCTGACCGTTGGCTCAGGTCTCGCCCGGCGGGACATCCCGGAGCTTGCGTGATTGAAAAAGGGCACGAATGCCGCCGTAGATGGCCCAAACCAACAACAGCGCTGACAATCCAAGGATCGAACCCGTCAGTGGATCCGAAACAATGCGCATCGGATCGCCGCGCGCCATCAGCATGGCGCGGCGCAGGTTTTCCTCGAGCATCGGACCCAGCACGAAGCCCAAGATCAATGGCGCCGCCGAATATCCCGTGCGCTGCAACAGGTAGCCGAGGCCGCCAAAGATCACGACAAGACCCACGTCGAAGACACTGGTGCGCATGCTGAACACGCCGATGCAAATCAGCGCAATGACGACCGGGTAGATGTATTTATAGGGAAATTGCAGCACCTTCACCCAGAGCCCGATCAACGGGATGTTGAGCACCAGAAGGAACAGGTTGCCGATCCAGAAGCTGGCGATCAGGCCCCAGAAGATCGTGGGATGATCCGACACCAGCAAAGGCCCCGGCGTGATCCCGTGGATCATCAGCGCGCCCAGCATGATTGACATGGTGGCGCTGCCCGGAATGCCGATGGTCAGCGTCGGAATAAAGGCGGTCTGCGCGGCGGCGTTGTTGGCGGATTCCGGTGCCGCGACGCCCTCGATGGCACCCTTTCCAAAGCGCGACTTGTCCTTGGACAGGCGAATTTCCGTGGCATAGGCAAGAAAGGCCGCGATCACGGTCCCGGCCCCCGGCAAGGCCCCCAGCAACCCGCCGATCCCGCTTCCACGCGCCATGGGGCCAAGCGTCCGCCGCATATCGGCTCGGGTCGGTATCATGGAGCGCATGGTCACCGTCTCGGTAATCTTGCGGGTTCCCGCCTCTTTCACCGAGTTGACAACCTCGGCAATGCCGAACAGGCCCATGGCGATGGCCACGAGGCTGACCCCGTCGCGCAGCTCGAGAAAGCCGAATGTATAGCGGAATTCGCCCGAGGTCACATCCGTGCCGACCGTGCCCAGAAGCAAGCCAAGCACCACCATGATCAACCCCTTGACCAGCGATCCGCCACCCACAGTGACAGCCGCAACCAACCCAAGCAGCATCAGCGCAAAGTAATCCCCAGGACCGAAACTGAGACCCACCTGCGCGATGGACGGGCCAAATCCCATCAAGGCGATGACCCCGACCGATCCGCCGACAAAGGACGCAATCGCCGTGATGAACAGCGCCACACCGGCCCGGCCCTGCTTGGCCATCGGGTTCCCGTCCAGGCAGGTCACCGCCGCTGATGGCGTGCCGGGCAGATTCAGCAGGATCGACGCGATAGACCCGCCGTATTCGCCGCCGTAATAGATGCCCGCCAGCAGGATCAGCGCAGTCGTCGGTTCCAGGTAGAACGACATCGGCAGCAGCATCGAGATCGCCGCCAGCGACCCCAGCCCCGGCAAAACACCGATGAAGGTGCCAAGAAAAACGCCGATGAAGCAGTACATCAGGTTCTCAAGGGTCATCGCCGTGGCGAACCCGAGAAGAATATTGTCCCACATGGCAGCTACGGCCAGTCAAACAGCGGCATGGTCATGCCGAGAAAGCGCGAGAACAGCAGCCATGCGCCCGTCGATGTCACCACCGCGAGGATCAGCGCCGCGCCCCAGCCGAACCGGGGCTCGGACAGGGTGGTGAGACCGATGACCACGAAGAAGGCCGGGATCATCCCGAACAGGTACATCGTCACCGCAAAGCCTGCGACGGCGGCAAGTATCGCCAGGAACGGCCGCCAATCGACGGAAATCGCTTCGGGTTTCATCGCGGCCGAGACCATCTCGCTGACCGCGAGAAGCGTCAGAATTCCCGACAGCACCACCGGGAAGTATCCCGGACCCATGCGTCGGGCCGAGCCGAACTCATAGCCGAGCCCGATGATGAACGCAGAGGTTCCGATCAGGGCCAGGATACCTGCAACGATAAAGCGCAGCGTCAGGAGGGTCATGGAACGCGCTCGCAAAATCAATCGACGGCTGTCCCTCAGGACAGCCGCCGCATTTCGGGTTTACTTGGCGATGCCCAGTTGCTCGATCACGCCGGCCCATTGGGCGCGGTTGTCTTCGCGGAACTGGGTCGCCTCGGCGGGCGTGGTCAGCGTTGGCGACAGGCCGGCCTTCGCGTAAGAGTCCAGCACGCCGGCGTCCTGCATCGCCGCGTTCAGCGCCTCGGACAGGGCCGCCTGAACGTCATCGGGCGTGCCCTTGGGCGTCACCAGCAGGTTCCAAAGCGTGGCAGAGTAGCCGACAAACCCACCTTCGGCGACCGTGGGCACCTCTGGCATCAGGGGCGAGCGATCCGGCGAAGAGACCGCATAGGCGACGATCCCGCCTGCGCGCACCTGTTCGGCAGCACCGGGCGTGGTCAGCATTGCAACGTCTACGTGACCGCCCAGCGTGTCATTCATCAGCGGTGTGTTGCCCTGATAGGGAATATGCAGCATTTCGACATCGGCGATGTCGAGCAGGTATTCCATCGCCAGATGCCCTGGTGTCCCGACGCCCGAGGTGCCGTAGGACAGCGCTTTGGGGTCTGCAGCAGCGGTGGCGATCAGCTCGGGCAAGGTTGTTGCTTCCAGACCGTTGCGCCCGGCGATCACAAGACCCAGAGTGCCCATCACGCCGATCACGTCCAGATCTTCTGCAAAGTTGTAGCCTGTGTCGCGGCCCATGGCCTCGATCAGGATCGAGGCACCAACGCCGCTGACACCAAGCGTGTAGCCATCGGGATCTGACCCTGCGACATGACCGATACCAACCGTGCCACCTGCGCCCGCACGATTTTCCACGACAACGGGCTGGCCCAGCGTGCCGGTCATATGCTCCGCCAGGATGCGGGCCACGACATCCGTCGAGCCGCCCGGCGGGAAGCCCACCACAAGGGTGATTGGCTGGCTGGGGAATTCCTGCGCCGACGCGGCCCCGACGCTGAGCGCGGCAAGGCCCGCCATGGTGACTGCCGCCAAGGTGCGGCGCGTGAAAACATTCGACATCTTGTCTCCTCCCATCAGGTTTTTGGTGGCGCGCTTTTGTGCGTGCTTTGATAGATTTCCAAAAAGCTACACTATTAGCTTTTAACAGTCTGCCATAAGATGCAAGAGAATCTTTTGACTGGTCGGGAGCAAATCGCAGCCGAACGCGACGGAAATCCGGGCGGGGGGCGTTGAACGCCAAGGAGACAAAGCATGGAGCATTTGGAACATGACTGAACGCAGCACGACCCGCCGGGGCATTCTGGCAACTGGCCTTGGCGCAATGGGCACGGTCGCGCTGGCCCGACCGCTGGCAGCGGCGGGGCTGACACCCGGCGCAACCGAAGGCCCGTTCTACCCGACGCCTGCCATGCGACGGGCGGATGTGGACAATGATCTGGTCCGCATCATTGGTGCCGTCCGCGAGGCCGGTGGTGAAGTGATCACCCTGAGCGGACGCGTCACCGATAAGGACGGCTCCCCTCGGGCAAACCACCGGGTCGAGATCTGGCAATGCGACTTGAACGGCAAATATCTGCATAGTGGCGATCGGCAGGCCATCGACTTCGACGCGGCGTTTCAGGGCTTTGGCCATGACATCACGGGCGCGGACGGCAGCTACAGCTTCCGCACGATCAAACCGGTGACCTACCCGGGCCGGACACCGCATATCCACGTCAAGGTGTTTGATGGCGAGACGGAGCTTCTGACGTCCCAATTCTATATCGATGGCCATCCGGCCAACGGGCGTGACCGCATCTTCAACCGTCTGTCAGAGGCTCAGGCCAAGGCCGTATCGATGGTCTTCACCCCTGGCCCAGATGGAGAACAGACCGCCGTCGACATCGTGGTGTGACCCGTCCAGCCCGCGCTGCGCACGGGCCAGCGGCGCGCCCGTGGCCTGTGAAGCACGTTGATCCCACCGCCTGCTGCTGCAAGAAGCCGTAGGCGGTGGCCACATACCGGCCAAGGTCGGCAGTGCGGGACTTAACTGCCGTTCGCTTCCTCTACGTTAATGACCTCTCCCAGCTCAAAAGCGGAACCATAGCTATTGAAGCGAAACAAGATAGCCGACCGCTCAATCAGCGGGCCGACAACAAGAAATGCCCAGACGAACGTCAACTCATTCCCGTTCTTCGATGCGAAGGTATATGATCAATGATTGTCTGCTGGGTCTCGGCTTCCCAAAAATAATAGATGCGCAAGCAACGCTTGGGATCGCGAGAGTTTCCGTTAGTTTTTATGTGCCAATCGACGTTGTAGCGTCTGCCTTTCCAATCCGCCGCGTAAGTGTCACCCCCACAAGGTGCATTGATGATCCCGTTCTCGACAGTAACATCCCGAATCGAGCCTCCGCCGTTGACGCGCGTTTCGTGGTGTTCGGTGGCAAGCCAGGCGATAGAGCGGGCCACCAATTCAACGTTCTCGTATTCAGGCGATTTCAGCATGCGGCGCGCAGACGGCGTCAAAAGTACCCTGTCAGGATAGGTTTCATCGAGCCAATCAACAAAATCACCCCACTCCAAAGGCAATGGAGGCTCTGCTGTTGGCGTTTCACCGCCCTTAGCCAAGGCGTCCTTCAGCTGCCGGACCTTGAACAACAGCGCACGATTTTCTTGCTCGGCGGCCAGAGCACGCGCCTCGGCGGCCTCGCTTAATTCAACGTAGCCGTCAATCTCAGAGTTCTTTTCCGTGACTTCGTTTTCCAAACTGTCGATCAGTGACTGTGCCGCTTCTAACAACTCTGCATCAGGTGCAGCGCGGTCACTTTGGTCTTTGGCCTTAAGACGACGGCTGGTTGTTCGGACGCTGGAGAAATCCAAAACCTCTTTGCCAAGGCGTGTGGTGGAAATGCTGGTTTCCGCGGCAAGGTTCCGTAGCGACACAGCGCAACTATTTGCGTCCGTTGCATCACGCAGATTTCCACCAAGGAACAAGCGATGACCATAAGGGTCATCTGTTGCGGAAAATCCTGGCATGTAGGCGCGGACTCCGGCGCTAAAGACAGAACGATACTTCCCAAATCGCTTTGTCAGGACCCAAGTCTGTTCTTCAGGTATCCTCACAACACGTGCCATCCCCGCGACGGCTTTTGCCACCGACATATCGTCAATCAGTGGTGTGCTGCCTTGGCCTTGCGGCAGCACGACAACGAAAACAGGTAGACGGCGTTCTGGGTCTTCCAGATGGTCGCAAAGATCTTCAGCATCGTTTTCAGTGTTGATGGTTCGCGGAATTTCCTTGATCTCGCGCGACCCACGGATCAGGCCGGGTGCCTCGATCATCTGCAAGATAGGACCGGGCACGTGAGGTTCAACCGAAAAATCGGTCTCGGTGGTGCTAACAATCGAACGCAAGCTTAAATAGGGGCGTTGTCCGACAGCGCCGCCGATGACGACCTCGGTAGACCAAATCCGCCCCGCGACGTTTTTGTCAGGGTCTTCGGCGCGCAATGCCCATAGGTCCATTGTGTCAGTGGCAATCCGCACAGCGGCACTATTGCGTCCACCTCCCATCAAGTCAAAATCGCGGTGATCCCATGCCTCTTTTGGAAATGTGCCGGCTGCCCGCTTCCGCGATGCGGCCCATTTCAGAACAGCCGCACGGGCGGCGTTGGAAGATGCGACAAAATCTTCGCCGTCCAGCTGGGCAGACACGCGCAGGATTTCGATGTTCCGCGCGGCGCGGGGCATGGTACTGGCGAGGGGGGAGAGCGCATCGGCGAAGCTGGTTGCCATAGGGTCACTTTCACAGATGATGGGTTTCAATTTTAGATTGCACGAATGTCCACAGTCGGACAACCGCCCAAACTTACGAAACTCCACTTCCTGGGCACTACTGCCATTCGTGCAAATCGCAGCATCGGTCAAAGTGGGCTCGAAGCAGTCATCTGCCTGGTCTTGTAGGAAGAATAGGGACCACGGCAGCGCCATACGTCGATAAAGTTTCCCAGCAAGCCCACTGCCCGGTGCGCTCGCGGCAGTTGAATGCGTTGGGCATGAGGCCCGCAGCTAGCCCTCCCGCGCCGCGCGCATTTCGTCCAGGATGGCCTGCCGGTTGCTCAGCGCGGCCTCAGTCGTCTGGTCATAGATGCTGTTGCCAAAAGCGTCGATGCCGACAGTCAGCGGCCCCAACCGTTCCACCTCGATCCGCGCGATGCGGTAGTGGGAAATCATCTCGGGCCAGCCGATGCCGGTCACCTGTTTGATCCCGGCGGTGATGATCTCGGCCCCGCCGCCCAGAAACGCCAGATACACACAGCCCGCCTTGGCCATGACCTGCGCACATTCGGCATTCAGCCCCCCCTTGCCGCCCGTGGCGCGCAACCCAAGGCCTGGGATGAGGCGCGGCATGTGGGGGTTGAAGCGCGTGCTTGTCGTCGGGTTCATATAGACGATCCGGAGCGACCCATCCTCGGCCTCCTCGTTGAGACTGCCCAGATGGAACAGCGCCGCGCCGGTCAGGTCAAACGGCAAGGGCTCCACCCCGTCCAGACAGCCCAGCAGGCGGTCGTGGGTCGGCATGCCTGCGGTGGCGAAGATCTCTCCGGTCAGGTAGACCAGATCGCCGAGCTTGAGCCCGC
>JBELMB010000178.1:0-10484 GCA_042088665.1 Sagittula sp.
AAGCACTCCGACAACAAGATCAGCCAGCAGGTTGATCAGGACAAAAAGGACAGTTGTGACCAGAACGGCACCGGTTACCAGCGGGTAATTGTGGGTCAGGATCGCTTCATGGACCAGCTTGCCGACACCGGGGCGGGCAAAGACGATCTCGGCAAACACCGCGGAGGACAGCATCGGCCCGATCCCAACGCCCAGCAGCGTCACTGTGGGCAGGATGGCGATGGTCAGCGCATAGCGAAAGGTGATCATGTTTTCCGGCAGGCCAAAGGCGCGGGCGGTGCGGATGTGCTGGGCCTCCAGCACTTCGAGCATCGAGGCGCGCACCATCCGCGCGATATAGCCAACCCAGCCCAACCCCACGGCAAGCGACGGCAGGATCAGGTGCAGGGGCTGGTCGCCGATGTCCCCTGAGTCGCCCGCGCCGATCGCCGGCAGCCAGCGCAGGGTCACGGCAAAGATCAACAGCGCGTAGATCGCGATCACAAAGGAGGGCACGGCAATGACCGCCACCGACAGGATGCCGACAATCCGGTCCACCCAGCTGCCGCGTCCCACCGCCGCCCAGCAGCCGAGCGGGATGCCAAGCGCCACGGACCAGCTTATGCCGCCTGCAATCAGCGCAGGGGTAAAGGGCAGTTGCTCCATCAACGCTTGTGCGACGGGGCGATCCGACAGGATTTCGCGGCCAAGGTCGCCGCGCCATGCGCCGCTGTAGACGTTCCAGAATTGCACCCAGACCGGTTGGTAGAGGCCCATCTTGATGCGCAGCGCCTCGCGCATGGCCTCCGTCGCGCGCGGGCCAAGCGCCACCGCAGCAAGGTTGCCGGGGATCAGGTAGATCATGCAAAACAGCATGAGCATGGCCACCGAAATGATGACCACGGCCAGTCCCAGACGCTTCAGGGTGTAGCTCAGCATCCGTCCGCCTCGCGGCAACAGGTGCGCTGCCAGCCCGTCACCAACGGTGCCACAGGCTGCGCGACACACCCATCAGGTCCCGCTGTCGGGGCGCGGGTGCAGGGCGTCAACCGTGCCATGTCGCGCATAGTGAAGAAGCCGTCAGGGGACATATCCACGCTTTCCTGATGTCACGAAGGGCCGGGGCGAGACTGGAGCGCCCATGACCGGACTTCATGAACTGGGCCCCATGAGCGGACCCATGAGCGGACCCCACGACCGGGGTCCGCCCATGGTCTGCGTCGGGCCGGTTTGAAATCGGGCAGCAGGCTCTCCCCGTTGGGTTTCAGGCCCGGTGAGACGCTGTCGCGATGGATCGCACTGACGACCTCATGCGTGAGAAAGACGGAGCAGTCGCTTTCGTCCATCAGACTCTGCATCTTTGTGTAGAACTCGTCGCGCTTCGCGAAATCGCTTTCCACCAGTGCCTGTTCGTGCAGCGCTTTGTACTCTGCATCGTCGAACCTTTCCCGGTTCCAGACGCCGACCTGCTCGGGCGTGAACCAGAGGGCCGCCCAGCTGGGATCGGGCTGCATGGAAAAGCGCGACAGCACCAGTTGCAGGTCCATGAAATAGTCGCCGTCCTTTGAGCCCAGCGTCCAGAAGGTGCCGGACTCGTTCTGCTTGATCTTGCAGGTGATGCCCACATCCGCAAGGTTTGCCTGAATGACCTGCGCGGCTGTCAGACGTTCGGACTGGTTGAGGATGTCGAGGCTGACACGCAGCCCTTCGGCCCCTGCCTCAACCAGCAAGGCGCGCGCCTTGTCCGGGTCGTCGTCATAGGTGACGCTGTCGCGGGAGCCGGGCAGCCCGGGCGCGATGATGCCATGGCCCACCGAGGCCGCGCCGAAACTGGCCGCGTCCACAACGATGTCCCGGTCGATGGCGTGCTGGATCGCGCGACGGATGCGCGGGTCTTTCAGCGCCTCGTTGTCCTTGTTCATCCCAAGCCAGACATAGGCGAGCGACGGCTTTTCCAGCACCACGGAGCCTTCGGGCGGGTTTTCCTTGAGCCGCGGCAGCGACGACACGGAAGTCCATGTGTCGTCCAGATCTCCCGCCTCAAGGCCGCGCTCGGCGGTGGCCGGGTCCTCGATGGGCAGGATATGGATCTCTTCGTAGCCACCCGGTTCATGCGCCCAAGCTGGGTTGCGTTTCAGGATGGTCTTTTGCTTGGGCTGCCAGTCCGCCAGCCGGGACTGGCCCGATTGCGCGATGGGTTTGGTGGTCATCTTGTCGCCCAGCTCTTCCATGGCCTTGCGCGACAGGATGCAGGAGACACCGGTGGGCAGGGTCGTTGTCCAGGGCGGCACGAACTTGTTCTTCAGGTGAATGAGGCCGGACAGCCTGTCCTTGATCTCGACCTCCTTGAGCGCGCTCCAGTCCCCGGCATAGGGGCTTTCCATGGCGGGATCGGCGATCCGTTCCAGAGAGACCTTCACATCATCGGCGGTCATCTGGCCATAGCGGTCCGTGAAGCCGATGTTTTCCATCAGCGTGAAGGAGATGGTCAGGTCATCCAGCGGTTCGATGGCGCTGACGGCCAGTGGCTCCCAGCCCCATGTACCGCCGGCAATCGGGTTCACCAGCGGCGCAAAGATCGCGCGCACGATGTCCTCTTCCGGCAAGGACAGGCGAAAGGCCGGGTCGAGGATCTGCAAATCGGAATAGGAGCGCAGGGTCAGCACGGAGCCGTCCTGCGACAATGCCCAGCGGGGGGCGGCGACGCTTGCCGCGCCAAAGGCCCCCATCCCGGCAAGAACCGAGCGGCGAGAAAGGTTGGTGAACGGTGTCATGCGGGCCCCCCCCTGTCGGTGCGTTGTCTCAGGTCTTGTCAAAGGAACGCCGGGCCGTTTTCGGGGCCTTCTGTCGGGCCTCCCTTCGGATTGGCGCGTCGGTGGTGGTGTTTTCGGTGATGCCGTCTTCGGCGGTGCCGGTGTCAGCAGTGCTGGCGTCGGGCGCGATCACATCCTTGGGGATGATCACCGGCCCGGTGGCCCAGATCAGCCGCGCGGGCACATCGGTGAGGTTGCGGATGTTGTTCACCACCGATGCCGGAAAGCTGTAGCTGTCAGCGCGGCGCAGCGTGATGCTTTCGGCGCGAATGATCAGTTCCAGCTCGCCTTCAAGGACATAGCCGTGCTGTTCGCCGCCGTGCTGATAGAGATGATCCGCCGCCGTTGACGCACGCGGCGCGTAATCCGCGATGCCCATGTAGAACTTCTCCCCGATCGAGCTGGACAGCAGCGCATCGGAATAGCCGACCTCGTCCACGGTTTCGCCGTAGAGCACGTTCAGGTTGCGCCGGTCCTGGCGACGGACAACGAAAGCGCGTTCCAGCGGGCCATCGCCCGGACGGTGGGCAAAGAACCATTCCGCAGAGACCCCAAGCGCTTGCGCGATGCGCGTGATCACATCGATCGAAGGGTTGGCAGCGCCGCGTTCAATGGCCGAAAGATGGCTGAGCGAGACGCCGCTTGTTTCGGCCATATCCTTCAGGGTCATTTGCCGGGCGCGGCGCAACTGCCGCACTTCCGAGCCCAGAGAGGCGTGGTCGGCGGGCGGCGCGCTCAGATCTGCCTCTGGCGTGGTGGCCTCAGGCATCACAATGCTTCGTCGGGCCAAGCGGTCTCATGGAACCGAATACTGCCACAGATTATCCGTTCCAAAAGAATTTTGCTGCTGATTTCTTTTCATTCAATAACCTGAACCCGGATTTCCATCGGGACCTGCTGGTGGGCCCTCATGTCAAGTATCTGAAGAACAAGGTTAATCGCGCTCCCGACCGTCCCGTCCAAGAGATCGAACATCACTGGATCGAGATGCCCGATGGGGTGCGCCTTGTGGCCCGGCTGGGGTTGCCGGAGGACAATCCATGTCCTGCGATCCTTGAATACATCCCCTGCCGAAAACGCGACATGGTGCGCCCGCGAGACGCGCGGACCCATCCGGTCTTTGCCGCGCAGGGCTTTGCCTGCCTGCGTGTCGACATGCGCGGATCGGGGGACAGCGAAGGGGTCATACCCGACATGTACCACCCCAATGAGTTGAGCGACGCGCGTCATGTGCTGAATTGGATCGCGGCCCAGCCCTGGTGCACGGGCCGCGCCGGCATGTTCGGCACCTCGTGGGGCGGAACGACCAGCCTGCAGGCCGCGGTCGACGCGCCCGGGCCACTGAAGGCGGTGATCGCCAATTGCGCGACGATCGACCGTTTCGAGGATGACATCCACTGGATGGGGGGCGCGCTGCTGACCGACAGCCTGGAGTGGCGCGCGACCCTTGAGACTCGCGCAGGCGGTTGGCTGGCCTGCGACACCACCACGGCGGTGGGCGAAAAGGTCTTGGCGCTCACTGCGGATGGGCTGGGGGCCGCCGGGGACACGGATGAGACGCGCCGCGTGCCCTTTGATCCCGCGCATGGGCAAGCTGCTGGGGACACGGGATATTTTGGACGCCCCGGTGGGCTCGCGCTGGATCAGGCCGAAGAAGTCGCCCGTTCGCTGTGCTTTGACACGGTGGCGCTGGAAACGGAGCTGGATCTTTTTGGCCATGCCTCCCTTGAGGTCACTGTCCTGCCCGGTGCCACAGACGGGCAACTGGTTTGCCGGATCTGTGACCTCGCCCCGGATGGGCGTGTCTTGCTGGTGACCCGGCTGGTTCGGGTGGTCGCGCTGGACGACACTCTGGACAGGGATCTCAGCGAGACGCCTGATGCGGACGCACCGCGCCGGTTGCGACTGGAGTTTCCCGCCACGGCCTACCGCTTTGCCAAGGGGCATCGGCTGCGCCTTGCGCCGGGCGTGTCTTACTGGCCACTGGCCTGGCCTTCGGGTGCGGCAGAGCCGTAGATTTCGCTGGGGCAGGCGGCGCTGCGCCTGCCTGCGCGCCCGGCGGATGCCCGCAGGCCGGAGCGCCCCTTTCCGCCGCCAAAGAAACACCCGGCCAATCCCGATTGGACCCCGCTGACGAGGGGTCCCTTGCAGCGCACCCCAAAGGGGGAGGGCGGGGCCTTGTCATCCGGATGGCATCAGCCGCTCTCCGGTGCGCGTTTTGACGCGCTGGGCGTGCAGATCGAGACCGTAACAAAGGCCAGCTACGACATCACCGAGGTAGGCGCGGCGCGCTGCCGGATGGTGCACCGGATCGTCGTCACGCGCGCCGACGGCACGGCAGAAATCACGTCTGACGTGCTGGTCGCAGACGAGAGGGAGGGGCGCGTTGTGACCGCGCGTCCGGAGGCCCTGTGGAATGGTGCACCCGAAGCGACACGGCGCTGGCGCTACGAGGTCTGAGCGAGGCGGGCTTTCGGCTTCGCGCGCGGAGGCCTTGGCAATCCCCGCTCTGACGCTTGTTCCTGATCGGTGGCCGGCACGGAGCTCGGGTTTTAGCCCGGCGTCACCGTGGCCACGTGTTCCAACACCGCCTGCGTGACCGCCTTTGTGCCCATGTCGCCGCCGAATTCCATGGGGCGCAGGGCATTGGCTTCGAACCCGGCCTGCACCGCCGCATCGATCAGTCCTGCCGCCTCTTCGAACCCCCGGTTGCCGGTTTTCTCGGCCAGATACTCCAGCATCAATCCACCGGAGAGGATGGCAGCCAGCGGGTTGGCCTTGTCCTGTCCCATGATGTCCGGCGCACTGCCGTGCGCGGGTTGAAACAGCCCGGTGTCGTCGCCGATTTCCGCGCAGGCCGCCATGCCCATGCCGCCAACAAGCCCGCCCGCGAGGTCGGACAGGATGTCGCCGAACATGTTCTCCATGACCAGAACGTCATAGTCCCAAGGCGCTCGGATCAGGTTCAAGGCCTGCGCGTCGACATAGGCGTAATCGGTTTCCACGGCCGGAAACCCCGGGGCGATCTCGTCGTAGATCTTGCGGAAAAAAGCCATGGAGGCAAAGACATTGGCCTTGTCCACGCAGGTCAGCCGTCCGGGCTTGCCACGGGCCTTGCGCCTCTCGGCGAGGCGAAATCCGAAGCGGTGCAGTTTCTCCGTGGTGGCCCGGGTGATCCGCATCGTGTCGCGCACTTCGTCGTCGCCGCGGATGTCGCTGCGCCCATGCACGGCGGCAGAGTAGAACAGACCTTCGGTGCTTTCACGCAAGATGATCAGGTCGATCCCGGCCGCGCGCGGATCGGCCAGCCGTTGTGGCGCGTTGGGATAGGCCTTGACCGGGCGCACCCCGGCGTAAAGGCCGTATCGGTCGCGCAGGCGCAGGTGGGGACTGATCTCGGTGCCGTCCGGATGGCGGACGGAGGGCAGACCGATCGCGCCCAAAAAGATCGCATCGGCGCGGCCTACTTTGGCCTCGCCCCCCGGTTCGATGTCCTGCCCGGTTTCGGCAAAATAGCCCGCCCCGGCGAGCGTTTCATCGCCAACAATTCCGCAGCCCCCGACCCGTGCCATGGCGGCCTCGGTCACGGCCAGCGTGGCCTGTGTGACGTCCTGACCGATGCCGTCGCCTTGAATCACCGCAATATGCGCTTTGAATGTCATGCGTTGGGTCCCTGTCTACAGTTGGGGAAGCTTTTCGAGAATATCCAGCAGTTCTGCCGCGGCCCTCTGGCGATGCGCGCGCAAGAGCGCCTGCGCACGCTCTGCCGCGCCGTCGAGCAGGGCGTCCAGAATGTCCTGATGGTCCTGCGTCGATTGCCGCGGAATGTCGCGCAGACGCAGTGTCGCCATGCGCGCGCGGTGCGCCTGATCAAAGAGCGCCTGCGCGATGCCGACCAGACGCCGGTTGCCGTGCAGGTCCAGCAAGCTCGTATGAAAGAGGTCGTCCGCAGTGGCCCAATCCTCTAGCGCGCCGCGAGAGACCGCGTCTTGCATTTGCTCCGTCGCGTCGGTCAGCGGCTGCAAGACCTGCCGGGAGGGCGCGCGACGGGCGAGGGCGCCGACCGCTTCAGCTTCGAGCGCTGTGAGAATGGCGTAGATTTCGCGCATATCCTCCGCCCGGATCGGCAGCACGCGCGCGCCGCGTCGGGGCACAAGCGAGACAAGCCCGTCTGCCTCAAGCCGGATCAGGGCCTCGCGCACGGTTGTGCGGCTGACGCCGTGGTGCAGCGCGAGTTCGGGCTCTGTCGCCTGATGGCTGGGCGGAAGCGCGTTGTTGCGGATCTCCTGCTTGAGCAGGTGATAGAGGTCTTCGGCGCGTGTGGTTTTTGCGGGGGCGGTCATTGGGGTACCGGGGTCTGGTGTGTCTAGTAAAGGTGTAGGCGATAATGTCGGCATTATCCAGCGAAAGGCTACAGAAATGGCTGTCAGGGTGGCGGCGGCAGTGCGTGATCCGGGCGCAGGACAATGCTGCCCTCTGCCACCGGGGCTTGTGCGGTTTTCGCGGCGTTGATCATGCGTGCAGAGGCCTGCCCGGCGTTGGTCGCCAGCAACGTGCCGCATCGGGGCGGCAATGACCAGATCTGCCCTGCGTGCCAGCCGTGATGGTCCATGGATTGCATGATCCTAGCGGCACGGTCCGGGCCGCCGCACATCAGGGCCACGACCTCGGCGCCAGAGCCAGAGCCAGAGCCGGAGCCGGAGCCAGAGCCGGAGTGACACCCCACGCCGGTGACAAAAGCAGGTTCCGCCAGTCGGACCATTGGGTCAAGCGTCCTGCCTGCCAAGCCGCCGGACAACCAGCGCCAGGTCCCGAGGCCGCGGGGCGCTGCGTCCCGGCTGGCCCATAGGGTCATGTCGCCGATCATCCCGGCCCGTCCGGCCCGGATGTTCAGCGGCACCGGCGCGTCGGGGGCCAGCCCGGGCACATCCAGAACAGGGGTCACGTTGATCTGGACCAAAGCGCCGTCAAACCCCTGCCGTCCCAGCATCTGCGCAAGGCTCACCTGCAGCGGAAAGTAGCCGTCAATGACGTCCTCGAAGGCGCGCCCGCGCAGGGGCAGGATCGCGGAAGGCGGCTGGTGCGACACGGATCAGAACAAACCGAAGTATTCCGCCTGCTCCCAGTCGGACACGGTGCCAAGATAGCGATCCCATTCCGCCTGTTTGAGCTGCACGAGATATCGCACAACGTCTTCGCCGAGCCGGTCACGGAACAGCGCGCTCTCCCCGAAGGCCGAGATCGCAGCGCCAAGGTTCTGCGGCAGACGCGTCGCGCCTTCGGCGTAGGGCGTTTCTGTTGCGGGCGGGGCGTCCAACTGGCGCTGCAGACCGTCGAGACCGGACAGGATCTGCGCGGCAAGGGTGAAATACGGGTTGGCCGAGGTGTCGGGCACACGGTTTTCAACGCGCGCGGCGGGATCGCCGGGCGTCATCAGCGCCCGCACCATGGCACCGCGATTGTCCCGCCCCCAGAGCACCCGGTCTGGCGCCAATTGGTAAGGCGCAAACCGTTTGTAGCTGTTCACTGTGGGGTTGGTCAGCAGGCAGGCGGCCTCTGCATGGGCCAGCAATCCCGCGATCCAGTGACTGGCCTCGGACGTCAGCCCGCCGTCATCCTGCGGCACAAAGACGTTGCGCCCCGCCTTGTCCCAAAGCGACTGATGCAGGTGCCAGCCGTTCGCGGCGGCATTGGGCAGATGCGGCTTGGCCATAAAGCTCGCATGGAGGCCCGCGGCGTGGCATGTCTCCTTGACCATGGTTCGGAACAACACGTAACGCCGGGCCTGTGTCAGGGCATCCGCAGCGTCAAAGGTGAACTCGAACTGGCTCGGGCCCATCTCGATCTCGACCGTGCGGGGCGCGAGGCCAAGATCCTCGGCCATGCGACGCAGCTTGTCCAGCAGCGCCTCCGCCGCACCGTAGCGTGTCTCTGTCAGGTATTGGTAGCCGGGCGTGAGATTGCGCGTCGCGACTGGCGCCGGGGGCATCGTGGCCTCGCCGTGGGACAGCGCATCGTCGGTGCGCTCAAAGACCTGAAACTCCACTTCGAGACCAAAGAGCACGCTGTAACCATGTTCGGCCAGAGCCTGCGCGGCGCCGCGCAGCACCGTCTCGGAGGCAAAAGGCACCTCTGCTCCGCTGGTGTGCCGAACCTCCGCCAGCAGCAGCGCCGCATGAGGCGCGCCGGGCAATGTGAGAAAGCTCTGCGGATCGGGCACCAACAGCACGTCGCCAGCCCCGCCCAGCGGCAGTCCGCTGACCGCGACGCTGCTGTCCCAGACCGGAAAGACCGTCCGATGCGACGTGTCTTTCAAGAGCAGCGTCGAGGGCACGCCGACGCCCGCCGCAAAGGCCCCGGC
Organism: Sagittula sp.; assembly: GCA_042088665.1. GTDB lineage: Bacteria > Pseudomonadota > Alphaproteobacteria > Rhodobacterales > Rhodobacteraceae > JBELMB01. Next base: position 9,154 of record JBELMB010000178.1, read on the forward strand.
CAGCGCGCGGGTGGTAAGCGTCTTGCCCCGCAGCACCCCGTGCTGATCGGCGAAAAGCACGCGGATCGTCTCGATCCCATCGGCTTCGGCGCGGGCCACGATGGCGGTTGCCGCGGATTGCGCCTCTGGATCATAGAGGCCCCATTGCGCCAACCGCCCGGCACGGATCTTGTCAAGCGCGCTCATGCCATCAGACCGAGGCGTCCCAGGGGCACTCGGCCCGGCGCGCCATATCGGCGGCGCGGCTGGCGGCCTCCCAGCTGCCGGTCTCGGCGATGGCGTCGTTGGACAGCGGTCCGACCATCCCGGCGGTTGTCGTGCTGTCCTGCATCGGCAGCTTGCCGGGCGCGCCATCGGCGAGGTCGCGGATGGCCTGCCGCAACATCCGCCGGTATCGGATGATCGCCACGTCGCTGCGGCCGAGATGTTCCTGCGTGCGGTCCTGGATGCGGCCCATGCCCTCGACCGCCCATTGGTCGTGCACATTGATGTCGAGGCCCATGCCGGTATAGGTCAGGGTCGCCTGTTCCTCCGGGTCGAAGTGATAGTCGTTCTCGCGGTTCTTCAACGGGGCGTAGTCCGGCAGCCGGTGCTCTTTCAGGCGCTGCGCACGCATCAGGTCCTTGTCCACCGGCGCTTTGAAGCTGGTGAAGATCGTGTACCAATAGCAGGTCTCGTCATCGATCGGCACATGCCACTGGGTGATCGTCATCTCGCGCGACATGGGGATGCAGATCGCCTGGGGAAAAACCTGGTTGGTGACGCGCACATGGGTCAATTCGTTTTCCATGTGGCGCAACGCCGTGATCTTGAGGCCAAAGCCGGTCTCTTCGACGTCGATATCGGGCCGCGGGTAGCTGCGCAGGATCTGCGTCATGGGCATGTTTGTATGCGCGGCCTTGTCGCGGAACTGCTTGCCGTAGCCGTCCTCGGGATCCTCGTCTTTCAGAAAGCGGTGCAGGAAAGAGGCATGCGCCGGATCGATTCCGATCTCAAGCGCCTGCAACCAGTTGCATTCCCAAAGACCCTTGAAGGCAAAGACATGACTGTCCGGGGCGCGAAAGCAGTCAAAACCGGGAAAGGCCGGGGGGGCGCCGGGGCCGAGGTAGGCAAAGACGACCTCTTTCTGCACGCTCACAGGATAGACCGGCGCCTCTGGCAGGATCTCTATGCGGTCGCGCGGCGGGTGGTGCGCAGGCGGCGCCCCGGGCTCTGGCCGCCGGGTCGCGAGAACCAGCATGCCGGCCTCGTTGCGGATCAGCGCCAGCCGTTCGCCCATCAGGTTCACCGGCAGCGGCAGGCCCTCGTCGATCTCGGCGCGCAGTGCAGCG
>JBELMB010000024.1:0-44753 GCA_042088665.1 Sagittula sp.
GGCCTGGTGCCGGGAGTGCGGCTCGTGCTTGTATTTCAAGGTGACACAGGCCGGGGAGTGGGCGGGTGGCCTGGACATGCCTCTGGGGATTTTTGACGATCCCGACGGCTTTGCCATCACGCATGAGATCTACGTGGACTTCAAATCGGACAGCTATGCCTATGCTGGTGAGGCGGGGCGCAGGCGCCTGACCCGGGCAGACTGCGTGGCAAGGTTTCCGGCCCTTGCGGAGGATGGATCATGAGCGGTGGCGATTTCTTTCAAAGAAATCGGTCCGGAATTTTCGAAAAATTCCGGCTGGTTGCGGCGGTTGCGCTTTTGGGCCCACCCTTTGCGGGGATGGCGCTGGCGGAAGACGCGCCTTATACCGGTCAGCAGGCGCGCGAGATCGCGTCCTTGTCGGAGGCGGATATTGCCGCTCTTTTGGCCGGGCAGGGCTGGGGTTTGGCGAAGCCCGCGGAGCTGAACGGCTATCCAGGCCCGCTTCACGTGCTTGAACTGGCAACGGAGTTGGCGCTGACCCCCGAGCAGACAGATGACATAAACGCCCTTTACGAAGAGATGCGCGCAGCGGCGCAGGCGGCGGGGCGCGTTTACATCGCGGCGGAGGCGCATCTGTCCATGATGTTTCGCATGGGCCATGCATCGCCGGATCGGCTCGAGGGGCTTCTTGAAGACAGCGCCGAGGCCCTCGCGCGTTTGCGCGCGGTGCATCTGGCGGCGCACCTCGAGGTCACGCCGATGCTGACCGAGACACAAATCGACACATATCAACGCCTGCGGGGCTACGCCGAAGACGGCGCGCACAGCGGGCATGATGGCCATACCGGCCATGGCAATCACTAGAAGGGAGCCTCGAAGATGACCAATTATGACGCAGACTGGGTGCGCGCCGAGGAAACCAAGCGCCGCAAGCTGGCCGAAACCGGATTGTATCACGAGAGCGAAGAGCACAGCTCTTGCGGCGTGGGCCTTGTGGTATCGCTGGATGGCACGCCCTCGCGCCGCGTGGTGGAGGCCGGCATCACCGCGCTCAAGGCGGTCTGGCACCGCGGTGCCGTGGACGCGGATGGCAAGACCGGCGACGGTGCCGGCATCCATGTGCAGATCCCCGCGCCCTTCTTCTACGACCAGGTGGAGCGCACCGGTCACAAGCCGCGCATGGACGAATTGATGGCCGTGGGGCAGGTGTTCCTGCCGCGCACGGATTTCGGCGCGCAAGAGACATGCCGGACCATCGTGGAGACCGAAGTCCTGCGCATGGGCTACTACATCTATGGCTGGCGTCACGTCCCGGTCGCGGTCGAATGCCTTGGCGAAAAGGCCAATGCCACCCGCCCGGAAATCGAGCAGATCCTGATCTCGAACTCCAAGGGCGTCGACGAAGAGACCTTTGAGCGGGAGCTTTACGTCATCCGCCGCCGCATCGAGAAGGCCGCCGCCGCCGCAGGCATCGGCCAGCTTTACGTGGCCAGCCTGAGCTGCCGGTCGATCATCTACAAGGGCATGATGCTGGCCGAGCAGGTGGCGGAGTTCTATCCCGACTTGCAGGACGACCGCTTTGAAAGCGCGTTCGCGATCTATCACCAGCGCTATTCCACGAACACCTTTCCGCAGTGGTGGCTGGCGCAGCCGTTCCGCATGCTCGCCCACAATGGCGAGATCAACACGCTGAAGGGCAACGTCAACTGGATGAAATCCCATGAGATCCGCATGGCGCATGGCACCTTTGGCGAGATGGCCGAGGACATCAAGCCGATCGTGCCCAACGGGTCGTCCGACTCCGCGGCGCTGGACGCCGTGTTCGAAGTGCTGGTGCGCGCGGGGCGCAATGCGCCCATGGCAAAGACCATGCTGGTGCCCGAAAGCTGGTCCAAGCAGGCGGTGGAACTGCCGCAGTCCTGGCGTGACATGTATTCCTACTGCAACTCCGTGATGGAGCCCTGGGATGGCCCGGCGGCGCTGGCCATGACCGATGGTCGCTGGGTCTGTGGCGGGCTGGACCGCAACGGGTTGCGCCCGATGCGCTACGTTGTGACCGGCGACGGGCTGCTGATCGCGGGCTCTGAAATCGGCATGGTGCCCACGGACGAGGCCACCGTGCGCGAAAAGGGCGCGCTTGGCCCGGGCCAGATGATCGCGGTGGATATGACCGAGGGCAAGCTTTACCACGATCAGGAGATCAAGGATGTCCTGTCCGGCAATCAGCCCTTTGGCGCGTGGTGCGAGCGCATCACGGAGCTGGACGGCCCGCTGGGCGCGGTCTCCGAGGCGGCGCTGTTCGACGGGGCAGAGCTGCGCAAGCGTCAGATCGCGGCGGGCTACAGCATCGAAGAACTGGAGCAGGTGCTGGCCCCCATGGCGGAGGACGCCAAGGAAGTACTCGCCTCGATGGGGGATGACACCCCCTCGGCCGTGCTGTCCAAGAAGTACCGCCCGCTGAGCCATTTTTTCCGTCAGAACTTCAGCCAGGTGACCAACCCGCCGATCGACAGCCTGCGCGAGTACCGCGTCATGAGCCTGAAGACCCGGTTCGGCAACCTCAAGAACGTGCTGGACGAGGACAGCAGCCAGACCGAGATCCTGGTGCTGGACACGCCTTTCGTCGGCAACGCGCAGTTCGATACGCTCAGGCAGCAGTTCAAATCGCCTTGTGTCACGCTGGATTGCACCTTTGAAAAGGGCACGGACGCGCTGCGTGACGGCCTTGCGCGCATCCGGGCAGAGGCAGAGGATGCGGTGCGCTCCGGCGCGGGTCACATCGTGCTCACCGACGAATCCGTGTCGGGCGACCGTGTTGCGATGCCGATGATCCTCGCCACCAGCGCCGTGCACAGCCATCTGACCCGGCAGGGCTTGCGGACCTTCTGTTCGCTCAACGTGCGGTCGGCGGAATGCGTGGATCCGCATTACTTTGCCGTGCTGATCGGTGCCGGTGCGACGGTGGTGAACGCCTATCTCGCGGTGGACAGTCTGGCGGACCGGATCAATCGCGGACTTCTGGACATGTCCCTGACCGACGCGGTGGCGCGCTACCGCGAGGCGGTGGATCAGGGCCTGCTGAAGATCATGTCCAAGATGGGGATCTCGGTGATTTCCTCTTATCGCGGTGGTCTGAACTTTGAGGCCGTGGGCCTCAGCCGCGCCATGTGCGCGGAATATTTCCCGGGCATGGTCAGCCGGATCTCGGGCATCGGGGTGTCGGGTATCCAGCAAAAGGCCGAGGAAGTGCACGCGCTGGCCTATTTCTCTGGCCGCGACGTGCTGCCCATCGGCGGGTTCTACAAGGCCCGCAAATCCGGGGAGACCCATGCCTGGGGCGCGCAGAGCATGCATCTGATGCAGGCGGCCTGTGACCGGGCGAGCTATGAGCTGTGGAAGCAGTATTCCAACGCCATGCAGGCGATGCCGCCGATCCATTTGCGCGATCTGCTGGCGGTCAAGCCGCTGGGCAAGCCCGTTGCCATCGAGGAGGTGGAAAGCATCACCTCGATCCGCAAGCGGTTCGTCACGCCGGGGATGTCGCTGGGCGCATTGAGCCCGGAGGCGCACAAGACGCTGAACGTGGCGATGAACCGGATCGGTGCCAAATCGGACAGCGGCGAGGGCGGCGAAGATCCGGCGCATTTCGTGCCGGAGCCCAATGGCGACAATCCCAGCGCCAAGATCAAGCAGGTGGCCTCCGGGCGCTTTGGCGTGACGGCGGAGTATCTCAACCACTGCGAAGAGCTGGAGATCAAGGTCGCGCAGGGCGCCAAGCCCGGCGAAGGCGGCCAGTTGCCCGGCATGAAGGTCACCGATCTGATCGCCCGGTTGCGGCATTCGACCAAGGGCGTGACGCTGATCTCGCCTCCGCCGCACCACGACATCTATTCGATCGAGGATCTCGCGCAGCTGATCTACGATCTCAAGCAGATCAACCCGCGCTGCAAGGTGACGGTGAAGCTGGTGGCGTCCTCTGGTGTGGGCACGATTGCCGCCGGTGTGGCCAAGGCCAAGGCGGATGTGATCCTGATCTCGGGCCATAATGGTGGCACGGGGGCGTCGCCTGCGACCTCGATCAAATATGCCGGTCTGCCGTGGGAGATGGGCCTGACCGAGGCGCATCAGGTTCTGGCGATGAACAACCTTCGGGATCGCGTGACCCTGCGCACCGATGGTGGTTTGCGCACGGGCCGTGACATCGTCATGGCGGCGATGATGGGCGCCGAAGAGTTTGGCATCGGCACCGCGGCGTTGATCGCGATGGGCTGCATCATGGTGCGTCAGTGCCAGTCGAACACCTGCCCGGTTGGTGTCTGTACGCAGGATGAATCCCTGCGGGCGAAGTTCAGCGGCAATGCCGACAAGGTGGTCAACCTGATCAGCTTTTATGCCCACGAAGTGCGTGAGGTTCTTGCGGAAATCGGCGCACGCTCGCTGGACGAAGTGATCGGTCGCGCCGATCTGTTGACGCAGGTCAGCCGCGGCGCGGAGCATCTGGACGATCTGGATCTGAACCCCTTGCTGATCCGTGTCGATGGCTCGGACCAGATCAAATACGACCGGGATCGCGCGCGCAATGCGGTGCCGGACACTCTGGATGCAGAGATTGTCCGCGACGCGGCACGCTTCCTGATGGACGGCGAGAAGATGCAGTTGTCTTACGCGGTGATGAACACGCACCGGACCGTGGGCACGCGGGTGAGTTCGCACATCGTGTCGAAGTTCGGGATGCGCAACGCGCTGCAGCCCGACCATCTGCACGTCAAGCTGACGGGGTCCGCGGGGCAATCGCTCGGTGCGTTCGCGGCTCCGGGGCTGAAGCTGGAAGTGTCCGGCGACGCCAACGACTACGTGGGCAAGGGGCTGTCGGGCGGCACCATCGTGGTGCGTCCGCCGCTGGTGTCACCGCTGATGGCGGCCGAGAACACGATCATCGGCAACACGGTGCTGTATGGCGCCACGGATGGGTATCTCTTTGCCGCGGGCAAGGCAGGGGAGCGGTTTGCCGTGCGCAACTCTGGCGCGAAGGTCGTCGTGGAAGGCTGTGGGTCGAACGGGTGCGAATACATGACCGGCGGGGTGGCGGTGATCCTTGGCGGGATTGGCGCGAACTTTGGCGCGGGCATGACCGGTGGGATGGCCTACCTGTATGATCCGGAAGGCACGTCGAAGGATCTCATGAACATGGAAGGTCTGGTGACCTGTCCGGTGACCGTTTCGGTCTGGGAGGACCAGTTGAAAGGGTTGATCGAGCGTCACGTTGCCGAGACGCGGTCCGTGAAGGCGGCCGAGATCCTGCAGCATTGGGACTTTGAGAAAGGTCATTTCGTGCAGGTCTGCCCTAAGGAAATGCTCGACAAGCTGCCGCACCCGCTGGGCATCGAAGACGGGCTGGCGGTGCCTGCGGAGTAAGGGTGACCATGCGTCCGGGGGCTTGGGCCTGCCGGGCGCTGCAATCTGGTGGTCGGTGGGCGGCTCTCGTGCCTTTGGCACCTCGCCCGCCCACCGACCCTATCGCACGCGCAGTCCGCGCTTTTGCGGTGCGTTCGGCGCGCCGAGGGTCAGTTGGGCTGTATGTCGCGCAGGTGTTGGCCTGCGGTGGTCTGTGCGTGTCGGGTCTTAGCCAAAGAGGAAAAGATATCCCATCGCCGACACGAGCACGACAATGCCCACGGTGATCGATGACTTCATGACAAGTGCGAAAATGGCGGAGTTCAGTGCGGAGTCTGCAACTTTGTTCATCAGATCGTCGATTTGCATCGCGGGTAACCTCTCTTCAACTCTTTGAAAAAGACACTGGGGCTGCGTTTTCGGGGGCTGTGTTCCCCCTACGTTCAATTCATCTAAAAACCACATAAAGCAAAAGCACGGCGTCTTTGCGGTTTTTCCAAGGCAGCCTATGTGCATGGGACGTCGGGTCTGAGTGCGTCATGCGCAAACCCGGGATCCCGTCATGTCGCCTGTCATCGAAGGTCTCAACGTGCCGAAGCATGCTTTGTGGGGCAGGTGTTTCGTCAAAGGCTCGTGGGCCTGACGCTTGACAGGGGTGACCGGTTTCGAGCGCCTCGGATCTGCGCAACCCAAGGGTAACAACCTGTCAGCGGGCTCTGATTTGGCCCTAGGTGTCAGCTGCGGCTCTGCTCAGGCGGTCATTGATGGCCACGCCGAGGCCCAGATGGGGGACGGGAGAGACGGCAATCGTCTCTGCGCCCGTGGCGTCAAGGCGGTGCAGATGATCAAAGAGGTTGGCCGCCGCTTCTGTCAGGTCCTCTGAGGAAGACAGGTTCAGATCCGCCTCCACGGGGCCGAAGCCGAGGCGGGCCTCGCCCGGTTCGAACTCGATGGCATTCAGGCGCACCTTGGCGCGCGGCGCGTAATGCGAGGTCAACTGACCGGGGGCGGTGATCTTGCCACGCTCATGGCGCGCCGCGACGGGCCGACCGAGGGCATGTTCCAGCGCATCGCGGGTGATGCCACCGGGACGCAAGAGGGTCGGAGGGCCGGACAGACCGACGATGGTGCTTTCCAGACCCACGGCGCAGGGCCCGCCGTCGACGATGGCCGCGATGCTGCCGGTCAGGGAGCCCTGGACGTGTTGGGCGAGGGTCGGGCTGATCAATCCGGAGCGATTGGCCGAGGGCGCCGCGATGGGGCATCCGACACGGGCCAGAAGCGCCTGCGCCACCGGAGCGGCGGGCAAGCGCACCGCCAGCGTGTCGAGCCCGGCGCTGACCAGTTTCGAGATCGGTGCCTCGGGGCGCTTGGGCAGGACAAGTGTCAGGGGGCCGGGCCAACAGGCTGCGGCCAGCGCCTCTGCCGCGTCTGACCATGTCACAAGCGCCTTGACCGCGTCGAGATCCGCCAGATGCACGATCAGCGGGTTGAAACTGGGCCGGCCCTTGACGGCAAAGACCTGTGCCACCGCATGGTCATTGCCCGCGTCCGCGCCCAGCCCGTACACGGTTTCGGTTGGAAAGGCCACGAGGCGACCCGCCTGCAGAAACTGGCTGGCGCGGGACAGATCGGGGGCGGAGGCGGTGAGCATCTCTGTCATCGGTGCTGTGACGTGGCGTTCTGGTTGCTGTTGAGGGCGCAAGAAGTACCTTCCACCCGTTCGAGACGCTCGTTATGCGAGTGCAAAGAGATTGCCAAGCCGAAGGGAAGCTTCCATGCCATATCGTGCCCCAATGAGCGATTTTTCACGCATCCTGACCCATGTGGCGGGCTATGAGCGCGTCGCACAGACGGAGCGGTTTGACGGGGTGGATCTGGCCACGGTCGAGGCGGTCCTGTCCGAGGCCGCGCGGGTCTGCGAAGAGGTGCTTGCACCGTTGCAGCGTCCAGGCGATCTGCACCCGGCGCGGCTTGAGAATGGCGTGGTGCGCACACCGCCGGGCTATGCCGAGGGCTGGCGCGCGGTGGCGGAGGGCGGCTGGGTCGCGGTTTCGGCGCCCGAGGCCTATGGCGGCATGGCGCTGCCGATGGCGGTGACCACCTGCGTGAACGAGATGCAAAGCTCGGCCTGCGTTTCGTTCGAGCTGACGGCCCTGATGACACAGGGCCAGATCGAGGCGCTGACCCATCACGCTTCTGAAGAGATCAAGGCGCTGTACCTGCCGCGGCTGATCTCGGGCGAATGGGTGGGCACGATGAACCTGACAGAGCCGCAGGCGGGGTCCGACGTCGGGGCGCTGACCACCAAGGCCGAGGATCAGGGTGACGGCACCTATGCGATCACCGGGCAAAAGATCTATATCTCCGGCGGAGATACGGATTTTGTCGAGAACACCTGCCATCTCGTGCTGGCGCGCCTGCCGGATGGCGGGCCGGGGACCAAGGGGATCTCGCTTTTCCTTGTGCCCAAGCGTCTGCCGGATGCCGAGGGACGCGCGGGTCTGGCCAATGCGCTGCGCGTGGTGGGCGTCGAGCACAAGATGGGCCTGCACGGTTCGCCAACCTGCGTCATGAGTTACGAAGGCGCCACCGGCTGGCTCGTCGGAGAGCCGCATGACGGGATGCGGGCGATGTTCACCATGATGAACAATGCGCGCCTTGGTGTCGGTGTGCAGGGGATCGGCGTGGCCGAAGCTGCCTATCAGCATGCGCTGGCCTATGCGCAGGACCGCAAGCAGGGCCGGTCGGAGACGGGCACCATCCTTGGCCACGCAGACGTGCGCCGGATGCTGGCAGAGATGCGGGCCGAGATCTTTGCCGCGCGCGCCATCGCGCTGCAGCTGGCAGTGGCGCTGGACATGCAGGTGGCCACCGGTGATCCGGCATGGGCGGCGCGGGCGGCCTTGTTGACGCCGATCGCAAAGGCCTTTGGCACCGAAACCGGCATCGACGTGGCCTCGAAGGGCATTCAGGTGCATGGTGGCATGGGATTTGTCGAGGAAACCGGCGCGGCGCAGTTCCTGCGCGACGTGCGCGTGACGGCGATCTACGAGGGCACCAATGGCATTCAGGCCATGGACCTCGTCGGTCGCAAGCTGATGGACGGCGGCGAGGCGGTGTTCCAATTGCTCGACGAGGTCGAGGCCTTTACCGAAGGTGCGAAATCATCGCTGCCCGATCTTGCAGAGCCTGTCTGGCAAGCCTGCGAGAACCTGCGCGAGACGGTCGAGGCGCTGCTGTCGCGCGATATGTCCGCGCGATTTGGCGGGGCACAGCCCTTTTTGATGGGCTTTGCCAAGGTGCTGGGCGCGGATGCCCATTTGCGCGCCGCCACGGCAGAGCCGGGCGGCGCAGTAGAGCGTCAGGCGCGGTTCTACATCCTGCGCATGTTGCCGGCGCATGTGGGGCTTTTCGCCCATGCGCGGGCCGAGGGCGACAGCCTTGTCCCGGCGGAGGATTTCGCCGCATGAAGGACGCCTTGGGGCCCATTCGCACGCCATTCGAGGCGATCCCCGCAGAGGGCGAAGCCGTCGAAGTGGCGACAGGCGTGCTGTGGATGCGCTTGCCTCTGCCGATGAAACTGGACCACGTGAACGTCTACGCGCTGGACGAGGGCGACAGTTGGACGGTGGTTGACACGGGCATGTCCTCGCGCCGCACCCGCGCCATCTGGGAGCGCCTGATGGCCGGGCCGCTGGGGGGCAAGCCGGTGCGCCGTGTGATCGTCACCCATCACCATCCTGACCATGTGGGCAATGCCGGCTGGTTCCAGTCCGAGCATGGTGCGCAGCTCTGGACATCGCGCACGGCTTGGTTGTTGGCGCGGATGCTGCAACTGGACCCGCACGATCGGCCCACGCCAGAGATCATTGCCTATTGGACGGCCGCGGGTATGGACCCGGAGGTCATGGCCGGGCGGATGAACGACGCGCCTTACAGCTTTTCGACCTCGGTCTACCCGATGCCGTTCGGCCATATTCGCCTGCAACAGGGCGAGGTTGTCGAGGCCGGAGGGCGCGCCTGGGATGTGCATCTGGGGGGCGGTCACGCGCCGGACCACGTGACCCTGTGGTCGCGCGACGACAATGTGGTGCTGGCGGGCGACCAGATCCTGCCCTCGATCAGCCCCAACCTTGGCGTCTATGCAACAGAGCCAGAGGCGGACCCCGTGGCCGATTGGCTGGAGGCCTGCGAGCGTTACGCACAGTTCGCGCGCGAAGACCATCTGGTGCTGGGGGGGCACAAGCTGCCCTTTACCGGCTTGCCCGCGCGGCTGGGCCAATTGATCGACAACCATCACGGTGCGCTTGACCGGCTTGAGGCTTTCCTGAAGACGCCCAACACCGCCGGAGCGAGTTTCCAGCCGCTCTACATGCGCCGGATCGGGGCGGGGAAATATGGCCTCGCGCTGGTAGAGGCGCTGGCGCATTGTCTGCACCTCTGGCATGCGGGCCGCGCCACGCGAGAGATCTCGCCCGAGGGGGCGTGGTTGTTCAAGGCGGTGACCTAGGGCAGGCGCGGTTGACAGTTTGCGCGCGCGGGTCAAGCTGCGCTGACAACAAAACACAGGTGCGCCATGATCAGTGTCCAGTTTCTCTTGACCGCTTTCGTGGTGGTCCTCGCCCCCGGGACAGGGGTCCTTTACACGCTGGCGGTTGGCCTTGGGCATGGGCGCGGTGCGTCTGTTGCGGCGGCGCTGGGCTGTACGTTCGGGATCGTGCCGCATCTCGCTGCGGCGATTTTCGGTCTGGCTGCTGTGCTTTACAGCTCGGCTGTGTTGTTCACGGTGGTGAAATACGCTGGTGTTGCCTATCTCTTGTGGCTGGCTTGGCAATCCTTGCGCCACGGCGGGGCATTGTCGGTGACACCCGAGCAACGGCGCGAACCCCTTGGCCGGATTGCCCTGCGCGGTGCGCTGATCAACATCCTGAACCCCAAGCTGTCGCTGTTCTTTCTGGCCCTGCTGCCGCCCTTCCTGAGCGGCGCCCCGGAGAGCGCAACGGCGCAGATGCTGCTGCTTGGGGGGGTCTTCATGGGCATGACCTTTGCGGTCTTTGTTCTTTATGGCCTCTTTGCTGCGCTGGCGCGGGACTGGCTGCTGGGATCGGAACGGATCATGGCCTGGCTGAACCGCAGCTTTGCCGCCCTGTTTGCGGCGCTCGCAGTCCGTCTGGCGTTCGAACGGGCCTGATCCACGACCCCGGGGTTTGCCCGGTTCGGGCAGACGTTCCGCGCAGGGCGTCTGGTGCCTGACACGGTGTTCTCGTGACTTCCCGCCGCCGGGCCTCTGGTCTTTGCCCGGGCCGCGCGTTACCTCTGGAGCCAAAGCCGAGGAGGCGCGCGATGACAGACATTCCCCGTTCTGCCCTGCTTCTGGGTCTTGCCGGTGTCCTGCCCTTTGGCTGGGGGGCGCTGACGGTGCTGTCGCCGGGGCTGGCGGCGTTCGGCACACAATGGCTGGGGCCGCGGTTCGTCGGCCCCTACGTGATGCTGTTCTATGGCGCGGTGATCCTTGCCTTCATGTCCGGCGTGCTCTGGGGCTTTGCGACCAAGGCCGAGGGCGGACAGGCAACCACGGGCTACGTCCTGTCGGTGCTGCCGGCGCTCTGGGCGTTTTTCACGACGGGCGGCGGGTCGGTTGCGGCGGCGCAGGCGCTGATGGTCGGGTTTCTGGGGCTATTGGGATTGGACTGGCTCTTTGCGCGCTGGGGGCTGGCCCCGTCATGGTGGATGCAGTTGCGTGTTCTCCTGACGGCACTTGTGATCGCATGTCTGTCCGTGGCGGTGCTGACATGAGCACGGACAAGGAAACACTGGCGGTTTACAACGCCCGCGCCGAAGACTACGCGCGCTGTCTGAAAAAGGAGGACAGCGCCTCGCCCGTGCTGGAGGCCTTTGTCGCCGCTTTGCCCGCCGGAGGGCGGGTGTTGGATCTGGGGTGCGGTCCGGGGACATGGGCGCGGATGATGCTGGACGCCGGGCTCGAGGTGGAGGCGATCGACGCCTCCGAAGCCATGGTCGCCGAGGCGGCGCAGATCCCGGGTTTGCGCGTCTGGCAGGCCACGTTTGGCGACGTGGACGGTCTGGGCCGGTATGATGGGATCTGGGCGAACTTCTCGCTGCTGCATGCGCCACGCATGGAGATGCCGAGCCACCTCGCGCGTCTGCACCGGGCGCTGCGCCCCGGCGGACGGCTTCACATCGGGTTGAAAGAGGAAACCGGCGCACGGCGCGACGGGATTGGCCGCTTTTACACCTACCATACGGCGGAAGGGCTGACCGCGCTGCTCGGCGCGCTGGGATTTTCTGTCCAGGATCTGCAGCGCGGTGCCTCCGAAGGGCTGGATGGCGTGGTGGCGCCCTGGTTCACCCTGACAGCGATAAAGGACTGACCATGCCCGACCTCTATGCCTATACAGATGGCGCCTGTTCCGGAAACCCGGGCCCGGGCGGCTGGGGCGTGCTGCTGCGCGCCATGGAAGGCGAGGCGGTGGTCAAGGAACGCACGCTGAACGGCGGGGCTGCCCAGACAACGAACAACCAGATGGAACTTCTGGCGGCAATTCATGCGCTTGAATCCCTGACGCGTCCGACCACGATCACCGTTGTGACCGACAGCGCCTATGTCAAGAATGGCGTGACCAGCTGGATCCACGGCTGGAAGCGCAAGGGCTGGAAGACTGCCTCTGGCAAGCCAGTGAAGAACGTCGAACTTTGGCAAAGGCTGGAAACGGCGCAGCAGCCCCACGAGGTTGCATGGGAATGGGTCAAGGGGCACGCGGGCCATCCCGAAAACGAGCGTGCCGACGAGCTGGCCCGTGAAGGCATGGCGCCTTTCAAATCCGGCTAGCGCGCCCCGGTTCCGCACTCAAATCGGAGGTCGCGCTTCTGCCTTTCGTGGCGTGTTTGGCCGCCGTTGCGCCGTGAGTATTTGAAAAACAGAGAAACCCAAGGTGCGCCAAGGTTTTTCCGAGGTTGGACTGTGCGGGTTTGGGGCGCTTTGACATCCGCTTTTTTGCAGAGGTCCATGCTTTTGGCGGGGACCCGAACAGCCGTCCCTCTTTGTTTCTCTGTTTCAAAAATACTCACGGCGACCGGCCAGTCAGGCAGAGTGAAGGTCTTCATGGGCGGCACGGGCGCGTTTGCCTGCGCCCGTCAGCATGAGTTGCGCATTATTGCAGGTCGCCAAATGCTTCGGCCAGTCTGTCCACGGCCTTTTGTACGCGCGCGCGGGGTGTGGCGAAGTTGAATCGCATGAAGCTTTCGCCCCCGGTGCCAAAGGTCGGACCGTGGTTGGCAGCGATGCGCGCGCCCTGTTCGACCCGGCGTGTGAACTCTTCGCGGTCCATGCCGGTGCCGGAGAAATCCACCCACGCGAGGTAGGTCGATTGCATCTCCATCGAGGCGAGGCCGGGAATGGCGCTGATGCCTTCGTCAAAGAGCTGCCGATTGCCGTCCAGATAGACGACGAGATCGTCCACCCAATCGGCACCGTCCGGGGAATAGGCGGCCTCTGCCATGAAAAGTCCGAAGGAATTGGGGGAGAGGCCCAATGCGGCCATGGCCTTGGCAAAGCGCGCGCGCAGGGTTTCATCCTGTACGATCACATTGCCGATATGTGCACCGGCTATGTTGAAGGTCTTGGTTGTTGCGCTCATCATGACCAGCCGGTCGACGATGTCCGGTGCGGCATTGGCCATGGGAATGTGACTGTGGCCCGGCATGACAAGGTCATGGTGGATCTCGTCAGAGACCAACAGCAGGTCGTGGCGCTTTGCGAAGGCGGCGACGCCCTGCAATTCGGCTTCTGTCCAGACGCGACCGCCGGGATTGTGTGGCGAGCAGAGGATCAGCATCTTTTCCCTGCCGGTCATCTGCGCGTCATAGGCGTCGAAATCCATCTCGTAGCGGCCGTCGCGCGTGACGAGCGGGCATTCCACCACTTCACGCCCGGCGGCAGTGATCACCCGCGCAAAGGCGTGGTAAACCGGCGTGAACAACACGATGCCGTCGCCCGGATCGGTATAGGCCTGCAGGCACATGGCGGTGCCGTTCACAAGGCCATGGGTGGAAAAGATCCACTCCGGCTGGACCGTCCAGCCGTGCCGGGTCTGCATCCACCAGCAGATCGCCTCGCGGTAGGCGCGGTCATCGCCGTAGTAGCCATAGATGCCATGATCCATGGCCTTCTGCAGGGCCACCTGCACCGCCTGGGGGGGGCGAAAATCCATGTCGGCCACCCACATGGACAGGCCGTCCTTCGGGTCGACGCCGTAGCGTGCCTGCATCAAGTCCCACTTCGTCGAATGGGTTCCGAAACGGTCGATTTCTTCGTCAAAACGGCTCATGTCTGCTGCGTCTCTCTTGTTTGTCCTGCGCACGCTACCTGTTGGCGCGGTAGACGCAAGCCCGCCGCTTGCACCGTGCCGCGTGAGGCTTTACATCCACGCCATGCAACGTTCCATCCTACTTCATCCCGATCCGCGTCTGAAAAAGACCTGTGCGCCGGTGGACGATGTCTCGGACGAGCTGCGCCGTCTGTCCGAAGACATGCTGGGCACCATGTATGCCGCGCCGGGCATCGGACTGGCCGCGCCACAGGTCGGCATCCTGTCTCGTCTGATCGTTCTGGACTGCGCGAAACCCGATGATGGCGACGCGCCGCGCCCGCTGGTGATGTTCAATCCGCGGGTCGTGGCTTCTTCGGACGAACGCAATGTCTACGAGGAGGGCTGCCTGTCCATCCCCGATCACTATGCCGACGTGGAGCGCCCGAGCATCGTTGACGTGGAGTGGATCGACCCCAACGGGGCCCTGCAGCGCGAAACCTTTGACGGGCTCTGGGCGACCTGCGTCCAGCATGAGATTGATCACCTCGATGGCAAGCTGTTCATTGATTACCTCAAGCCGATGAAGCGCCAGATGATCACTCGCAAGATGGTCAAGCTGAAGAAAGAACGCGCGCGGGAGAAGGCATGAGCCGTCTGGAGATCCTGCGCTGGCCTGATCCACGGCTGACAGAGGTCTGCGCGCCGGTGGATGACTTTTCTGAACTGGCGGATCTGGTCGGGGACATGTTCGAGACCATGTATGCCGCCCCGGGGCGTGGCCTTGCAGCGCCGCAGGTGGGACGCATGGTGCGGGTCTTCGTGATGGATGTGGGCTGGAAAGAGGGGGATATGACTCCGCTTGCCTGCGTGAACCCACAGATTCACCCGGTGGCCGGAGTGCCGATCCCGGGCGAGGAAGGGTGCCTGTCCGTGCCCGGTGTGATGGCAGATGTTGCGCGCCTCGAAGAGGTGATCCTGAAGTACACCGACCTGAACGGAGAAGCGCAGGAATTGCGCCTGACGGGGGCGGCGGCTCGCATTGCGCAGCACGAATGCGATCATCTGGACGGCACCATGCATTTTGACCGGCTGACGGCAGAGGGACGTGCAGCGCTTCTGGCGCTTTACGAGAGCTTGCCATGACAGTGCGGCCCTTTGTGCCCTGGCCCGACAAGCGGCTGCAAACGGTCGCGCCTCCGGTTGACGCGGTGACGGACGATATTCTGCAGATCTGGGCGGATATGATCGACACAATGGAAGCGATGCCCGGCGTGGGTCTTGCTGCGCCGCAAATCGGCGTGCTTCTGCGTCTCGCCGTGGTGGATGCATCGGATGCGCGGGGTCAGGTGATCCGCATGGCCAATCCCGAGATTCTGCAAGCCAGCGACGCGTTGAATGATCACGAAGAGGCAAGCCCCAACGTGCCCGGGGTCTATGCCAAGATCACTCGGCCTGCATATGTCACGGTCGCTTACATGGACCACACCGGTATGCGCGTTCGCAAGGATCTGACCGGGCTCTGGGCGACCTCGGTCCAGCACCAGATCGATCATCTGAACGGCAAGATGTATTTTGACCGCCTCAGCAAAGTCAAACGCGGCATGTTGTTGAAGAAAGCCGCAAAGAAGCGCGGCAGCACGACCGGACCCATCTGAGAGACAGACTTTGTCGCGGCCCTTTGTGACGGGGGGGCCAAGATGCTCTTGTCAGTTGTTCAGTCCCGGCATCTGGTGGATCTGTCTGGCTCTGATGGTCAGATTTTGCCGAAGTCCTCCCATGGCGTGAGGCCGCCGAGTGTCTTGAGCCTGCGCGCGAAGGCGGCAGCAGCCGTGACGTTGGCGACAGCCTTGCTTGCAGACACGCCGGAACTCGGATCGCTCGACGGAAAACAGGCCGCGGCGCTTGTCGGACTGGCACCCTTCTCGTGACATCGCTGCGCGATGCACTGCCGGGCAAGGCATCTCGCGGCAGTCAGGACAATGGCAGGGGCGTGAAAGAATACAAAGTGGACGGCACTTTGTCCGGCAGGCGCTTTTCATGCCGACGCTTTGCGCGATCCAGCACAACCGGGCCGCTCCAGCCAAACTCGAGGAACTGGTCCGAGCCGGCAAGCCGCGCAAGGTCGCCGTGACCGCCGTCATGAGAAAGCTCGTCGTCCTGGCTAACGCATTGATCAGGGATGGTCGAAAATGGGTGCCAGAACGCGCTTGATCATCGCGGATACTCGGCAGATTGCTGCGCAATTGCCTGCCGGGTCACAGTGCGTGGCGCTCACAAGACGAACGTGTCCCCTTTCGGCATCTTTTTCTGTGCAAAAGAGCCTGTCGGGCGGCGCATGATGCTCCCTTCCATTCCTGAGACAGGACCGCACCATCAAACCATGGGATCTGACATGCTTGTCTGGCTATGCGGTTTGCCTGAGCGGTTGGAAAGTCACTTGAGCCCGATCGATTGGCTGCGACACGTGCTTGGCGGCCGGTCTAACTTGGGGATTGTGCTGTCGGGCCAATGGCCGGCTTGTTTCATGTGCCGACTGGTGTGCGTGACCAAACCGCGAGACATGAGTATTTTTGAAACAGAGAAACCCGGGGTCGGTACCTTCGGTCTCAAGGCACGTCATGTTCTTGCCCAAAGCGCTGATCTGTCTTTGAGCAACTCGCGGCTTCTTTGTTTCAGAAATACTCCACGGGGGTGTGGGGGTGTG
This sequence comes from Sagittula sp., assembly GCA_042088665.1. Taxonomy (GTDB): domain Bacteria; phylum Pseudomonadota; class Alphaproteobacteria; order Rhodobacterales; family Rhodobacteraceae; genus JBELMB01. The sequence continues at coordinate 16,414 of JBELMB010000024.1, forward strand.
AAACCCCCACGGTTTTGTGCGGTTCACGCGTGGGGCACTTTTGCTTGAGGCTCTTGCCGCGGGGCGGGGCTCTGCCCAGGTGCCACTCATGGGTCGGCCAGAATTCGGGCCAGAACCAGGGCCAGAATTAGGGCCAAAAACAGGGTCAGACGGCTCCACTCACGGTGCGCGCCGCTTGGGCGTGTATGGCTGGCGGTCCCCCGGAGCCGCCAGCCTGTTCTTTCGAGCTTAGCTGTGGATCGCGCCGTCGCCACAGGCGAGGGCGGCCTCGCGCACCGCTTCGGAGAAGGTCGGGTGTGCGTGGCAGGTCAGGGCGATGTCTTCGGCGCTGGCACCAAATTCCATGCCGACGCAGATCTCGTGGATCAGGTCGCCCGCCATGGGGCCGATGATATGGGCGCCAAGGATCCGGTCGGTGTCCTTGTCGGCGAGGATCTTCACAAATCCCTCTGCGGCGAAATTCGCCTTGGCGCGACCGTTGCCCATGAATGAGAACTTGCCGACCTTGTAGGCGCGGCCTTCTTTCTTGAGGTCCTCTTCGGTGGCGCCGACATTGGCGACCTCCGGGTGGGTGTAGATCACGCCCGGGATCACGCCATAGTTCACGTGACCGTGCTTGCCTGCGATGACTTCGGCGGTGGCCATGCCCTCGTCTTCGGCCTTGTGCGCCAGCATCGGGCCATCGATCACGTCGCCGATGGCATAAATGCCCGGCACGTTGGTGCGCCACTGTGCGTCGGTCTTGATCTGGCCGCGGGGGGACATCTGGATGCCCAGTGCCTCAAGCCCGAGCCCGTCGGTAAAGGGTTTGCGGCCAGTGGCGACCAGAACCACATCTGCATCCACGGTGTGTTCGCTGTCGTCCTTGCGCAGGGTGTAGGTGACCTTGGCCTTTGTCTTCATGGCTTCGACCTTGGATACCGCGGCGCCCAGAGTGAAGTTCAGCCCTTGCTTGGTCAGGATTTTCTGGAAATTGCGGCTCACTTCTGCGTCCATACCCGGCGTGATGGCGTCGAGGTATTCGATCACCGAGACCTCTGACCCAAGGCGGGCATAGACGGACCCCATTTCGAGACCGATGACGCCGGCGCCGATGACCACCAGTTTCCTGGGGATCTTGTTCAGTTCCAGAGCACCGGTGGAGGTCACGACGATCTTTTCGTCGATCTCGACTTCGGCGCCGGGGACGGAGGCCGCCTCGGACCCGGAGGCGATGATGATGTTCTTTGTCTCGTAGGTGGTGTCGCCGACCTTGACCTTGCCAGCGGCGGGGATGCTGGCCCAGCCCTTGATCCAGTCGATCTTGTTCTTTTTCAAGAGGAATTCGACCCCCTTGGTGTTCTGGCCGATCACGTCGTCCTTATAGGCCAGCATCTGCGGCCAGTCGACGGAAGGTGATTTGCCTTTCAGTCCCATCTTGGCGAAGTTGTGCTCTGCCTCATGCAATTGATGCGAGGCATGCAGGAGCGCCTTGGAAGGGATGCAGCCGACGTTCAGGCAGGTGCCGCCGAGTGTGTCGCGCCCTTCGACGCAGGCGGTCTTGAGGCCCAGTTGGGCGGCACGGATCGCTGCGACATAGCCTCCGGGGCCAGAGCCGATGACGATGACGTCGTATTGGGACATGTCAGGTTCCTTTCGATGAAGCGGGGCGGGGGCGATGCCCCCCATCGGCTGCGCCGATGTCCCCCTGAGTATTTGCGAAACAGAGAAGCATGCGTCTGCGGAGCCGGATCGTCACATCAGGACCCGGATCAGCATGAATGTGGTGGCGCCGAAGCCCAGCATCCAGATGAGGGAGCGCCATGGGGAGAGGCCAAAATAGTAGGCCGGAACGTAGAGGATGCGGGCCCCGAGGTAGATCCATGCGGCCGTGGCGGTGCTGGCGTCGCCCTTGTTCGACAGGGTGATCACGAGGACGGCGATGGTAAAGAGGATCAGCCCTTCGAAGTGGTTGTTCATGGCGCGTAGAAGCCGGGCGGTCTTTTCGGAGAGCTGCTCCTCGAGGCTGCCACCGAGGCGGGCGCGGTCGCGGGGTGAGAGCGTCTTGCCGGTGCCCAGTTCGAGGTTGGCGGGCACGGACATCAGCACGAATTGCAGCACTTGCAGCAGCGCGGCAAGGGTAAGGACGGTGAGTTCCGGGGTCATGACATGCCTTTGGCCCGGCAGAGGGCCGGGCGGGTGGAGTGTTGGAGGCGGGCGTGGGGACCGCTGGCGGTCAGGTGAGTTCCTTGCGGGCGACCATGTGGCGCGGGCTGTCCGCCTCGAGTTGGTAGCGCCACGCGAGGTCTATCACGCCGCGAAACTCTGTCCTGTCGGCTGCAGAGGCCCAGAGGACGGAGAGCGTGCCCTTGCTGTCCTCCATCGCTACCAGAGCGTTGTTGAGGCGTTGCAGGCGGCGTCCCTGGTCCTCTGGCTCCTCGCAGAGGCAACAGAAACTCTGCGCGGCGGCGATCATGCGGTTCAGACGGGCTGCGCGGTATTCTGCGTTTTGCTCGTCGGGGATCAGGAGACGGGTCATGGGGCGTTCTTGTCCGAAAAGGGCTTTTCTGCAGTTTAGTGGCGAGGTCTTTCCAAATTGCGAACGGGAGGTGGTACAACAGGGGGGTCATGTCTTGTCCCCGCTGTTCCATGCGGCGCGTGTCTCTGGCGTGAGCACCGTGGCGCGGCGGGTTGTGAATGCGCTGAAGCAGGCCTGTTCCAGTTGCCGGGTTTCCGGGTCCTGACGCCAGCCCGACAGCCGGGCCTTGAGTTGGGGGAGATATGGTTGCATTTCAAGCGCTTGGGCGTCGTTGCGATTGGCTTTGCGGTGCCAGTGGGAGCCGAGGTGGTATTTGTCATCGCCCTTTTTGCCCTGACCATCCCCGCGGTCATTCTTCATCAGGAACATGTCTTCCGAGCGCACCGCGTAGTGGAAAATCTGCGCAGAGCGCGCGGTGGCGGCCACATCGTGCGGACGAAAGCGCGCGGATTTCTTTTGATAGAGCGACGCGTTGTCCAAGGGCAGGCCATCCGGGTTGCGCACCTGTGGATCGGGGACTTGCGGGTCCAGCGGGTTGTGGTCGGTGGCGCGGGCGAAGCTTGAGACCTTGAAGAGGCATTTCATCTTGGTCTCGCCCGGCGTTGGGGCCGCTTCGGCGCGGGTGTTCTGTTCCAGCACCAGGGCACCGGGAGACCAGTCGGTCACGCCAGCGTCGCCGAAGGTGCGCCAGGGGATCGGTACAACATCCGCATCCGCGGTACGATGCATGAGATCGTTCAGCGTGCCGGTGGCGAGGTAGAGGAATTCGTCACTGTCGATGTGCAAGACATGCGTGATGGCGTTTTGGCGTGCATGAGCGAGGACCAGATCCATGGCGGCGTCTTGCGGTGGACGCGTGCCGGGATCGTGGTCGATATGGGTGACGATCCCGTGGTCTTGCAGATGCGCCAGCAGCCTGTCCGACCCATCCGTGCAGGCATTTGTGGCCACGATCAGCGCGTCAAAGCCAAGGCCCGCGTGATAGGCCAGCCATTCCATCAGGAACGGCCCTTCGTTGCGGGCGCATGTGGCGAGGGCGATCATGTGCTTCTCGCCTTTGCGAGATCTTCGGCGAAAGGGACGCCCCGCAGCAGTGTATAGGCAGTTTCGAATTTTTCTGCCTCGAGTGGTCGATTTTTGCGCAAATCCTTGAGCCCTCTTGGCACGTCTTTGAGCGCGTCAAGCAATCCAGCCACCAGTTGAGACGCGGTTGCTTTGCGTTCTTCGAGATGGCGCAGCATTTGAGACCGAGTTGCCACGAGATGCGCCATATCCGAGGGCACATCAAAGAAGTCTGGAATAGGCTCGGCAGCATCGAGCACCGCGTCGAAAATGTCGAAAAGATGATGGAAGGTCTCCAGCAGCTCCTCTTTGTTTCGACGTTTGCGCATTGGCTTACTCCGCAGGGGCGGCGGGCATAGTCTGATGTGCCCGCCTATCGGTGGACGTCCGCGCCTTAGAGATCCATCAGCAAGCGCCGCGGATCTTCGAGCGCTTCCTTGACGCGCACGAGGAAGGTCACGGCGCCTTTGCCGTCGACGATGCGGTGATCGTAAGACAGCGCCAGATACATCATCGGACGGATCATGATCTGGCCGCCGACCACCATTGGGCGGTCCTGGATCTTGTGCATGCCGAGGATCCCGGACTGCGGCGGGTTCAGGATCGGCGAAGACATGAGCGAGCCATACACACCGCCATTGGAGATCGTGAAGGTGCCGCCCTGCATCTCTGCCATGGACAGCTTGCCGTCGCGCGCGCGCTTGCCCTTTTCACCGATCGCCTTCTCGATCTCGGCAAAGGACATGGCATCCGCGTTGCGGATCACCGGGACCACGAGGCCCTGCGGCGTTCCGGCGGCGATGCCCATGTGCACGAAGTTCTTGTAGACGATGTCGGTGCCGTCGATCTCGGCATTGACCTCGGGAACTTCGTTCAGGGCGTGGCAGCAGGCCTTGGTGAAGAAGCTCATGAAGCCCAGCTTGACGCCGTGCTTCTTCTCGAAGAGGTCCTTGTACTCTTTGCGCAGGGCCATGACTTCGGTCATGTCCACCTCGTTGAAGGTGGTCAGGATCGCGGCGGCATTCTGCGCGTCCTTCAGGCGGCGGGCAATGGTCTGGCGCAGGCGGGTCATCTTGACCCTCTCTTCGCGCGCGGCGTCGTCTGCCGGAACGGGGGCACGGGGGGCGGGCGCGCTCGCCGCAGGCGGCGGGGCCGATGCCGTGGCAGCCACTGCGGCGGCGACATCGGCCTTGGTGGCGCGGCCATCGCGGCCTGTGCCGGTGACCTGATCGCGGGAGACACCCGCTTCGGCCATGGCTTTCTCAGCGGCGGGACCGTCTTTCACATCCGTGCTGGCGGCAGCGGCAGGCGCGGGGGCGGCTGCCGGGGCTGCGGCTGCGGCACCGGCACCCGAAGAGATCACCGCGAGCTTGGCATTTGCCTCGACCGTGGCCCCTTCGGCTGCGACGATCTCTGTCAGGGTGCCTGCGGCGGGTGCCGGCACTTCGACTGAGACCTTGTCGGTCTCCAGCTCACATAGCATTTCGTCCTGCGCCACGCTGTCGCCGACCTGCTTGAACCATGTGGCCACGGTGGCCTCCGTCACGGATTCACCAAGCGTCGGGACCATGACATCGACCGCGGCGGCGCTGCTTGCGGCCGGGGCGGCGGCTGCCGGGGCCGCGGCGGGGGCAGGGGCGGCCGCGGCCCCTTCGGCGATATTGGCGAGCAGGGCGTCGACACCGACCGTGGCGCCTTCGGCGGCGACGATGTCGTTCAGCGTGCCGGCCACGGGCGAGGGCACTTCGACGGTGACCTTGTCGGTCTCCAGCTCACACAGCATTTCGTCCACGGCGACGCTGTCGCCGGGCTTCTTGAACCAGGTCGCCACGGTGGCTTCGGTCACCGATTCCCCCAGCGTGGGGACACGCACTTCTGTCATAGTTTCAGTTCCTTTGTCTTGAGACCCGACCGCATCGCTGCTTGGGGGTTATCCGAGTGTCAGCGCTTCGTTCACGAGCGCGGCTTGCTGTGCCTTGTGGATGCTGGCCAGGCCCGTTGCGGGCGAGGCGGAGGTCGCGCGGCCCACGTAACGCGGGCGCTGGTGCTCTGCCTTGATGCGGCCAAGCACCCATTCGATGTTCGGCTCGATGAAGGACCAGCCGCCCTGGTTCTTGGGCTCTTCCTGGCACCAGACCATCTCTGCCTGCGTGAACCGCTCCAGTTCCTTGACCAGCGAAAGCGCCGGGAAGGGGTAGAACTGTTCGATCCGCAGCAGGTAGACATCGTCGATGCCGCGTTCATCGCGCTCTTCGAGCAGGTCGTAATAGACCTTGCCGGAGCACATCACCACGCGCTTGATCTCTGCGTCGGGCTTCAGCTCGGTGTCGGAGTTGCCCATCTGGGCGTCGTCCCACAGCACCCGGTGAAAGCTGGATCCCTCGGTGAACATGTCCGCGTCCGAGATGCACAGCTTGTGGCGCAGCAGCGACTTCGGGGTCATCAGCATCAGCGGCTTGCGGAAACTGCGGTGCAACTGGCGGCGCAGGATGTGGAAGTAGTTCGCCGGGGTCGAGCAGTTTGCCACGATCCAGTTGTCTTGCCCGCACAGCTGCAAGAAGCGTTCGAGACGGGCGGAGGAGTGTTCCGGCCCCTGTCCTTCAAAGCCATGCGGCATCAGGCAGACGAGGCCCGACATGCGCAGCCACTTCGACTCCCCGGAAGAGATGAACTGGTCGAACATGATCTGCGCCCCGTTGGCGAAATCGCCGAACTGCGCTTCCCACAGGGTCAGCGCGTTGGGTTCCGCCAGCGAGAAGCCGTATTCGAAACCCAGAACCGCGTATTCCGACAGCGCGCTGTCGATCACTTCGTAGCGGGCCTGCCCCTCGCGGATGTTGTTGAGCGGGTAGTACCGTTCCTCGGTCTCCTGGTTGATGAAACCGGAGTGCCGCTGCGAGAAGGTGCCGCGCGTGCTGTCCTGTCCGGCAAGACGCACCGGGTACCCCTCCAGCTGAAGCGACCCGAAGGCCAGCGCCTCTGCGGTGGCCCAGTCAAAGCCCTTGCCGGTTTCGAACATCTTCGCGCGGCTGTCGACCAGACGGCCCACGGTCTTGTGGATCGGGAAGCCGTCGGGGATCCGCGTCAGCGCCGTGCCCACGTCTTTCAGCGCGGTCTCGGAAATGGCGGTCTGGCCGCGCTGGTAGTCGCCTTCCTTGATCTTGTCGAGGTGGCTCCAGCGGCCGTCAAGCCAGTCTGCCTTGTTCGGCTTGTAGACTTTACCGGCCTCGAATTCCTCGTTCAGATGGGCCTGGAAGGCGGCCTTCATGTCCTCGATCTCGCCTTCGGGGATCAGCCCGTCCTTCACCAGCCGCTCGGTGTACAGCGTCAGCGTGGTCTTCTGCTTCTTGATCTTGTTGTACATGATCGGGTTGGTGAACATGGGCTCGTCGCCCTCGTTGTGTCCGAACCGGCGGTAGCAGAAAATGTCGATGACCACGTCCTTGCCGAACTTCTGACGGAACTCCGTGGCGACCTTGGCGGCGTGCACGACCGCCTCCGGGTCGTCGCCGTTCACGTGGAAGATCGGCGCCTCGACCACCAGCGCGTTGTCGGTGGGGTAGGGGCTGGAGCGGCTGAAATGCGGCGCCGTGGTAAAGCCGATCTGGTTGTTCACGATGACATGCATGGTGCCGCCGGTGCGGTGCCCGCGCAGGCCGGACAGCGCAAAGCATTCCGCCACCACGCCCTGACCGGCAAAGGCCGCGTCGCCATGCAGCAGGATCGGCATGACCTGGGTGCGGCTGGCATCCTTGAGCTGGTCCTGCTTGGCGCGGACCTTGCCCAGCACGACCGGGTTCACCGCCTCCAGGTGAGAGGGGTTGGCGGTCAGCGACAGGTGCACCGAATTGCCGTCAAATTCCCGGTCCGAGGAGGCCCCGAGGTGGTATTTCACATCGCCGGAGCCATCCACGTCCTCGGGTTTGAAAGACCCGCCCTGAAACTCGTTGAAGATCGCCTTGTAGGGCTTGGCCATCACGTTCGCCAGCACCGACAGACGCCCGCGGTGCGGCATCCCGACGATGATCTCCTTGACGCCCAGACTGCCGCCACGCTTGATGATCTGCTCCATCGCGGGGATCAGGCTTTCGCCGCCATCAAGGCCAAAACGCTTTGTGCCCATATACTTGACGTGCAGGAACTTCTCAAAGCCCTCGGCCTCGACCATCTTGTTGAGGATCGCCTTGCGGCCTTCGCGGGTGAACTTCACTTCCTTGCCGAAGCCCTCGATGCGTTCTTTCAGCCAGCTCGCCTGCTCGGGGTCGGAGATATGCATGTATTGCAGCGCGAAAGTGCCACAATAGGTGCGCTTCACGATGCTGACGATCTCGCGCATGGAGGCGATCTGCAGCCCCAGCACGTTGTCGATAAAGATCGGGCGGTCGAGATCCGCGTCGGTGAAACCGTAGGATTTCGGGTCCAGTTCAGGGTGGTTGGCGATGTCGCGCAGGCCCAGCGGGTCAAGGTCTGCGGCGAGGTGGCCCCGGATGCGGTAGGCCCGGATCAGCATCAGCGCGCGGATGCTGTCGAGCACGGCGCGCTGGATCTGGTCGTCGGTCAGCACGACGCCCTTTTCCTCGGCCTTGGCGGTGATCTTCTTGGCGGCGCCCTTGACCTCTTTGGGCGCTGGCGCTGCGGGCCATTCCCCGGTCAGCGCCCCGGTGAGATCGTCATTGGGCATCGGCGGCCAGTCGCTGCGCGCCCAGGATGGGCCCTGCGCCTCGGCCTTCACGTCCAGCTCCGCATCCCCCAACTGCCGGAAAAACGCCTGCCAGGCGTCATCGACCGCGTTCGGATCGGCGGCATAGCGGGCGTACATCTGTTCGAGGTATTCGGCGTTGTGCCCCTGCATGAAGCTGGAGGCGTGGAACTGGTCGTTGGGGGATTGGTCGGTCATTTGGACTACCTCAGCAAATTGCGCTGGCCGGGCGCTGGCCTGTAAGCCATTGAACCCAAGTAGGGTTCTTGATTTCATAAGTTGCGTTTGCGGTGCCGCAGAGGGAACGGACAAATTGCAACAACTCTGCAGGCGCGAAATCATCCTTTTCGTACACGAAGTCTCGCGTTTTGGTTCCAAGCGTTCTCGGCAAAAGTTCTATTCCGGTTGGAACCGGAACGATCCTGAATTGGTCCAGTGCTTCAGCATGCAAGGCCCCAGCAGACGCAAGAGCACCAGCGAGGAAACAGCCAATGCATGGGTAACCTGAGGTGCGGCGCTCCAAGCCCGACCTCGGGGGGGCGCTCGTTCGGTGCATTTGGTGCGTTAGGGCATTGGCTTTTGCAAGCGTGGTTCTGCTGTCGCTGTGGCTGGAAGCCCTCCCGGGCGGGAGGTCGGGCTTGGCGCGCGATACCGGCACGCCGGGGCCAGGAATTGATGTTTCACCCAAAGGTCGGCACAGCCTCTTGACAGCGAAGGGCGGGTTAGAACCGCCCCACACAGTAACATTGTCCGACCGCAAGGACATCAGCCAATCGCCTTCAGGACCGCCTCGCCCAGCGTGGCGGGGCTGTCCGCGACGACGATGCCAGCGGCGCGCATGGCTTCGATCTTGGATTCCGCGTCGCCCTGACCACCGGCGACAATCGCGCCCGCGTGGCCCATGCGGCGGCCGGGAGGCGCCGTGCGGCCAGCGATGAACCCTGCGGTCGGCTTCCAGCGGCCTTTTTTCTTTTCGTCCGCGAGGAACTGCGCCGCTTCTTCTTCGGCGGTGCCGCCGATTTCGCCGATCATGATGATCGATTGGGTCTCGTCATCGGCAAGGAACATTTCCAGCACATCGATGTGCTCTGTGCCCTTGATCGGATCGCCGCCGATGCCCACGGCGGTGGACTGGCCCAGACCGATGTCGGCGGTCTGCTTGACCGCCTCATAGGTCAGCGTGCCAGAGCGCGAGACCACGCCGACCGAGCCGCGCTTGTGGATGTGACCCGGCATGATGCCGATCTTGCAGGCGTCAGGCGTGATGACACCGGGGCAGTTCGGTCCGATCAACCGCGAGGAGGATGTTTCCAGCGCGCGTTTCACACGCATCATGTCGAGCACCGGGATGCCTTCGGTGATGCAGACGATCAGCGGCATTTCGGCGTCGATCGCCTCGAGGATGCTGTCCGCGGCAAAGGGCGGCGGCACGTAAATGACGGAGGCAGCGGCCTCTGTCGCGGCGCGGGCTTCGTGCACAGAGTCAAAGACCGGCAGGCCCAGATGGGTCAGCCCGCCTTTGCCCGGGGTCACGCCGCCGACCATCTTGGTGCCATAGGCGATGGCCTGTTCAGAGTGGAATGTGCCCTGCGAGCCGGTGAGGCCCTGACAGATCACTTTGGTGTTTTCGTCGATGAGGACGGCCATTGGTGTGGCTCCTATTCAAAAACTGCGTTGGCCAGATGCCAACATGTGAAGCAGAAAGCGGCGAGTGTCAGGGCACGCGTCAGCCACACCTGCGCCCAAAGCGTCGCCGGATGTTGCTGTGCATTTTCCCAGGTTTCCCAACCGAATTTCTCCGCGATGCGACGTCGTCCTTGCAACAAGCTGCTTTCATTGCGTGTCTTCGCCATGGATTGCACCGCCATTGCGATCAGCGCGAACCAGACGAATCCAACGAAGCCGAGCGTTGCAAGGACCACATGGTTTTCCATGTTTAGCCTTTGACGGCTTTCACGATCTTTTCCGCGCCATCGCTGAGATTGTCAGCGGCGATCACGTCCAGGCCAGAGGTGTTGATGATCTCTTTGCCCTTCTCGACATTGGTGCCTTCGAGGCGCACCACCAGCGGAACCTGCAGGCCGACCTCTTTGACCGCGGCGATCACGCCTTCGGCGATGACGTCGCAGCGCATGATGCCGCCAAAGATGTTGACCAGAATGCCTTTGACGTTGGGGTCAGAGGTGATGATCTTGAACGCCTCGGTAACCTTTTCCTTGGTCGCGCCGCCGCCCACATCGAGGAAGTTGGCAGGCTCCGCGCCGTACAGCTTGATGATGTCCATCGTCGCCATGGCCAGACCGGCGCCATTGACCATGCAGCCGATCTCACCGTCCAGAGCGATGTAGTTCAGGTCGTATTTCGAGGCTGCGAGTTCCTTGGGGTCTTCTTCGGTCTCGTCGCGCAACTCTGCCAGATCGGGGTGGCGGTAGATGGCGTTGCCGTCAAAGCTCATCTTGGCATCGAGGCACTTCAGATCACCGGTGTCGGTGACGATCAGCGGGTTGATCTCCAGCATCTCCATGTCTTTTTCGACGAAGAGCTTGTAGAGCGTGCCCATCAGCTTGACGCATTGCTTCTGGCCCGCCTTGTCCAGACCCAGCGAAAAGGCGATGCGGCGGCCGTGAAACGCCTGGTAGCCCGTGGCAGGATCGACGGAGAAGGAGAGGATCTTTTCCGGGGTGCTTTCAGCCACTTCCTCGATGTCCATGCCGCCCTCGGTGGAGGCCACGAAGGACACGCGGGAGGTCTGGCGATCAACGAGCAGAGCGAGGTACATCTCTGTCTGGATGCCGGAGCCGTCCTCGATGTAGACGCGGTTGACCTGCTTGCCGGCGTCGCCGGTCTGCTTGGTCACAAGGGTGCGGCCGAGCATGCGCTTGGCTTCGGTGGCGGCTTCTTCGACGGATTTGGCGAGGCGTACACCGCCCTTTTCACCGGCATCCGCTTCCTTGAAGCTGCCTTTGCCGCGGCCACCGGCGTGGATCTGGGCCTTGACGACCCAGAGCGGGCCATCGAGTTCGCCTGCGGCGGACTTCGCTTCTTCGGCTTTCAGCACCACGCGGCCGTCAGAGACCGGCGCGCCGTAAGAGCGCAGAAGCGCCTTGGCCTGATATTCGTGGATATTCATGGGTCGAGGATCCCCGTACTTGCTGCGATTGGGCCGATCTAGCCTTTTCGCGAGGTCGGTTTTAAAGGAAATATTGCCGCAGGGGTGGTTTCGCAGCCATAATTCGACATTTGTGATCACACTCTTCAAAACTGTGATCACAAAAATTTCTGCGTTAGCAAAGATGAAGAGAATCACCTCGCTGCGAACAGGCCGTTACAAAGGTCAAGTCAAAGCAAGCGGTGCCTTTGCCGGGACAATTGGAAAGACGACAATCGCTAAAATTGTGTCAAAATTGATACCATACAGAATACGGGGATTCACATCATGGAAGGGCGGGCAGGGATCATTTCCCGTCGCGCCAGGTGTGCCATGCGACCCATTGAATTCCATGATCTCAAGGCTGTCAGCCTGCCCACAAGCATTCTGGATCTACCCGACAGAGCCTCTGCGCCTTTCAAAGAGCATCGCAGGTTCGTGGGCATGAGCAGGCAAAGCACCCAGACTGTCGGCTCGCGCCCGACGCAGGCGCGCGAGCTGCGCAGATGGCAAAGCTGAGGTCAGCGGGACGGGTTTGAACCGGTGATGGCCAAGGCGGGCCATTGGACCGCCGGACCAGAGCATTTAGGGCATAGGGCATGAGAAAAGGGCGCACCCCGGGGGATGCGCCCTGTTTTCTTCATTCGCAGTGCTCGGCCTGTCAGGCGAGGCTCTCGTCAATGGCCTTGCAGGCTTCGACAAGGCCCTGAACGGCTTTCACGGAGATGTCGAACATGTCCTGCTCTTCCTTGTTGAGCTTGATGTTCACGATCTTCTCAACGCCACCGGCGCCGATGACGGTGGGCACGCCCACGTACATGGCGTCGAGACCGAACTCGCCGTCACAGAAGGCGGCGCAGGGCAGGACGCGCTTTTGGTCCTTGAGATAGGCCTCGGCCATCTCGATCGCGGAAGTGGCGGGCGCGTAGAAGGCGGAACCGGTCTTCAGCAGGCCAACGATTTCGGCGCCGCCGTCACGGGTGCGCTGAACGATGGCGTCCATCTTTTCCTGCGTGGTCCAGCCCATGTCGACCAGGTCCGGCAGGGGAATGCCCGCCACGGTGGAATAGCGCATGGACGGCACCATGGTGTCGCCGTGGCCACCCAGCACAAAGGCGGTGACGTCCTTCATGGAGACGTTGAATTCTTCCGAAAGGAAATGGCGGAAGCGCGCGCTGTCCAGCACACCGGCCATGCCGCAGACCTTGTTCGCTGGCAGGCCCGAGAACTGCTGCAGCGCCCAGACCATGGCGTCCAGCGGGTTGGTGATGCAGATCACAAAGGCATCGGGCGCGTTGTCGCGGATGCCTTCACCGACGGACTTCATCACCTTGAGGTTGATGCCCAAAAGGTCGTCCCGGGACATCCCGGGCTTGCGCGGCACACCGGCGGTCACGATGCAGACGTCGGCGCCAGCGATGTCGGCGTAGTCCTGCGTGCCTTTCAGCTTGGCATCAAACCCTTCGGACGGGCCGGACTCGGCGATGTCGAGCGCCTTGCCCTCCGGGATACCCTCCGCGATGTCAAAGAGGACGACGTCGCCCAGTTCCTTCATTGCAGCAAGGTGGGCAAGCGTGCCCCCAATCTGTCCCGCGCCGATGAGGGCGATCTTGGGTCTGGCCATGGATTTGATCTCCGGTCCTTCGTGAATTTGCGCGTTGGGTTACGCGCAAGCGGAGTTTCGTGCAAGGGTGCTGCGATGCGGCACAGGGTCCGGTGGGGCTGGCGGGACCCTCTGATTGGGCGTAAAGCCGTGCCAAAGCCACAACTTACACGGGGATTGCATGGATCTTTTCAGTCCGATGGTTTTTGCCGTGGGCATCCCCGCCGTGATTATTGCAGGGATTTCAAAGGGCGGCTTTGGATCTGCCGTGGCCTTTGCGAGCGCGTCGATTCTGGCGCTTGTGCTGGAGCCGCAGGTTGCGCTCGGGCTGATGCTGCCGCTTTTGATGTTGATCGATACGGCGAGTTTGCCGGCCTATTGGCGCAAGTGGGATTGGCCGGCCTCGCGCGTGTTGCTCTGGGGGTCGGTGCCGGGCGTGCTGCTGGGGGTGGCCTTCTGGGCGGTCGCGGACGCCGACATGATCCGGTTGGTCATCGGCGGGGTCGCCCTGTCGTTTGTCGTCTGGCAAACGGTGCAGGCGCTGGGCTGGTTGAAACTGGGCGCGCGGTTCGGACCGCGGACGGGGATCGCCTCCGGCGTGGGCGTGGGCTTTACCAGTTTCGTCAGCCATGCGGGCGGGCCGATCGCCGCAGTCTACCTGTTGGGTCAGGGTCTGTCGAAAACTACGTATCAGGCGAGCACGGTGCTGGTGTTCTGGGCCGTGAACATTGCCAAGGCGGCGTTTTATGCCGGGATGGGCGTCTTTACGGTGCAGACGTTGCTGATGGATCTGGTGCTGGCGCCCTTTGCCTTGCTGGGGACATGGCTGGGCGTCAAGGCGCATCATCTGGTGCCGGAGCGGCTTTTCTTCATGATCACCTACGTGGCTCTGACCCTGACCGGGGCCAAGCTCATCTGGGATGCCCTGACATGATCCAGACCCGCGCGCTGACGTCACAGGACGCACCTGCGGCGATCGCATTGTACAAGGAGTTGGTGGGGGACGTCCCGGTGGCCGATGTCACGCGCTTTGCGGCGCTGGTGTCGCATCCCGGGACCACGGTTCTGGGGGCAGAACGGGACGGCGAGATCAAGGCCATCGTGACGGTGCACATCCTGCCGAACATGACCTTTGGCGGGCGGCCCTATGCCTTGATCGAGAACGTGGTGAGCACGGGTGACCTGCGCGGGGCTGGCCTTGGCCGTGCCGTGATGGAGGCAGCGGTGGCCCATGCCTGGGCGGCAGAGTGCTACAAGATCATGCTGCTGACCGGGCGCAAGCTGGGCGCGCGGGGCTTTTACGAAAAGCTCGGGTTCACGGCTGACGAAAAATGGGGCATGACCCTGCGTCGCGCAGGGCCACGCCGTCCGTTGTCGTGAATGTGGTTCCTGTCCGGACTGCGGTGCCGGGCAACCCCTGTTGAAGGCCGTGCATTCCTGTGTGTCACCCGTCAGGCGTCATCGCCTTTGGGCGGCAGGGCTTCGGCGAGTTCCTCGAAGGCCTGGCCGGAAGCCACGAGGCAGGTGATGCCATTGGCCATCGTCACGGTGATCGTCCAGGATCCGGAATCGACGGAGGCAAACACTTCCATCACGGCATTGTCGGACCCCAGGCCCATGCTCTGGCGCGTTTCGCCATATTTCGTGGCGAGCCGCTGCACGACCTGGTCACGTGGCGCGCAGTGATCAAGCTGCTGTTGCGCCTGAACGGCCGGGACCGCCACGAGCCAAGCAGCGGCGGAGATCAGGGCAAGTTTCATCATCTTCATCATGTCTTTACCTTTCGGCTGAGCGCCGCTGGCTTTCAGCCGTTCGACGCGTGTAGGGTCCCCTCAGATCCCGGGACGCCGACCCTGCCGGCTGCGCCCCTGCCGCATGTGAACGGCATGAGAACATCCTCGGGGTCCAGCCACTTCAATTCGGTTAACGCTGCGTTCGGTGCTTCAAATACAACGGATATGACCCCTGCGGGTGCCAAAAAAGCATGCATATTCTGCACTGCAGCAGATTTTCACTTGAACGATCCGGAAATTTCTGCGCATTCGGACGCAACAAAATTTCGCGACGGAGATTCACATGGACCTGGCGACCCGCCCTTACCGTTCCGTTCTCTATATTCCCGGCTCAAAGGAGCGGGCGCTGGAGAAGGCACGCACCATGCCCATCGATGCGATCATCTTCGACCTCGAAGACGCGGTCGCACCGGACGAAAAGCCCGCCGCCCGCGCGACGCTGGCCGCGGCGCTGGATGGCTCTTATGGCAACCGCACGCGGATCGTTCGGATCAACGGTCTGGACACCGAATGGGGCCTTGACGATGCAAAGGCCGCCGCGACCATGGCCTGTGACGCGCTGCTCTTGCCCAAGGTCGAAAGCGCCGCGCAACTCGATGCTCTGGCCGAGATCACCGACAAACCGCTTTGGGCCATGATGGAAACGCCGCGGGGCATGCTGGCCGCCGCGGAGATCGCCGCGCATCCCCGGCTGCAGGGGCTGGTCATGGGCACCAACGATCTGGCCAAGGAACTCAACGCGCGCTTTCGCCCGGACCGTCTGCCGATGCTGACCGGCATCGGGCTTTGCGTGCTGGCGGCCAAGGCTTTTGACAAGGTCATCGTCGATGGCGTCTACAATGCCTTCCGCGACGATGACGGGCTGAAGGTGGAATGCGATCAGGGCCGGGATCTGGGCTGCGATGGCAAGACGCTGATCCACCCGGCGCAGGTGGCCATCACCAACGCCGCCTTTGCGCCTGACGCGACAGAGATTGACCTCGCGCGCCGCCAGATCGCCGCCTATGAAGACGCCAAGGCCGCGGGCCGGGGCGTGGCCGTCGTGGATGGCAAGATCGTCGAGAACCTGCATGTGGACACCGCCAGAAAGACGCTGGCCAAGGCCGATGCGATTGCGGCTCTGGCCGAATAAGGCGAGGCTCGCGCCGAACAGGTTAGGGAGGCACTCATGTTGCTACTGATTCTCGGCGTCGCACTCTGGATTGGCGCGCATTGGCTCAAACGACTGGCACCGGGCGTGCGTGCGCCCATGGGCGACAAGGGCAAGGGCATGATCGCGGCGGCCATCGGAGTCAGCATCGTGCTGATGATCTTTGGCTACCGCATGGCCGATGGCGCGGTCTTCTGGGGGCGGCACCCGGCGACGGTGGGCATCATGAACCTGCTGGTGCTTGCCGCGATCTTTCTGATGAGTCCCGCGCCCAAGAAGGGCAAGCTGGTCAGCGGCATGCGCCATCCGATGCTGACGGGTTTTGCGCTCTGGGCCGTCGGGCATCTGCTGGTGAACGGCGATGTGCCGAGCTTCATCCTGTTTGGCGGCCTTGGCGCTTGGGCGGTGATCTCCATCGGTATGATCAACAAGGCAGAACCGGACTGGACGCCGCGCACGCCCGGCACGCTGGCCAAGGACGGCATGTTCCTCGGCGCCTCCGTGGTGGTGTTGCTGGTGCTCGGTGGGATCCACAGCCTTCTGGGATACTCTGCCTTCGGCTAACGCACGGAAAACGCCATGAAACTCTATCGCTTTCTCTCAGGGGACGACACCTCTGCCTTCTGCCACAAGGTGACCGCCGCGCTCAATGCCGGCTGGGCACTGCATGGTGACCCGACCTATGCCTTCGATGCGGCCAATGGCGTCATGCGCTGCGGGCAGGCCGTGGTGAAGGAGGTGGAAGGCACATATTCCCCTGACCTCAAACTGGGAGAGATGTGATGGCGCAAAAGACGAATCCGGGGCGCTTTTTCGAAGATTACCAACTGGGTATGGTGATCGACCATGCAGTGCCGCGCACGGTCTCCGGGGGTGAGCGTGCACTCTATCACGCGCTCTACCCGATGCGGCACGCGCTCTATTCGTCGGATGAGTTTGCCCGCTCCTGCGGTCTGCCGGGCGGGCCGCTCGACGATCTCGCCGCCTTCCATATGGTGTTTGGCAAGACGGTCCCGGACGTCTCGCTGAACGCCGTGGCGAACCTTGGCTATGCCGAGGGCCGCTGGATCACACCGGTCTGGCCCGGCGACACCCTGCGCGCGCAGTCCGAGGTGATCGGGCTGAAGCAGAACTCGAACGGACGGACGGGGGTGGTCTACGTGCGCTCCCGCGGGTTCAACCAGCATGACGACGTGGTCATGGAATACGTCCGTTGGGTGATGCTGCGCAAAGGCGATCTCGAGGCGCCCGCACCGCAGACCACGATCCCCGACCTCACCAAGGTGCTCGCGCCAGAGGATCTGGTGATCCCGAAAGGCCTCGACTTCACCGGTTATGATTTCACGCTCGCAGGAGAGCCGCACCGCCTCGGCGACTACGAGATCGGCGAAACCATCGACCACGTGGATGGCGTCACGCTCGAAGAGGCAGAGCACATGATGGCCACGCGCCTCTGGCAGAACACTTCAAAGGTGCATTTCGACGTCACCGCGCGCCCCGACCAGCGGCTGATCTACGGTGGTCATGTGATCTCCATGGCCCGGGCACTGTCCTTCAACGGGCTGGCCAATGCGCAGATGATCGTCGGTCTGAACGGCGGTGCCCATGCGAACCCATGCCTCGCGGGCAATACGGTCAAGGCCTGGTCCGAAGTGCTCGACAAGGCAGAGACCAGCGCCCCGGGCGTCGGGGCCATCCGTCTGAGACTGGTGGCCACAAAGGGCGGAAATCCCTTTGAATTGAAAGGACCGGACGGCAAATACCTGCCCGACGTGCTTCTGGACCTCGACTATTGGGCCCTCATGCCGGTCTGACCCAAAGCGCGCCTGGCTTCTTTGTTTCACAAATACTCCGGGGGTTTGGGGGCTGGCCCCCAATCGTGATCAGGCGCGCGTCACGCAGCACCAGCCCGCAACAGTTGCAACGCGCGCTCAAACACAGGTCCATCCACGTTTCCCCCTGAAATCGTGCAAATCACGGCCTCGCCCGAAAGCGCCTCCCCATGGAACAGGGCTGCGGCGAGCGCCGCAGCACCGCCGGGCTCAGCCACCACTTTCAGGTGCTGAAAGGCCAGCGCCATGGCGCGCAGCATCTCCGTGTCGCTTACCACCAGACCCGGGCCGCAGAGCCGCTTCAGGATCGGAAAGGTCAGCTTGCCCGGTTCCGGTGTCAGGATGGCGTCCGCCAACCCACCCGACGCCAAGGCGTTGCTCTGGGGGGTGCCCGCTTCGAGTGAGCGCGCCACATCGTCGAACCCTTCCGGTTCCACGGGCCGCGCGCGCATCGCAGGCGCATCGGCCTCCAGCGCCAGCGCGATGCCAGAGGTCAGCCCGCCCCCGCCGCAGCAGACCAGCACATCCGCCGCTTCGACACCTTCCGCCTGCGCCTGTGCCGCGATCTCGAGCCCGCAGGTGCCCTGTCCGGCAATCACCAGCGGCTCGTCATAGGGCCGGATCAGCGTCAGGCCGCGCGCCTGCGCGATCCGCGCGCCGATGGCTTCGCGGCTTTCCCCGACTGTGCCATCCGCGCGCGTCGCGCGATCATACAGCACGACCTCCCCGCCAAGCGCCCGCGTGCCCGCGATCTTTGTCTCGGGCGCGTCCCGCGGCATCACGATCACGGCCGGCACGTCAAAAAGACGCGCCGCAAGCGCCACGCCCTGCGCGTGGTTGCCCGAAGAGAAGGCAATCACACCGCGGGCCCGCACGTCTGGCGCAAGGGCCGACAGCGCCGAATAGGCGCCGCGGAACTTGAAGCTGCCGGTGCGCTGCAGGCACTCGGGCTTCACCAGAACGCGACGGCCAGCGATGGCGTCCAGCGCCGGGGAGGACAGCAGTGGCGTGCGCCGCACCTGACCTTCCAGCCGCCGTGCCGCGGCTCTGATCTGCTCGATGTCCATGCGCCGGGCTCCTCTGCAGGCTTGGGGTCGGACAGACGCTGCGCCACGGTGGCGGCCCTGTCAACGCGGCGTCGGCCCCTTGCACCTTCGCGTGGCAAAAGGCAGCTTGCGCCCATGATCACACGCACCGCAGAACAGGACGGTATCCGCAGCTGGGCCCATTATTCCCCGTGCGAAACCTACCGTTATGGCCTGCGCAGGATCTGGGGTGATGGGGCAGAGGTGCTCTATGTGATGCTCAATCCCTCCACCGCCACGGAACTGGCCAATGACCCGACGATCGAGCGCTGCCAACGCCGCGCGCGCATGTTGGGCTATGGCGGGATGCGCATCGCGAACATCTTTGCCTTTCGCGCCACCGACCCTGCGGATCTCAAGCGTGCCAAAGAACCAGAAGGCCCCGAAAACGCGGCACTTCTTGCAGATTGGGGCAGGGGGGCCGCGATGGTGCTGGCCGCCTGGGGGGTGCATGGGGCCTGGCGCGATCAGGGGCCTCGGGTCGCGGCGTCTCTCACCGGGGACGTGAGACACCTTGGCCTGACAAAGGCCGGCCATCCCCGTCACCCGCTTTACGTCTCATATGCTCGCGTGCCGCAACCCTGGCCCAAGGAGGCCCGATATGCCGACCACAGATGACGAGGCCCGTGCGCTGCGCCGTGACCTCACCCGCCTCACCGAAGAAGTGGCCCTGCTCAACAGTCACCGCTTCGTGCAGATTCACAATTCACTCTGGCGGCTGCTGGGCTTTCAGTTCCTGCGCGGCTTGGCGCTGGGTCTTGGGACGGCGCTGGGGGCCACGGCACTTGTATCGGCGCTGGTGCTTCTGCTCAGCCAGTTCGAGTTCATCCCGATCCTTGGCGATTGGGCCCGCGCCCTGATCTCTGAAATCCAGCGCATCCCCTGACGACGGGTGCCCAAGCCTGTCGGATCGGGTCCCGTCTGCATGGGGCGACCCTGCCGGGGACTTGTCTGTCCCAATCTCAAGTTCCCCCGGCCTTGGTCCCGTGCAAGATGTCCTTCGGGAGAGGTGATGCTCTCCGAAAGAACAGCCCCGTAGTCGGACTTCCTTAACCGCTTTACCGGAAACGCGTTGATTGGACTCGGGGGATCTGGGATCTTCCGCAGCATCAAGTAAGGTCGGATCACATGTTCTTTCTCGCAGGACTGCTGGGTATGATGGCGCTGGGATCGGTAGCGATCGCCAGCAGCGGCGCGTTCTTTGACGATTCCCCGGATGAGTCAGAGGAGGACAGCGGCGACGCGTTTGCCCCGTCCGAGGAAGAGGGCACAAGCCCGCCACCCGATCCCACAGCCTTCGATGGCGCCGGGTTCGACGGTGCCGGGTTCAACGGTGCCGAGATCCCCGATCCCGCCGAAACACCCGATGTGGCAGGGACGCCAGATGTGGCAGTGACGCCCCCTTTGGGCGGGCCGCTAGATCTGGACGCGGACCCGGCGCAGGGGCTGGGCGATACCACGGACGACGAAGGTGACGGTGTAGCAGAGGATGACGACCTTGCCGCCGGAACCGAGGCCGCGCCCGGTTCTCTCTTTGCGCAGTTGGGCCTGATCAACATGCTCGACGATGCCGCAGAAGAGGCGCGGGCCGATGCCATCATCGACGGGTCCGATGAGGCAGACCTGCTGTCCGGCGGTGATGACAACGACCTGATGCGCGGCTACGACGGCCCGGATGAAATGCTTGGCGGCGACGGCAATGACACGCTGTCCGGCGGTGATGGCAGCGACACGCTCCATGGTGGCGACGGCGATGACATGCTGCGCGCCGATGCCGGTGGCGACGCGCTTTATGGCGACGACGGGGATGATACGCTGCTGGGCGGATCCGGCGCGGATACTCTGCAAGGTGGCGATGGTCTCGATGTGCTCGACGGTGGCGAAGGTGCGGATGCGCTGCATGGACGCGACGGTGCGGACAGCCTGTCAGGCGGTTTGGGCAGCGACACGCTCTTTGGTGCGGACGGCGATGACCTCATCAACGGTGTGGTTCAGGACGAGACCGGGCGCGACGCCGACTGGCAGGATTTCCTGAACGGCGGTGACGGGGATGACACCATCGCGGTGGGCTCCGGTGACTACGTGGTCGGTGGCGACGGGGCCGATGTCCTTGTGCTGGGCGACTGGATCATGGACGAGGCCTCTGAACTGGTCGATTACGACGCGCAGGAGGACCAGATCGTGATCGTCTACGACGACACCGGGTCCGAAGAAGAACCGGAGGTGCTCATGCGTCTCTCCGAAAGCGATCCCGACGTGACGGAGATCGTGCTCGACGGTGTGGTGCTCAGCACCCTGCCCACGGCCGATGCACCGCCGCTCGAATCCATCGTTCTGGTGGGGGAGAGCTTTGCCTCCGCCATGGCCGCCGGCTAGACCGCGCAGCCTGCTTTCGCCGGTTTTCTTTCTTTGCCGGATCCCTTGGCGAGGTGGATCCATGCGGGGGATCTCGCATCCAGACATGAGATGCGGCAAACGCCGAGGGTCTCCTGCGACGAGAAATTTGGCTCTGCGCTGAATGGCTTGATGCCCGAAGGCAACCGGGCGCGAAATCTATGGCAACTCGGGCCGAAAGATGCTCGCAATGACCGTGCGGTACAATCGGATTTGGTTGGGCAGAACAGAGTGATCTGCGACGACCCTGGAAAAGATGATTGAGCCGTCGATCAAGGCAGGCAGCATGTCAGCCAATTCCTCCAGATCCACATCAAATCCGGGAGAATAACGTGCCGCCACCCCTTGCAGTTGAGAAAGCGACGTATGACGCCATAGCATCAATATCTCTGCGGCCACTTGCCTGACGCAATCGTTCAAAAGTCGGTCCTGGTAACAACAGGCTGTCGTCATGCATCCCGGATGGCCGCCCGGTATGCTGCTCATCTCGTCCGCGAGCAGGTCCAGAAATGCGAGAAATCTGTCCAACGGGTCGTCGCCGACCCGTTCTGCTTGGGTCAGCAGGTCCGCGAACCAGGCCGCGTCAAGGTCGAGGTTCCGTTTGAGTATGGCCTCGACGAGTTAGGTCTTGTCCTGAAAATGGTAGAAAAAGCCATTCTTGGAAACGCCCACTTCGACGATCAACTCCTCAATTGTCGTCGCTGATACGCCTTTTTGAAGGATGGCCCGTTCCGCCGCGTCAAGAATTTGATCTCTTTTCGAAGAAGGTGCGGACCTGGATTGGTATTTCATAGCTCAAGCCCCCAGCCATGCGCAGGTGTGCTGGTACTATGCGTTTCGGGAGGCGCGTGGTCCACTGCACCATTGGTGAACTAGACGGCGGCGGTCTCTTTCTGGCCCTTTGCGGGACGAAGGGGGCTCGATGTGGGCCTCTGTCCGATGAAACTCAGGAGAAATCCATGCCGGGCCAAGAAGCCAGAAAAAACTTGTCGTCGGCGTTCGGGGCGCACGGGAACGAGGCTCTTGAAACGCAATACGAAACATGGGCCGGGACTTACGATCAGGACAATGCGGCGATGGGATTTCGGCTCCCGGGTCTCGCAACGGGTTTTTTCGCCCGATGGGTCCCTGTCGGCGGGCGGGTGCTTGATGCGGGATGCGGTACAGGTCTGGCAGCAGAAAACCTGCACATTCTGGGGTACCGGGATCTTGTCGGGATCGACCTGTCAAAAGCGATGCTCGAGGAGGCGCGCAAAACGGGCGTTTTTTCAGACCTGCACAGAATGGTTATGGGCCAGCCTCTGGATTTTGAATCGGACCATTTTTCCGGTGCCATCGCGACGGGGGTGTTCACCGAAGGGCATGCCCCGCATTCCAGCTTTGAGGAATTGATCCGGGTAGTGAAATGCGGTGGGCACATCGTTTTCAACGTTCGGGATGACATCTATGAACATCATGGCTTCCGCGAGGAAATGGACCGGCTCGAAGCTGAGGGGTTCTGGACGCTGTCCGAGAAAAGCGACCCCTTTCGACCTTTCACTATCGGCGAGTCTCAAGTGATTGCTCGGATGTTTGCCTACCAAGTCACCATGTGACGCAACCTGCGGCGCAGTCAGTTTTTTGGGGTCGCCGTTCTCGATGGCAAAACGGGCGCAGCGCCGGTCTTCGGCGAGACGACCAACCCGGGACGAGATGTTTTCCACGATGCGGAGTCCGCTCAAGATAGGGCGAATTTCACTGTAAAACAGCCGGAAAGACGGCCCAACGCCGGTCTGGCCCACGCAGATACCGCCTGAGCCTGTGTTGGATCCAAGGGGGCAGAATCCTGCGCCCGGATCTCAGCCCGGGTGGGACCCTTTGACTTTCCGGCTGGCCGACCACTTCGGGCTTTCAAAACACCGCGAAATCTCGTATGCGCTCCCATCTGCGTGACAGACGAGTCGCGCGGAGCCTCCATGGGCCTTGCTGGACGACATCCCGGCTTGCGCCATAACGATCAACCCTGAAAAGGAGACCCCGATGTCGATCACGCCCGAAGAAAAGACCCGACTGATCAAGGAATTTGGCGCCAAGGCTGGCGACACCGGCTCTGCCGAAGTGCAGGTGGCCATCCTGACCTCGCGCATCGCGACCCTGACGGATCACTTCAAGACCCACAAGAAAGACAACCACTCCCGCCGCGGCCTGCTGAAGCTCGTCGCGCAGCGCCGGAAGCTGTTGGACTACCTCAAGGAGCGCGAAGAGCCGCGCTACAAGGACCTGATCAAGCGCCTCGGCATCCGCCGCTAAGCGCTGGTGCCCACAAGGCCCCAGACAGAGTTCTGTTGAGACTGAAAACGCCTGTTCCCAAGAGGAGCGGGCGTTTTTTCATGATGCACTCGCAATTGCACATGCCTTTTGTCGGGTCTGGCCCCAAAGGCCCCGAACATTTCGCGACCGGGCCGACCCAACGAAGGAAACGCCCCTCATGGGGCCCCGCAACCACGGACCCGAGAGGCACCGCCGCTTACATCAGTTCCGGCTCACGTCCGAGGCGTTTGGCCACCTGGGCCACCGTCAGGCCCTGCACGATGATCGAGAAGACCACGATCACATAGGTCACCGTCAGGATAAGCGGCTTCCACTCGCTGTCGGGCAGCGACAGGGCAAGGGCGACAGAGATACCGCCCTTCAACCCGCCCCATGTCATGATCGGAATGACGCCCCGCGGGTAGGTGATGGTCTTTTTCAGGATCAGGATCGGAACGGCCACCGCGGCCAGCCGCCCGACGAGCGCCAGCGCGATCGACAGCACACCGGTTGTCAGCATGTCGACCTCCAGCTGCACGGCAAAGATCTCGACCCCGATGAGCATGAAGAGCACCGCGTTCAGGATCTCGTCCACCAGCACCCAGAACTTGTCCACGTATTCGCGGGTCTCTTCGGACATGCCATGCTTGGCGCCGATGTCACCGATCAAGAGCCCGGCGCAGACCGCCGCGATGGGGGCAGAGACATGCAGGTAGATCGCCAGCTCATAACCGCCAAACGCGAGGCCCAGCGTCAGCAGCACCTCGAGCGCATAATCGTCGATATGGCGCATCACGCGGAAGGTCAGCCATCCCAGCGCAAGACCCAGAACAGCGCCGCCAAAGGCCTCCTGCACAAACAGGATCAGCGCACCAAGCGCCGGGCCCACCTGCTCTTCGCCATGGCCATGGCTGGCGGCGGGAAAGGCAAGGCCGACCAGAACCAGAAAGACCACATAGCCCACGCCATCGTTGAACAGGCTCTCGCCCGCGATCTTGGTCTCCATCTGCTTGCTCAGGTTGGCTTCCTTGAGGACGCCCATCACCGCCACCGGATCGGTGGGAGAGACCAGCGCGCCAAAGACCAGCGCGATCAAGAGCGGCGCACCGGTCATGGCAAAGAAGCCCAGCCCGATCACCAGCGTCGAGATCGCAACACCCATGGTCGCCATCAGGAGCACGGTCTGCCAGACGGCTTTCAGGTCCGACAGTTTGACGTGCAAGGCACCGGCAAACAGCAAGAGCCCCAGCATCCCCTCCAGCAGCGCGTCAGAAAACTCGATCTCTGCGACACCGGCGCGCAGGGCATCGGCCAACCCGAGGAAGGGCAAGATGTAGTCGATACCAAGCGCAGCAAGGGAGGCCAGCAGCGCCACCACCAGAATGCCGATGGCAGAGGGCAGTTTGAGCACGAAGTAGTTCACTGCGCCGAACACGCCCGCGAGCACGATCAGCAGAGAAGTGATTTGAAGAAAGGTCATGGGTCACAAGATCCTTGAAAAATCAACGCCTGCCTTGCGCGGGCGCGCTTGGGTCACTGGTATTGCGCCGAGGTGATGAACTCGCCAAAGGCTTCGCACCAGATGACCACGGTCGTGTAATCGGCCACGTTCACGCCCTCGGGCACCGAGAGCAGCAGCCCGTCAAATGTCTTGACGTCACCGATGCGCAGGGCGGTGTCCTTGATCGGTTCGAACTCGTCTTCGTGCTCGACAAAACGCGTGGTGAGGTAAAGCTTGTAATCCGGTCCCGGTGCCAGCTTGCCCATGTGCACGATTTCCGTGTCCGACAGGCTTATGGTGCCTTCGCCCCAATGCAAGAAGTCGCTGCCGCGCAGATCGCGGGTGAACTCTGCTGTAAAACTCGCGTCTTGTGCCTTTTGTTGCAGCATGGCGCTGTCGGGCGCCTTGGGCGCCGTGAGGATGGGCAGAAAGTAGACGCCAAGGGCAAACCCCACGGCGAGGGCCACCACATGGGTGGCGGCAAGAAGGATCAGGCGCATGGTTGGCTCCGCTTGTGACGATGCGCAAAACATGCAGCGCCGCGTCGTGACGGTCCATAGCGAAAGGCGAAACTTGCGCTAGCTTTGCCGTATGTGTGTTGTACCCACCCTTGCGCTTTCGGTGCGCCAGCCCTGGGCATGGGCGATCCTGCATGGTGGCAAAGTGATCGAAAACCGGTCGCTGGGCGCCATAAGGTCGGGTGGGATGCGGCCCGGGCGCATCGCGCTGCACGCCGCCAAGGGCATGAAAGAGGCCGAATACCGGTATAGCGCCTGGCGCTTGCAACGGCATGGCGTCCAGTGCCCGCCGCCCGCCGAACTGGTGCGGGGGGCGATCATCGGGACGGTCGAGGTGGTCGAGATCATCACGCAAAGCGACAGTGAATGGTTCGGCGGCGAGGCGGGGTTGGCTCTGGAGGATCCGCGGGCGGTTGATCCGATCCCGGCGTCCGGCGCGCTGGGCTATTTCGCCTGGGAGGCTGGCGGTGCGATCTCCGCACCGGTGCCGTGGATGGCGCGCTATGGCTTGGCGTCGGGTGGTCTTTTCGACGATCTGCCGCTGGATTTTGCCACGGCGCCGGACAAGCCATGGCGCGGCAGGGGGTAGCGCGCGGCTGCCTTTGGCGGCATGTCGGTGCGTCTATTCCACCACGCGGCAACGCAGCAGGTGCAGGCGCGTGTCCAGCCGCTGCCGCCGCAGCGCCTGCGCCAGCCGGTCAGACAGGAACAGGTCGACGTTCAATCCCCGCTCGATCCAGACATCCGGTCCCTTGAGACAGTCCAGACCGAGGGAGAGATCGTCAGGGGCCAAGGCGTCAAACTGCGGCGCCTGCCACAGGCCTGCGGCCCGCGTGATCCCGGTGGCCGGGCTCACCAGCGGTTTGACCTGTCGCGACAGGTCTGGTCGCAGCGTGGTCTTGACGTTGCCAAAGTGCCAGTAGTGCAGGTCAAAGCCAAGATCGCGGGTGCTGCGGTCGCGGTTGCGTTTGACAACGCGTGACCGGACCAGCCCGCCCGCGCCCAGATCGAACGCGGCCAGTGCCTCGGCCATCTCGTCAGAGACAAGCACGTTGCGGTTTTCGCAGATGATCACGGCCTTGCCGCTCTTGGGTGTGCCGCGGGTGGCGATGGTCTGTGTGGGATGGTCCTCGACGGGCACCGCCAGACCCAGCCAATTGTGCGAGGCGATCCGACCGGACCGCGCCAGCCGCTCTGCCTCTGGCAGGTCAGCGCCAAACCATGGCGCAAACCAGCCGAAGTTCGACGCCCTGCCCACATCACAGGCCCAGACATGCTGTTCCATCGCTTGACTCCTCAACCGTGTTCGTCGGTGCAGCCAAAGGTTGAACATCCATACGGGGCGGGAGTTTGACAAAAACAGGACCATGCTGTTCGCGTCTTTCCACGCGCGGAAAAAACCTGTAAGGCGCTCACATCTGAGACGTGACGCAGTGACCCCGGCGCATGGCATGATAGAGGGGTCGGCGGCAATGGGGCCGCCATGCAAACGGAGGACCCGAGAGGGCTCGGGAGTGCCTCCAGCTAGGATGAATTGATGTTCAAAGAAGTGAAAAAGTCACTCCAGTGGGGCGAAGAAACGCTGACACTGGAAACAGGCAAAGTTGCGCGCCAAGCGGATGGGACCGTGATCGCCACGCTGGGCGAGACCTCTGTCATGGCAAACGTGACCTTTGCCAAGGCACCGCGCGAAGGTCAGGATTTCTTTCCCCTGACAGTGCACTATCAGGAAAAGTACTACGCGGCCGGCAAGATCCCCGGCGGCTTTTTCAAGCGCGAAGCGCGCCCGACTGAAAAAGAGACCCTGACCGCGCGTCTGATCGACCGTCCGATCCGCCCGCTGTTCGTATCGGGCTTCAAGCACGAAGTGCTGGTGATGTGCACCGTGCTGAGCCACGACCTCGTCAATGATCCCGACATCGTGGCGATGATCGCGGCCTCCGCGGCGCTGACCATCTCGGGGGCGCCTTTCATGGGGCCGATCGCCGGTGCGCGCGTTGGTTTCGAGGATGGCGAATACGTCCTGAACCCGACCGTCGAGGACATGGACCAGCTGCGCAACAATCCCGATCAGCGTCTGGACCTCGTCGTTGCGGGCACCAAGGACGCCGTGATGATGGTGGAGTCCGAGGCCTATGAGCTGACCGAGGACGAGATGCTGGGCGCGGTGATGTTTGCCCACACCCAGATCCAGCCGGTGATCGACGCCATCATCGAGATGGCTGAAGAAGCGGCCAAGGAGCCGTTCGATTTCCAGCCGCCGGACTATTCCGAGTTGTTCGCCGTCGTGAAGGGCCTCGGCGAAGAGAAGATGAAAGCGGCTTACGCCATCTCCGACAAGCAGGAGCGTGTGGCAGCGGTCGCCGCGGTCAAGACCGCGGTCAAGGAAGGCCTGAGCGAAGAGCAACTCGCAGATGACAACCTCGGGTCGGCGCTGAAGAAGCTCGAAAGCCAGGTGCTGCGCTCTGACGTGGTGGTGAACAAGCGTCGCATCGACGGCCGCGCACTGGACGAAGTGCGTGACATCGTTTGCGAAACCGGCATCCTGCCGCGCACGCATGGATCCGCGCTGTTCACGCGCGGCGAGACGCAGGGCCTCGTGGTGACGACGCTGGGC
Organism: Sagittula sp.; assembly: GCA_042088665.1. Lineage (GTDB taxonomy): Bacteria > Pseudomonadota > Alphaproteobacteria > Rhodobacterales > Rhodobacteraceae > JBELMB01. The sequence continues at coordinate 44,623 of JBELMB010000024.1, forward strand.
ACCGGCGACGATGAGCAGATCATCGACGCGCTGCATGGCAACTTCCGTTCGAACTTCTTGCTGCACTACAACTTCCCGCCCTATTCGGTGGGCGAAGTGGGCCGTGTGAGTGGTCCGGGCCGTCGCGTACG